>MNYN01000065.1 GCA_001873105.1 Flavobacteriaceae bacterium CG2_30_34_30 | reverse complement strand
AAGGCAACTATATTTTATTCCTTTATTTGTGCTGAAATACCCTTTATTTAACACATTTTGTTGCCCATTTGTTGCCCAAATCACGTAAACCCCAATAAACAAAGGAAAGTTACTTTTTGTATCGGAAAGTAATTAACTTTTCTTTATCTGCTAATAGCCTGTTTTTCTATCATAGATTTCATTTAACGATATGGAAGGAATTACTTTAAAAAAAACAAGTATTTCTTCACTCCTAGAATCTAGCATAATTTGTAAATTTATTATTGTAGCTCATATAAGAAGTAAATATAGCTCAAAAAATACAATAATTGAGCTTTAAAATTCATTTATAGGAGCCTTAAAATATTAGAAACATCATCAAAAATAGACTTGCAATACCCATTTTTCAAATTTATTCCAAAAAATTAAGTGATTCTCTTTGAGTTTTTAAAAAAGATCGAAAGACAAGAAGTTAATTATCTCCATTCAATTGTAATGGTGTAATAAAAGTGGATTATATTTGATACTATTTAATAGAAATTTGCCATTAGCAGAAACGATTGTATAACGTATAATAAGTAATCAAGAATTATTATGAAAAAGATAATTTTATTTTCAATGATACTATTATTTTCCTGTTGTAAAGAGAAGGAAAGTACAAAAGAAGCTGTCGAGATTTTAAAAACTAACGATACTGTGCAAGTGACAAAGACAGCACAGTCAGACATAGCAATTTCAAAGGAATACGCCAACAAAAGGTTTAGGGAAGTAACGGTACAAAAATTAGACGATGATACATATAGAGTAGAAGGTCAAGGTCAAATTTTTGAGTCGAGTTTTAGTTGGATAGTTGAAGACGGACATTACGAATTGGCTAAAGGCTTTGAAATGACTGATGCTGGAGCTCCGGAATGGGGCAGATTTGACTTCACTTTGAAAGTTTCTAAAAAGAATCAAAATTCGACCTTAACTTTAATTCTCTTCGAAATAAGCGCTAAAGATGGTAGCCGCCAATATGAGCTACCAATACCTTTACCTTATTAACTAGACTAACATACAGAAGTCCTTTTGATTTTTCGTGGAGGCGACCTGTACGTTTTACGGAATTTAATCGAACAAACTTGATTTTCTTACTTATTCAAATCCATCCATAATTTCAAAAAAAATAAAAAAAGTAGGGTAAATTTATTTTCATTTGTTGTAAAAGAAAATAGTACGGAATGAATTTATTTTCTGTTAATTAACATACATTTGCTTATCTAATCCATCAAGTTAATATTTTTTTTATAATTTCAAATTTTATCAAACGTTCTAAAAATGTTAAGTAAAACAAAAACCAATTAAAATAATTAATAAATCCTTGATTATGAAACGCAGAAATTTTCTTAAAAAGTCGGGACAGGCTCTACTTGTCATTTCCAGTATTTCTATAACTGGAGCTCTTATCTCTTCCTGTACTACAGATGACAATTCTTTTGATGATGGTTACTATGGTGATGGTTACTATGATGATGGTTATTATGATGACGGTTACTATGATGATGGTTACTATGATGATGGTTATTATGATGACGGTTACTACGACGACGGCTATTATGATGACGGTTACTACGATGATGGTTATTATGGTGGTTAAAATCCATAGATTAATATAACTGGAAGGAATATTTTGAAATTTATAAATATTCCTTCTCGAAATATTCTAGTAAAAATTCATTTCTTAAAAAAAACTATTTCAGCAAAAAAAATCTCTTAATCCTTTTAGGCCAAGATTTCATTGTTAAAAAAGTGCTTTTTTTTTAAACAAAATGCCCTTGAGCAATATTCTATTTCTTCACGACACGACACTTTCCACTCCTAGAGGTGCAGAGCTCACTATTAAAGAGTTGATAGCCTTGGGCGAAAAGAGGGGTCACACCATAGTTTTAGATTATTTAAACAATTTTATTACCACTAAAAAGTTAGTTTCTGCGGCTGACTTCATTGTGATGAATAGTACGCCTAGATGTGCTTATGAATTGGAGCTCATTAACTATATTTTAAAGCAAAAAACACCCTATATAAAAGTAGAATACGATTACAATTTCTGTATCCGAAGAAACATACTATGTACTGTTGATAGAAAAATAAAAAGTTGTTGCGATGCAGATAAATTCCATCTGTTTCGAGCTCTTTTTGCTAAAGCTGCACGAACAATTTTCCAGTCGCCTGAACATTACAAATCGCATTTCAATTTTTATGGTGAGGCAGTTGCAAAACATATAATCATGCCTCCAACTGTTGATGTGGATTCTTTGCAGATTTCGGCTTTAAAAATTGAAGGGGTAATTCCTTTCTTTGGTGATTTAAATTTTTTAAAAGGCGGACACGAGTTTGTTACCTATGCTGAAGAGCATCCGGAAATACAATTCAACGTGTATGGAGCCAATCGATTACGACGTGAAATGCCTTCCAATATAACCTTTCATAAATCGGTTTCTAATACCGAAGTACTTCGCATTTTAGGACAAACAAAACAATTTTTTTGCAAACCGGTATGGCCCGAGCCTTCAGGCAGATTGGCGGCTGAGGCTTTTTTATCAGGTTGTGAATTAATTTCAAATGATCGAGTAGGCACATTTTCCTTTGATTTTTATCCGTTGGACAAAGAAAAAGCTAAAATAGAAATGAAACAAGCTCCTGAAAATTTCTGGAAAGAGATAGAAAGTCTTTTAAATTCCACAAAAAAACAAAAAGCTGCTTTGTTAGGCAATGTATTAGTGTACAAAAGTTATGGAGGTTTGGGCGACATTTTTTTTGCAATTCCCGCTATTTACAAAATAGCCAAGGTTTCAAAAAGTTTACATTTTGCTGTTTCTCCTCGATTGGTTCCTTTTTTTACAAAACATCTTACGGGTGTTCAAGTGGTTAATGAAGCTGAAGTTCGCCTCCAAGAAAAAAATTACGATGCCATTTATGAGCTTGGCAACTATCCAGCTTTTAGAGGGTATGATTTACCTCATGCCTTAAAATATCCCACACACAAAAAAGTAAAACAACACGCCATACAGCATTATATTGATACCGTAGCTAAACTTCATGTGGACTTGAATAATCATTTAGAAGCGTATCCTTATTTTAAACGAAATTCAAATCCTTCTAAAAAATATTTTGTCATACACCATGGTGCTGGATTTCTTTTAAAAATATGGCCTACTGAAAAATATGCCCAACTCATTGAAAAAATCCACGAAATTTTTCCCACGTTAAATTGTAAAATTATCCAAGGCCCCGATGATCCAGATATTTCGCAATTTTTTACAAAAAAATGGAAGCATATAGAATATGTTACAGGAGGTATGGAAGAAGTTGGAGAGGTTATGGCAGGCGCCATATTTCATATTGGAAATGACGCGGGAATAACTCACGTGGCTGGCAGTTTTAACGTACCTTCTGTTGGTATCTATGGTCCCACCGGACCAGGAAGTTGGGGAAGTTTTGCACAACACAATGAACTTATTTGGGGGAAAAAAGGCGTTTGTAATTTGCATTGCAATTACGATGTCATTTTAAGTTGTGCACATCGCATTTGTTTGACTTCTGTTACCATAAATAGAGTTTTAGAGGCTTTGTACAAAGTACTCCAAAAAGCATATACCAAAGAAGATTATTGTATCCGCCCAAACCCGGAACTTCATTTGGATTTTTCAGAAAAAGATTGCTTAATCACATTTTCTGGTGGAGAACTTTTGTTAGAATTTCATAACAAGACCATGAAAAAACAAATAGAAGATCTTTTGACAAAAGAAACAATTTCTTTGCCGGAAGAAGATGATATACATCAAGTGGTTAGCGTTTTAAAACAACAGCATATTCTTTTTGAGGTTCCCCTTTTCAAAGACTAATCTTTGCCGTTAATTTATATCTTTAACTGATTTTAATCATATTCTATTTTGTTTTATTTCTTTACATTTATTTTTAGTTAAAATATTTACTGACCATATAAAATTCTAAAATCATGAACGATGCACACTTACATTTAGCGATAAACCACTTTCCTATAATTGGATTGACCATTGGAATTCTAGTGCTACTTTTTGGTTTTTTATTTAAAAATAATACCATAAAATTAACAGCATTAGCAATCTTTATCTTTAGTGCCATCACTGCTATAATTGCAAATTACACGGGCGAAGGAGCAGAGGAATTTATTGAAAATATACCCGGAATAGGTGAAAACTTTATAGAAACCCATGAAGAAGCTGCTGAAGTATTTTTAATTTTCATGCTCATATTAGGTGGAGCCTCACTTATCACATTCTTTCTTACAATAAAAAAAATGAATATAGCTATTTATGGATACATTCTAGTTGCTTTATTGGCAATTTCTTCTGCTCTAGCTTCCATTAATGTTGGTACATCCGGCGGCGAAATCAGACATACTGAAATTCGCAGTGATGCAACAACTACACTAAGGCAAATACCAGAAGATGATGATTAGAGAAACAAGAATCTTCTAAATAATATTTGGTTGAATTAAAATTTAGTACTACAATAATTTTGATTTAAGCAAATCTTAAGAAAGCATTAATGCAATTTTATTCAAATAGTTGCATTTTTGTATTATGAGAATTCTAATTATAGAAGATGAGATTGGTATTTCCAACTTCCTTAAGCAGGGCTTGGAAGAAGAATGTTTTGCCGTTGATGTAGCCCAAGATGGCAATAAAGGACTTGAAATGGCTTTGTCCAATGAATACGATATTCTCCTACTGGACTGGATGTTGCCGGGTATTAGTGGTATAGAAATATGCAGGCAATTTAGAAAAGAAAATATTAAAACACCTATAATTTTTCTTACAGCAAAAGACACTTTGGATGAAACTATTTTTGGTTTACAAACCGGAGCTAATGACTATATCAAAAAACCGTTTCATTTTGAAGAGCTGCTAGAACGTATTCGAGTGCAATTAAGAACAAAATCTGGCGAGCAGCATTTATTTACTTTAGGTAATATTACCTTAGACATAAATTCACATCAAGTTTTTAAAAATGAAGAGGAAATTCAATTAACACAAAAAGAATTTGCTCTGTTAGAATACCTGATACGAAACAAAGGAAAAGTTTGCCGTAGAAGCCGAATTATTGAAAGCGTTTGGGATATTCATTTTGATTATAACACAGGAGTTATTGACGTGTATGTAAACTCATTACGGAAAAAACTAGATTTTAAAGAAAACGAAGAATACATACAAACAGTTAGAGGAATAGGATATATTGCAAAAGAAAAATGAGCCTGAGTTTTAGAAATCGCTTAGCTATTTATTATATGCTCGCCACAGCCATCATTATTGCTGTGGTGTTTAGTATTGTTTATTTTATTGTAGAGCGTACGGTTTATCAAAATCTAGATAATGCACTTTATTTTGAAGCTAGAAAACATACCAAAGAAATTAAAATAAAAGAAGATATTCTTTATTTCATTAACAAAGAAGAATGGGAAGAAATAGAACATAAAGAAGTACACACAAACCCTGTTTTTATTCAAATAATTGATGATAAAGGGCGATTGATGGATAAATCACCAAACTTGAAAGAGGAAGAACTTCCTTTTGAAGGTTCTAAAAAATTAGGCGAAAACTTTAACACCAAACTGAATAACCAAAACATAAGGCAAGTACAAATTCCTATTGAACACCATAACCAAATTAAAGGATATATAATAGCAGCAATGTCTCTAGAAGATTCTTTAATGGTAATTTTAAATCTTAGAAATACGCTTTTAATTTTATTCCCAATAGTATTAGTTGGATTGTTTTTTGTTTCTAGATATTTAGCTGGGCGAAGCATTATTCCCATTCAACATATTACTAATACAACAAACAGGATTACCAAAAGTACACTTAATGAAAGGGTTACACTGCCTCCTAACAAAGATGAATTATTTGATTTGTCTTCATCCATTAACAAATTATTAAATAGAATAGAAAACACGTTACAACGAGAGCAACAGTTTACCTCAGATGCTTCGCATGAATTACGCACACCACTTGCAACATTACGTGGTACCCTAGAAATTTTAATTAGAAAACCACGTACCCAGCAAGAATATGAAGAAAAAGTAAGAATATCTTTATCTGAAGTGGACAAAATGACTGTGACATTAGAACAACTATTACTTTTGGCTAGATTTGATACAAAAAAACCTGAATATCAAGATGAAAATAAATCACTTACTGCGTTAATTCATAGCATTTTAGAACAACATAAAAACCCAATTCTTACTAAAAACTTACACGTTATTTTTAATAATCCAACATTTAAAAATGATTTTGTTCCCTATTATTATGCTCATTTAATAGTAGATAATATTATCCGGAATGCCATAAAATATTCGCCCGATAATTCAGAATTGAGAATTATTGTTGAAAAAAATAAAAATGAAATTATTTGTATTATAAAAGATCAAGGAATTGGTATTAAAAAAGAAGATTTAGAAAAAGTATTTATTCCGTTTTTCCGTTCTGATGCATTAAATCACAAAGAAATTATTGGTAATGGATTAGGTCTTTCTATAGCAAAAAAAGCAGCCATTGCCATACAAGCAACCATAACAGTGGAGAGTGAATTAAATCACGGAACCACTTTTACTATTACATTTTTAAGCATTTCTTAAGGAATACCCCTGAAAATCTTTAGAAGACTACATCTACATTTGAATATTAATAATTTTAATAATATTCAAAATGACAACAACACATTTGCACGCAATGCTTATTCATTTTCCAATAGCACTACTATTAGTAGGTTTTCTATCGGAAATTATTGCCCTTTTAAGTAAAAATAAATTCTATAAGGATGTTGCATTCTATTTATTACTCCTAGGGGCTTTAGGAGCTATAGTTGCATACATAAGTGGAAGTTATGCAGGTGAAGGAATGGAAGAAGGAATGCTTGAAATACCAATGGAACTTCACGAAGAAGCTGCATTAATTACCCTTTGGCTATCTATTATTACAGCTTTATATAGTGTAGGTATTTATTATTTTAAATACCAACGTAATTGGACTAAATGGATTGGTTTGCTCTTGTTTACTGTTTTAGTAGTATCTGTAGCAAGAACAGGATATTTAGGTGGGCAACTGGTATTTAAACATGGAGCCGGTATTGAATTAGCGTTACCTGAATTTGAAACTAAACCAGCAGATTAATACCATTTTTAATCCTTGCTTTAAGCAAATCTTAAGAATAAATAAAGAAAACCTAAAAGCAACCCCTTGTACATTTGACATTCATAAAAACATAAAAATTAAATTTTGAGCAAATGAAAAAACATCTAATTGTTATCGCTGTAGGTTTAAGCATTTTTGGTTACTTATTTCAATCCTGCAAAAATGCCACCAATGAAAAAATTGCTATTGAAGAATCAAGTGATTTAGAAATCGCTAAAACGGAAAATTCTATAGACCCCACCACTTTAAACTTGCAAAATATGCAAGATGCTTTTAAAGGAGAAACAACTGCAAGTGCTAAATATGATGCTTTTAGCAAGAAAGCAAACGAAGAAGGATTATTTGAAATTGCCTTATTATTTAAAGCTGCTTCCGTAGCAGAAAAAATTCACGCAGACAATCATAAAATTGTGATTGAAAAAGCAGGTCAAACAACCCCAGAAATAACACCCGAATTCACTGTAAAATCTACAAAAGAAAATTTAGAAAATGCCATTGAAGGTGAAAGTTATGAGTTTTTTACGATGTATCCAGAATTTATTAAAAATGCAAATAAAGCTGGAAATTATATGGCTCAAATAAGCTTAACCTATGCCTATAAAGTAGAACAAAAACATAGAGATTTTTATATAAAAGCTCTTTTGGCTTTAGAAAATAACAAAGTAAAATCATTGCCTACCGTTTATTTTTTATGTCCAACCTGTGGTAATACCTACGAAACAGTAGCACCTAAACGCTGTGAAATATCCATGACAAATGCAAATAATTTCATCAAATTAGATTCCCTAGATTAATTAAGTGTTGATTTTTTTGATTAGTTGGTTAGTTGTTAAAAGCTCTGAATTTTTTTCAGAGCTTTTGTTTTTTTTTATATAAAAAACACTCTTGTCCCTATTTAGGAAATTTATTTTAATTAAGCAGGAAACCAACTTAAGCAAATCTTAAGAAATCTTTTATCTCAATTTTAGACTCCCTAGCTACATTTGACAAAAATAGTAAAGAACCATTTCATGTTAGAGAAAATAATTCAATACAGCATTCATCATAAACTAATTGTATTACTTTTCACCTTAGGGATTGTAGGATTTGGCATTTATTCGTTACTCAATATCCCTATTGGTGCGGTTCCTGATATCACTAACAATCAAGTTCAGGTCATTACAACTTCCAGAAATCTTGCTACACAAGATGTTGAAAAATTTCTTACCTACCCTGTAGAATTAGAAATGGCAAATTTACCAGGTGTCATTGAGATACGTTCGGTTTCAAAATTCGGTCTTTCTGTAGTTACCATTGTTTTTGAAGACAAAATGGGCACTTATCTACCACGACAATTGATAGCAGAAAAACTAAAAAGCGCCGAAGAAAAAATTCCGGCTGCATTTGGCATTCCTTTTATGGGTCCTATATCTACAGGTCTTGGTGAAATCTATCAATACACTTTAGAAGTAGATGAAAATCACAAGGGCAACTATTCCATTATGGAATTACGAACCATTCAGGATTGGGTTGTAAAACGACAACTTTCGGGTATTCCCGGTGTAGTTGAAGTTAACACATGGGGTGGTCATTTAAAACAATATGAAGTAGCCGTAAATCCAGAACGTTTAAGATCTTTAAATATATCATTAAGTGATTTATTTAAGGCAATTGAAAAAAATAATAGTGTTGCAGGTGGTGGCTATATAGAAAAAACAAATGAAAGTTTTTTTATTAGAGGAGAAGGATTAGTTTCTTCATTAGAAGATATTGAAAACATAGTTGTAGAAAACAGAGATGGCATCCCCATTTATGTAAAGGATCTTGCAAATGTGGGTTTTGGTAAGGCAAATAGATTTGGTGCAATAACTGGAAACGGTGAGGGAGAAAAAGTATTGGGTCAGATTATGATGCTAAAGAATGCAAATTCAAAAGCAGTTATAGATGCCGTAAAACTTCGTGTTTCCGAAATACAATCTTCTCTTCCTGAAGGAATTTACATCAACGGATTTCTAGAAAGAAGTGAACTTATAGGAAAAACCACTTTCACTATTGCTGAAAATCTTCTCTTAGGATGCTTGATAGTTATTTTTGTAGTGGTATTACTTTTAGGAAATATTCGCTCCGGTTTGGTGGTGGCATCTGTTATTCCTCTTTCCTTATTATTTGCGCTTTCCCTTATGTATATATTTAATGTAGATGCTAATTTAATGAGTTTAGGAGCAATTGATTTTGGAATTATAATTGATGGTGCCGTTATTATTGTAGAGTTTATCGCTTTTAAAATAACAAGTGAACGCTCACATATACTAGCATTACCCAACGAAGAAAGGCAAAACTTAATAAACAAAATAACTTTTCAAGGTGCAACAAAAATGATGCGATCTGCTGTTTTTGGGCAGCTTATTATAATCATTGTTTTTATTCCTATTCTTTCTTTAATAAATGTAGAAGGAAAAATGTTTCAACCTATGGCATTGGTATTCTGTTTTGCACTTATTGGAGCTATGCTTATGTGTTTTACTTATGTTCCAGTGGTTGCTTCCATGTTTTTAAAACCCACAGATAAATCTAAAAAAACCATTTCATCGCGTCTAATCCATTTTCTTGAAAAAAAATACAAACCAACCATCATTTGGGCATTAAGAAAAAAACAATTGGTTTTAGGTTTAGCAATAAGTCTTTTAGTGGTTGTGGCATATTTATTTACCACTATGGGGGGCGAATTTGTACCTACACTAGATGAAGGCGACTTTGTTATCCAACCGGTTTTAAAAACAGGCACCTCATTAACCAAAACCATTGAAACAACAACAAGAATAGAAAAAATTCTTAAAACATTTCCAGAAGTAGATCAAGTTATCAGCAGAATCGGTGCCGCAGAAGTACCCACAGATCCAATGTCTATGGAAGAAAGTGATGTTATTATAAAATTAAAACCAAAAACTGAATGGGTTTCTGCATTAAATAAAGATGAATTAGCTGAAAAATTTAAATCTGCTCTTTCTGAAATACCAGGGATTGAATATGAATTTACACAACCTATTGAAATGCGATTTAACGAATTAATCACTGGAGTTCGTGCTGATTTAGCTATTAAAATTTTTGGTGAAAATTTAGATATTCTTTATAAAAAAGGGTTAGAAATTCAAAAAGCTATTCAAAATGTAGAAGGTGCAGCCGATATAATTGTAGAAAAAGTTGCCGGATTACCTCAAATGTCTGTGCAATATGACCGTAAAAAAATTGCTAAATATGGTCTAAACATGGCAGATTTAAATTCCATTCTTACTACTGGTTTTGCAGGTAAATCTGCTGGAATCGTCTTTGAGGGTGAGAAGCAGTTTGATTTGGTTATTCGATATGATGAAAATAATCGAAAAGATATTGATAACATTGAAACTGCTTCGGTAGTACTTCCCAATGGAAACACTTTTCCACTTTCTGAATTTGCAACTATTAGTTACAGCAAGGGTCCTGCAAAAATTTCACGAGATGATACCAAACGAAGAATTGTTGTTGGTGTTAACGTAAGAAATCGCGATTTAGAATCGGTAGTTAAAGATGTTCAAAAAATTATAGAAAGAGATATTATTCTTCCCACCGGTTATACCATTACTTATGGGGGTCAATTTCAAAATCTTAGAAGCGCTAAAGAACGTCTTGCTATTGCGGTACCAATTGCATTAGTTTTAATATTTGTCCTTTTATATTTTGCATTCAACTCTGTAAAAGAAGCATTAATAATTTATAGTGCTATACCTATGGCAGCTATAGGAGGTGTCTTACTACTCTTCTTGCGGGGTTTGCCTTTTAGCATATCTGCCGGAGTGGGCTTCATAGCATTATTTGGAATTGCTGTTTTAAACGGTATTGTACTTATAGAACATTTTAAAGAACTTAAAACACAAGGTATTCACGATATAAATAAAAGAATTATTATGGGAACAAGAGACAGACTTCGACCTGTTTTACTAACCGCTGCTGCTGCTGCACTAGGATTTTTACCTATGGCTATTTCCACATCTGTAGGAGCAGAAGTACAACGCCCTTTAGCTACTGTTGTTGTTGGAGGTTTAATAAGTGCTACAGCGCTTACTCTAATTGTTCTGCCTGTACTTTATGCTATGTTTGACAGAAAAGGCCATTTTCCAAAACCAAAACTCAAAAAAAATGTATTACTCCTTCTTCTATTTTTTATAAGTATCCCTTGGATGGGTAACGCTCAAGAAAAAAACATTACGGTAGAGGAAGCCATTGAAATTGCACTAAAAAACAATAAAAGTTTAAGGACCTCCTTCTCAAAAGTGCAACAAAACAAGAATTTGGTAATGTCTGCTTTTAATATAGATAAAACACAGATGTATTATAATTTTGACGAAAATAACATTGCTGAAAATGGCCAACCAATTAAAGTTATAGGTATTAGCCAAACGTTTCAATTTCCAAGTATTTATAGAACACAACATAAAATTCAAAAATATAAAGTTGGTCTTTCTGAAAAACAATATACACTAGACAGTAAATTACTAACAAAACAAGTTTCAAAAGCATATATTCAAATTGTCTATTGGCAACAAGTTATTAAAAATTTTGTCTATTTAGATAGTTTATATTCCAAGTTTGCTTATGCCGCTAATCGAAGATTTGAAATGGGTGAAACCAATTATTTAGAAAAACTTACTGCGGCATCTAAACAAAAAGAAATAGAAATTCTTCTAAAACAAGGATTAGAAAATGTTGCTAAATCTTATTTGGAATTTCAAGGATTGTTACAAACTGAGCAAAGCTTTGTTGTGCCTGATCAAGCATTAGAAAAATGGTTCTTACAGCCGGTAAATATTAAAAATAATGAAGGCATACAATATTATCAGCAAGCACAAAACTTATCAAAAGCAGCTCTTTCTCTTGAAAAACAAACTCTTTTACCAGATATTCAGGTTTCTTTATTTCAAGGAACAAATTCTTATGAAAACGCTCGTGTTTATAAAGGATTTCAAGTTGGTTTAGCTTTTCCTCTTTGGTTTGGCAATCACCGAGCAAAAATAAAAGCAGCAAAAACAGAAATAGAAATAGTACAAAATGAGTTTGAAAACTATAAAACCAAACTAGAAATTCACTATCAAATTTTACTAACCGATATTTCAAAATATGAAGAAGGCATTTTCTATTTTGAAAATCAAGGAAAAATCCTAGCAAAAGAACTCTTTTTAAATGCTGAAAAAGCATTCAATCAAGGTGAAATCAACTATTTACAATATGTACAGCTGCTTGAAAACGCAAAAACTATTGAATTAAATTATCTAGAAAACCTGCTGCAATACAACTTTACAGTGCTAGACATTAAATATCTCATAAATTAAATAGAAAAGCATGAAACATTATAAATTTAAAATTCAAAACCTATCAAAAATAACCATAGTACTTATTTTTAGTACATTTATAACCATTTCTTGTACTACAAAAAAAGAATCAAATGAGCCAATATTAATAGAGGACAATGAAATTTCAGGAATTGTAACACTTACGCATTCCCAATTTTTGTCATCAGAAATGAAGCTAGGATCACTTTCTAAACAAGTATTTCATAATTCTGTAAAGGCAAATGGAATAATTGATGTTCCTCCAGAAAATAAAGCATCTGTAAGTGCTTATTTTGAAGGTTATGTAAAAGAAATAAACCTTTTACCGGGCCAGGAAATAATAAAAGGACAAGTTTTGTTTACATTAGAAAATCCAAATTATATTCAAATACAAGAAGACTTTTTAGTGGCAAAAGCTAGACTCGGTTATTTAAAATCTGATTATGAGCGTCAAAAAGAATTAGTAAAAGACAATGTTACTTCACAAAAAAATTATCTAAAAGCAGAAAGTGAATACCGTGCTACTTTAGCTATATATGAGTCTTTAAAAAAGAAATTAAATTTAATGAATATTAGTCCCGATAATATTACTGAAAATTTTATTCGTTCTACAATTAATGTAGTTGCCCCTATTAGCGGAAATATTACTTCTGTGCAAGCAGAAAAAGGCATGTACTTAAATCCTTCAGATATAGCAGTTACAATTACAAATACAGACCATTTACACCTAGAGCTAAGTATTTTTGAAACAGATTTTAATCAAGTTGAAATTGGTCAGGAAATTCAATTTAGTTTACAAAATCAAACAAATCAATTTTACAATGCAAAAGTTTATTTAATAAGTAAATCTATAGACGCTAAAAAAAGAACTGCAAATGTTCATGGCCATTTATATGAAAACGCTGAAACAAATGTTTTTGCCCCAGGTATGTATGTTGAAGCTGAAATATACACTAAAACAGACTCACTTTACGCCCTGCCAAATGAAGCAATTGTTACTTTGGAAAACAAACATTATGTACTTTTAAAAACCAACCAAGATGCAAAGGGTGTTTATTTTGAAAAACAAGAAATTCAAATAGGAAAATCATCAAAAGGATATACAGAAATTAAGAAAAGTGAAAGTATACAAGAAAATTCAGAACTATTAATAAAAGGAGCATTTAATCTTATTGCCAAATAAATTATCCTAATAAAAAAACCTAATTATATACCATTTATTTTAAAAAAAACATACTTCGGTTATTTTCAATAATTATAAATAATTAATTGATTTTCTTTAATTTATAAATATTTAATAAAATATACCTGTTTTTTCTGTAATTATTTATAGAATTACAACACTAATAAACAAAAATTTACATACTTTTTAATTTCAATAAACGTTACTATATATCTTGTAAAAAAAAACAAGAAGAAAAAACCCCAAATAATAATCATTTAATTAGTTATAATGTTATGAAAAAAATATTTTATGTAACCTTACTTTTATTAAGTATAAACTCAATACAAGCCCAAGATTGGAAAACAGATTTTGAAGAAGCTAAATCCATTGCAGCAAAAAATAATCAAAACATTGTTTTGGTTTTTCAAGGATCGGACTGGTGTGCGCCTTGCATTAAACTAGATCGAGAAATATGGAGTACAGATGCATTTAAGAACTTTTCAAAACAACATTTTGTTATGCTAAAAGCCGATTTTCCACGACGTAAAGCAAATCGCCTAAGTGAAGAACAAACCAAAAAAAATGCTCTACTAGCAGAAAAATATAACCCTTCTGGTTACTTTCCTTTTGTAGTTGTACTTAATAAAGATGGAAAAGTACTTGGAGAAACCGGTTATAAAAAAATTTCCCCCGAAACATTTATTGCCCAATTGCAATCCTTTGAAAAAAAATAAAAAATGAATAAGGTTCTATTAATATCTGTTTTGTTATTTGCTGGAGCTTTACAAGCACAACAAACTTATCAAAAAACAACTAAATTAATGGGTAGCCGTTTCGACCTTACCGTTGTAGCAAAGAATGAGGCGGAAGGAAATTATTTTATTACAATGGCTATTGAAGAAATAAGTCGTATTGAAAAACTTATTTCTTCGTGGGATTCTAATTCACAAACCTCACAAATAAATAGAAATGCCGGAATTAAAGAAGTAAAAGTTGATGAAGAACTTTTTGATTTAATTGACCGTTCAATAAAAATATCAAAATTAACCGATGGCGCTTTTGATATTAGTTTTGCTTCTATGGAAAAGATTTGGAAATTCGATGGTTCTATGACTGAAAAACCATCAGAAGAAGCCATTGCAAAATCTGTAGAAAAAATTGGCTACAAAAATATCATTTTGAATAAAGAAAAACACACCGTATTTTTAAAAAATGAAGGAATGAAAATTGGTTTTGGTGCAATTGGCAAAGGATATGCAGCAGATAAAACCAAAGCATTATTAATAGAAAAAGGAGTTTCTGCAGGTATAATAAACGCATCTGGCGATATGAATACTTGGGGAAAACAGCCCGATGGTACAAGTTGGATGGTAGCAATTACCAATCCTTTAAATAAAGAAAAGGTGTTTTCTTGGTTACCAATCGATAACTCTGCAATTGTAACCTCCGGAAATTACGAAAAATTTATTGTTTTTGATAACATAAGATATTCCCATATAATCAACCCACGAACTGGGTATCCTGCCACTGGAATTATTAGCGCCACTATATTAAGTTCTTCAGCAGAAGTTGCCGATGCGTTAGCAACTGCAGTTTTTGTTATGGGAATAGAAGTTGGATTAGATTTTATTAACCAATTAAAAGGTGTTGAGTGCATTCTTATAGATGAAGATAATAAAATATTTACCTCAAACCATATTCAATTTGATAAAAAATAATTAAACACTCCTTCAAAATGAAAAAAATAGGCCTTTTGCTTGTGATGCTTTTAGTATTACAATCTTGTACAGTTGTTAAAGAGTATGAAAAAGTTGCATTAAGCGATCCAGATATGGATTTAAACCCAAGAAAAATAGAGCGTTTTAAGACAAATTTTCAGGCATACAGAGAAGCAGCATCAGGAGCTAACGGCGGTAAAACCGGAGGTGGTTGCGGCTGTAATTAAACTGGGTTTAGTTAATAAAAAACACTTTAAAAATGAATTCAATTATTTGCATATTCAAAAAATATTTATTTTTTGTTTTCCTTTTGTTAGGCCTTATAAATAATGGCTATACTCAAGAAGAAACCACTGAAAAAACTGAAGTTTTTAAAAAAATGGTTTTAGAAAAAACTGAAGTAGATTTTCTTACAAGCTATTATACACAAAATGGAGATAATGCAGCTGTTTCTGGAGGTATTGGTGATGAAAAAGTAACTGACTTTACACCTACATTTATAGTATCGCTTCCCTTAAACGAGGATGATGTTTTAACCCTAGATGCAGGTATTTCTGCTTACTCTTCGGCTTCCTCAAGTAATATAAATCCTTTTGACGGTAACCATCCTGCTAATGCATTTCAAGCATCATCAGGAGCATCCTCAAGCGATTTATGGGCTGGATTAACGGCTTCCTATTCACACAGCTCTGACGATAGAAATAAAATATGGACAGGCAAATTATCTGTCTCTACGGAATATGATTATTTTTCCTTTGGTTTTGGAGGTAGTTATACTCGCCTCTTTAATGAAAAAAATACTGAAATATCTATTAATGCTAATATTTACTTAGATTCTTGGGATTTAATATATCCAGTAGAACTTCGGCATGTTGATGTAGTTCGGGCAAAAGACGATGATGTTTTTCCTTTTGATATTAATGATTACACCATTACCGGCAATACAAACTACGACCCTCAATTTACTAGATTTAAAAATAAAAATAGAGATTCTTATTCCATAGGCGCAAGTTTTTCGCAAATCTTATCTAAAAAATTACAAGGATTATTATCTATAGATGTAGTTAGGCAAGAAGGGCTTTTATCTACACCATATCAACGTGTTTATTTTAGTGACATTGCAGATTCTTTTATAGAAAATTTTCATCTCGCCGATGATGTTGAGCGATTGCCGGACACAAGAAATAAGATTGCCCTTGGTGGAAATCTTAATTATTATGTAAATGAATTTTTAACGGTAAGAACTTTCTATCGCTTTTATACTGACAATTGGGGAATTGACTCCCATACTGCAAAAATAGAAGTACCTATCAAAATTGGTCACGGTTTTACTATTTACCCTTCTTACCGATATTATACCCAAACCCAAGCAGATTATTTTGCCCCTTATGAAGCCCATCTATCTACTGAAAAATATTACACATCTGATTATGATTTATCTGATTTTAATGCCAATCAATATGGTATTGGCTTAAATTATACGGATATTTTTACCAAAGTCCATCTATGGAAATTTGGATTAAAAAGTGTGGATTTAGAGTACAATAGATATGATAGAAATACATCTTTTAATTCGAATATTATTTCAGCAGGATTTAAATTTATTCAAAATTAAATAGTGTCAATTTAAATTTGGTAAAACCTACTTTTTGAATATCCGATTAATTTTCAAATTGTCAACAATCATTTCCAAAATATATGTTTAGATATAACAAGCACTTTCGTTATTTTATGTACCTTTAAAAATCAAATCCTATAGCCTATAGCCTATAGCCTATAGCCTATTGCATATGCATATTTCAGAAAAAAATACAGAAAAAGAACTTCATAAACGGCAACAGGATTTTAAAAAAGAAGATGTAGAAACCGTTCTGAAAAACCAGGAAAACCTTAAATCAAAATTTCTTAATCAAGGGAGATTGAAAAACTATTTTGAGGATTTTAAAATCTTATTTTCTTTGGTAAAAGATTATGCCAACGGAAAATATAAAGTCGTGCCTTGGTACATTATTTCTTCTATTGGTGCTACCCTACTTTATATCCTTACTCCTTTAGATTTGATTCCGGATTTTATTCCTTTTATAGGCTATGTTGATGATGCAGCAATATTAACTCTTTGCTTAAATTTAGTAAAAAAAGAAGTTGATATCTATAAACTCTGGAAAGGAAGTATCACAAAATAACACTTGTGTTTTCTTCATAAAATCTATTATTTAAAATCATTGTTGTCCGGCGAAAATTAAAACAATTGTTATGAGTCTTAGTAATTACTTGGTTTACATAATATTTCGTCCCGCTGGGACTTCCTTTTTTAATTAAATACATTTTTCTACCAATATTTCGTCCCTATGGAACTAAAAACAGAACTGCTAGAATCTGAATATAAAAACCCCAACGGGGTCAAATGTTTATGATGTTTGATGGTTTATTAGAAATAAAAATAAATATTTATTCATAAGGAAGGATTACAGGGCAATAAACATTGAAAACAGCTGGGTTCCAATTAAAATATTCTTCTTTTGCTATAAACATTGGATCCCTCTGGGTTCATCAACATTATAGAAGAAAATAACGAAAGCCAAATAAAACCCCGGAGGGGTTTAATCTTTATAGAAAATAGTCATAGCCAAATACGACCCCAGCGGGGTCAAATGTTTATGATGTTTGATGGTTTATTAGAAATAAAAATAAATTCAATATAAAATAAATAGTTGCAATGCTAGCCTATTTTATTTTGTAAAGTATTCCAACCACCACCATTATAAACCTGCTGATATCCGCTAGATTTTAATATATTTTTTGCTGAAGCGCTTCGCATTCCTGATGCACAACAGGCAATTATCGGGCTATTTTTATCCTTCAATTTATGAAGATTGCTTTGCAAATCAGTCAGTGGAATATTTATTGCATTTTTTAAATGACCACCTTCAAATTCACTTTTGGTGCGAACATCTAAAATAATAGCTCCTTGTTTTACCATCAAGGCATAATCGGTTTTGGGACCTATTCCAAAAATATTTTTTAACGTTGTAATCATATTAAAGTATTTGTGATTGAAAAAAGTTTACATCCAGCCAAGAGCCACCATTAAAACACATAACTCCTTGGCTGGAAAGCCATTGAGCAGCGATACCACTTCTATTTCCGGATGCACAACACAACACTAAGGGTTCTTTCATTTCTTTAATTTCATCTAACCGCATGCCAATTTCTTGAAGCGGAATGTTTATAGAATCTACCACATGACCTCCACTAAATTCATTGGTTGTGCGAACATCAACAATCACTGCTTGTTTATCTTTTATTAATTTTTCTATATCCATTATTTTCTCCTAGGTTAAGTTTGCTATCACTTTACGAAGTTTTTCTCTAACCTGATTTGCAATGGTGCCTAAAGAATCGTTCTTTACTGCCATCATAGAAGAAACAGGATCTACAGCACACACTTCTACCTTCCCATTATCCAGTTCCTGCACAATAACATTACACGGAAGCATCGCACCAATATTTGGCTCTGATTGTATGGCTTCCAATGCAAAATGTGGGTTACAAGCTCCAAGTATTTTATAATTACGAAAGTTAACGTCTAACTTTTTTTTGAACGTTTCTTTTACATCTATTTCAGTAAGTATTCCAAAACCTTCTTTTTTTAATTCCTCAGTAATTTTTTCGATAGCTTGATCAAAACTATAGCTTACTGTTTTTGAAAAATAATAGCTCATTGTTTTATTTTTTTATTTATTAATTGATTACAAAAGTCTGCTAAAAAAGAACTAACATCAGCAACATAAGTTACAAAAGTATAAATTAAAGTACTATTTTTTTTAGAAAAATTCATCATTTAATAGCTGACTATTATCATTTTAATCTGTACTTAAATTACTAACTTTGATTAGGACAAAACAAAAAAGACATGGCATATTTACTTTCTCTGAAACAAAACATTGCTTCCTTTTTTATGGAAATTGGAGAAATGTCTTTTTTTTCCTTACGATTTTTTAAAGAACTCTTCACAAAGCCATTTGAGTTTAAAGAATTGCTCAACCAGTGCTATGTGATGGGAAATAAATCACTTTTTTTAGTGGGTGTCACCGGGTTAATACTAGGCATTGTTTTTACCCTACAAACCAGACCCACATTGATGGATTTTGGTGCTGTTGCTTGGATGCCTTCCATGATTAGTATTTCTATAGTAAGAGAAATTGGTCCTGTAATTATCGCTTTAATTTGCGCCGGTAGAATTGGATCGAGTATAGGTGCCGAAATTGGCTCAATGCGTGTTACAGAACAAATTGATGCCATGGAAGTTTCTGGAACTAATCCTTTTAAATATTTAGTGGTAACGCGCATTTTAGCTGCAACATTAATGCTTCCTCTTTTAGTTATTTTTGGCGATTTTATTGCGTTAATAGGCTCTGCAATAGTAGAAAACATGAAAGGTAGTGTTTCCTTTGTGTTGTATTTTAATCAGGTTTTTGAAGCATTAACATTTAGTGATATATTTCCAGCTACTATAAAAACCTTCTTTTTTGGATTTGCCATAGGTCTTGTGGGTTGTTTTAAAGGATATACCAGTAAAAAAGGAACCGCCGGCGTAGGAAAAGCGTCAAACTCTGCTGTCGTTTATACTTCTATGCTATTGTTTATCATTGACTTTATTGCTGTTTTTGTAACCGATATTTTTGTTTAACCATGGACTTAGCAAATAAAATAATGAATTCTAAATCAAATAAAGAAGTTCTTTTAGTGAAAGACTTATTTAAAGGCTTTGGGGATAACAAAGTCTTAAATGGGTTTAACCTTTCATTATTTGAAGGTGAAAATTTGGTGCTAATGGGTAAATCCGGTTCCGGAAAATCTGTATTGATTAAATGTTTAGTTGGGTTAATGCCCCCCGATAGTGGAAGTGTTGAATTATTAGGGCAAGATATTTCAAAACTCAATCATTCTGAAATGAATGATTTACGAACAAACGTTGGTTTTCTTTTTCAAGGAAGCGCATTATATGACTCGATGACGGTTAGAGAAAATTTAGAGTTTCCGTTGCGAAGACATTCTAAAAAACTAACCGAAGAAGAAACCGATACATTAGTTATGGAAGCCCTTGAAAACGTTGGCCTGACACATACAGTAGATTGGATGCCGGAAGAGCTTTCAGGCGGTATGCAACGAAGAATAGCTTTAGCAAGAGCTCTAATTCTGAAACCAAAAATTATTTTTTATGACGAACCAACAACGGGTTTAGACCCAATTACCGCCAAAGAAATCATCTTGTTGATACTAAAGATACAAGAAAAATTTAAAACTTCATCCCTAATTATTACCCACGATGTAGATTGTGCTAGAGTAATATCGAATAGAATGCTATTATTATTAGATGGAATTAATTATGCGGAAGGCACTTTTACCGAGCTGAGCTCATCAAACGACCCAAAAATTAAAGCCTTTTTTAAATAAATACACAATGAAAAAAACAAACACTCAAAACCTGCAATTAGGAATTTTCGTAATCCTTGGACTACTAATTTTTGTAATTGCAGTTTACTACATAGGAAAACAGCAAAATTTGTTTGGAAATACTACGCAAATAAGCTCTGTTTTTAAAAATGTAAACGGTTTACAACTAGGCAATAATGTTCGCTTTTCAGGAGTAAACGTTGGAACCGTGAAAAATATTTCCATCTTAAATGATACTGCAATTTGTGTAGACATGATCATCCAAAATAAAACTTTGACTTTAATTAAAAAAAATGCACTTGCCACAATAAGTTCCGATGGGCTTGTTGGTAGTATGATTGTAAATATTCTTCCCGGTGAGGAAAGTGCATCAGAACATATTCAATTAGGTGACACCATAAAATCCATAAGTAAAATTGCAACCGCCGATATGTTAACCACACTGAATACCACTAATGAAAATGCAGCATTACTTACTGCTGATTTACTAAAAATAACCAATGCCATCAACAAAGGTGAAGGACTTTTAGGGGCTTTAATTAAAGATGAAACGATGGCTACCGAAATTAAACAAAGTATTAGTACCCTGCAATTAATAAGTAAATCGGCTCTACAAACGGTTACCAAATTAAATAAAATGATAGATGCTATTGATATAAAAAATAGTGTTGCAGGTGTGCTGCTTAATGATACAATCTCTGCTAAAAAAATGTCGTTTTTAATAGAAAGCTTAAACCAGTCGGCTATTGAAATTAATGAAATTACGGCAAATTTTAATGCATTTTCTAAAGAGCTCAAAAACAATGAGGGGGCATTAAACTATGTAATGAATGATACCATTTTTGTTAATCATCTGGACAGTTCTATGAAAAATATAGATCAAGCCACCGAAAAACTAAACGAAAACATGGAAGCTCTTAAACATAACTTCCTTTTTAGAAGGTATTTTAGAAAACTAGAACGAGAAAATGCTAAAGATGAAAAAAATTGATAACTTTTTTTTTGAGGGTTTTAACGAAAAATAGAAATACCTAGAAAACTACTACCCCATTATTGTCATGAAAATAGAACATCTGGAAGAACGAATAAACGAATACAAAACATCCATACAAACCGTAATTGAAAAACGTATTTTGTGGGATACTAAAATAAAAACTCAAATTTTTCAAACCTTAAAGAAAGTAGAAAACACCTATCTAGTAGGTTGGAAAGTGCAAGAATTAAAATGGATTCATACTAATGAAGCTATTAATATAAATTTTGATTCCTTTCCGCCGGAACTTATGGAAATGGCTAATGGTATTCCCTCCTTTCAATTTTTACAAGGAGGCTCACTGGTATTTTCACAACTGCACAATGGCGATATAAATGTATTTGTGTTATTTCCTATAGTTGAAAATACAGTTCCTTTAGAAAATGAAATTGAAGACCTAGGCATTTTTACACCTAAGGAAATTACAGAAAAATTAATAGTCGAAAAAGTGGATGAATTTTTAAAACAAATGATACAATGGGAAGTTCCTTTAGCTAAAAGCAAAGTTGGATTCAAAAATCAATAAAGCTTAAACTTTGGACTCTCCTAACCACCATTTTGGTTTTGATACTTTTTTTACCAACCCAAATTTTTTAATAGCATTGGTTTTTAAGTACGCTATCATTTCCTCAACAGAATCGGTAATTAATAGGTTTTCTAGATCTAAATTGTCAATACTTTTTTGTTGTTTCATCTTTTCGAGCTGTGCAATCAAATCTTTATAATACTCCGTTCCAAAAAGTATAACCGGGAATTGATGAATGATTTTGGTTTGAATAAGTAAAAGAGATTCGAAAAACTCATCTAAAGTGCCAATTCCTCCTGGCATTACAACAAATGCATACGAATACTTTACAAGCAAAACTTTTCTAACAAAAAAGTAAGGAATGGTAATCCATTTATGTAAATATGGATTAGGCACTTGTTCAAAAGGCAACACAATATTGCAACCCACGGAGTAGCCCCCAGCTTCATAAGCGCCTTTATTTGCGGCTTCCATGATTCCGGGTCCACCACCTGTCATTATTGTAAAACCAAGTTTTGCAACCGCTGCTCCTACTTGTTCGGCTTGCTGGTAATACAGAGAATCTGCCTCAAATCGCGCCGAACCAAAAACGGTGACACAAGGCCCTAAAAAGTGCATTTTTTGAAATCCTCTTATAAAACTCCAAACTACTCGTATTGTAAAAAAAAATTCCCGAAGACGAGATCTTGGTCCAGATAAAAAGCTTTTTTCTTCACTAAGAATAGGAAGTATTTTTTCCGACTTTTTCATATCTATACTATTTTCAAATTGCCTTAATACCTTTAAAATTCACAAAGCACTTTTTATATTTTGCAATCGTAATATCCATTTATAAATTTCAAACCAAAGAACAGCAACAAATGCTAGGATAAAAATCACTAAAAATTGAAATAGATTTAAAGCTTCTAATTTAAAGAACGCAGCAATTGTAGGCTGATATAGCAACAATAATAAAAACCCAAAAGTAATAGAGATAATGATCCAAATCAAACGGTTTTTATATTGAAATGTGCTCCACACGGAATAATAAAACGACCTATTTACAAGGGTTAAAAAAATATTAGAAAGGAGTAAGGTGCCAAAAACCATTGATCGTGTAATATTTTCACTATAGGCATTTTGTGTGGAATATTGATATGCAATTAAGCAGCCTGCAGTAATAACTAATCCTTGAATAATGCTAATAAAAAGCTCCTTCCAATTTAAAAAAGTAGTTTCCAATGCCCTAGGCGGTTTTTGCATGCTATTTTTTTCTAAAGGTTCATTTTCATAGATTATGGAACAAGTGGGACCCATAATCAATTCTAAAAAAATCACGTGAATTGGCGTAAAAATAACCGGATATATCCACCCTAAAATAAGCGGTAAAGCAACCGTTAGAATTATAGGAATATGGATAGAAATAATATATTGAATAGCTTTTTTAAGATTTAAATAAATTTTTCTTCCCATGGCCACTGCGTCCACCATATGTCCAAAATCATCATCAGACAAGATTAAAGAAGCAGCTTCTTTTGCAACATCAGAGCCGCGTTGTCCCATAGCAATACCTATGTGAGAAGCTTTTAAAGCAGGAGCATCATTAACGCCATCACCTGTCATTCCTACAATTTGATTTTGTTTTTTTAAACTATTTATAATCCGCAGCTTTACTTCTGGAAAAATCCTAGTAAATATCTTTGTTTGTCTTACTTTTTCGTCAAATTCTTCCTCACTTAGTTGTTGCAATTGATTCCCAGTAACAATAGGAGCCTCATTTTTAAATTTGACCTGCTCTGCAATAGCTTTGGTAGTTATAGCATTATCTCCAGATATTATTTTTATATCAATACCTGCGTCATATAACTGCTTTAAAGTAGTAACTATGTTTTCTTTTGGTGGGTCATAAAATGCAATGCATCCTAGAAACTGAAATTCAAATTCTTCTTGTGTCTTTGGAAAATTACTTCCCGAAAATGATGCTTCAGCCACGGCTAGAACCCGAAGTCCTTCTGATGCGAGTTTATCTGTAATTGCTAGCAATTTATTTTTTTCTGTTTTCTTTAAATTGGAATGCAAAATAACCGCTTCGGGTGCTCCTTTTACTGCTATGATGCGTTTTCCTTTTACATTTTCAAACAAATGAGTCATCATAGGTGGGGTGCCACCCAACGGATATTCATGTACCATTTTAAAGAAAGGACGTTCATCTTTTTGAACCAATTCTTGATAAAAATGATGTAAAGATTTCTCCATAGGATCAAATGGAATCATTTCACTTGCCCACATGGCTGTGGTAAGTATATGTAAATTTTCGGGTGATTTCCATGATGATTTTTCTGAAATGACATCCTTTTTAAAATCGTAAATTTTAAAAAGTTGCATTTTGTTTTGGGTAATAGTACCAGTTTTATCGGTACAAATAACTGTAGCAGAGCCAAGGGTTTCAATAGTCTGCGTGTGTTTTACTATAATGCCTAATTGCATCAGACGGTATGCTCCTAACGCCATAAAAGTTGCAAAAGCAACAGGAATTTCTTCCGGTAAAACCGACATTGCTATGGTTAAACCACGTAATAAACTATCTAATATATCCCCCGAATTATAAAAACTAATTCCCCATATCACTAAAAAAACAAGGGCTCCCCAAATAGCCATTTGCTTTACAAAGAGGTTAATTTGAAATTGTAATGGCGATTTTATTTTTTCAATTTTCCCTAAAGAGGTGTTTATTTCACCAAACTTTGTATACTTACCAATAGCAGTTACTTGAAAAATACATTGACCTGAAACCACTGCTGTACCCTGATAAACTTGATTTTTTTCGGTATCTTCCAAAAGTTTAGTTACAGCAAATGCTTCTCCTGTTAATATAGACTCATTGACAGAAAAATCATTTTGCTGCACCACTATTCCATCGGCAGTAACCATTTCACCTTCTTGAACCAATACAAAATCACCTAGTACAATTTCTTCTGATGGGATTTTTACGACCTTCTTATTTCTAATAACTTTGGAAAGAGTTTGGGTATATTCCTTTAATGCATCCAAAGCATTTCTGCTTCTAGCATTTTGAAAAAAAGAAATAGTTGATATAAGTAAAATGGCACCTAGCAAAAAAAAACCTTCGGTATATTCCCCTAAAATAAAGTATATGGTGGAAGTAGCAACTAATAAAAGAAACATAGGTTCAAATACAATTTCTTTTGCACTAGACCAAAAAAATCCTTTTTTTAAATGTTCCATAGCATTCCACCCATATTTTTCACGAGAGGAAATAACTTCTGCATCACTAAGACCACTAAAGTTTATTGGGATATCATTCATTATTAAATAAAACAAATAAAAAAGGATGAAAAATGTAAAAAAAGTGAACCCTATGGTTTCTAGATTACTCTTTAAGAAGCAACTTTAATTTAGCGAGAAGTATCACTTCTGATTTGTTTTTTCCGGCAAAGGAGCTTGCAATTGCTTCTGCTGTATTCCAAATAAGTTCTTTAATTGCAATAGGAAATAAAGAATCGTGCTCTTTTTTAAACTCTTTAAATGCATCAAAGCAACGATTAGGTTCTGCTTGTTGTTCCTCAAGCCAATCAAATACAATTTCAATTTGGTATGCAGAATCGGTACCATGCGTATCACTAAAATCATCTAGCGGAAGCCACTTATCTTTAATAATATTTTTTAGCATTTGTACTTCTTCTTCTCGGATGGTATTGTCAATTGCGGCGATAGCATAAAACAGTTTTCCTAGATTTTGATAGAATTTTTGAATTTTTTTAGAATAAGGCATAGTCTTTAATTTTTTATAAAAATTTATTTAATTTTTATTACTTCCCATTTGCCATTTGGGGTTCTTACCGCAATTAGATTTTCAGAAATGTCTTTAGCAAAAATGGGGGGAGCAACTTTCAATTTTTCTTTAGAAAGTGAAATCGGAAATGGTCCGGTAACATATTTTATTATATTTCCATTCGTATCCATCAAAACCACATTATACTCATAGGTTACTACTCTTTTTCCTAAAGGAGCATTACTACCAAGAACAATTTCATTAAGATGTAATGCCAAGGCATATCCATTTTTAAAATTAGTGACGTTTAAATAAATGGGAGGAATTGCTATTTTGCCAATGGAATTGATAAACCCATAATAAGCAATTCCGTCTTTCATAGTTTTTATAATGCTTCTATTTTCTAACATCAGGGGATAACTTTGGCTGGAAACTCCTAAATCTATACCGGCAATTCCTTTTTCATTTGCTACTAGGTCGTCTCTAAAATCAATCACTATATTGCCCTGAGCATTCATAAATGCCCACTGATTGCCTTTTTTAACAGCTGCATATCCATCTAAAATGGGAGCAATAAAATCAACATCTTTTATTGTTTGTGCTTGCATTAAAAGAGGAAGGAGAAACAATCCTATTAAGAAAAATATTTTTTTCATAACTTTTAATTGAAAATTACTTCATAAATGTAAGTATTTTAAAGGCTTTATTTTATGATATTTATCACTTTTAAGTAACTGAAAAAAATTATAAAAAATTCTAATGGTGACATATCTCATAGAAAACCTAGTATCGTAGTTTTAGCTTTACATTACTATAAAGATAAATGAAACAAAAACGATATAATTAAAATTATCGATAAGTTTTCATACCTTAGAAACAACTTTTAAAAAACTAGTGATGCAAAATAAAAACATAACAATTATAAAAGCATCTGGTGAAAAAGTTGACTTTTCTTCAAAAAAAGTTGCTACTTCATTAAAAAGAGCCGGTGCTACTGAGGAAATGGTTCAATGGATTTTAAATAAAATAGAAGAAGAACTTTATGTGGGAATTTCAACCAAAGAAATATACAATAGAGCATTTAACTTACTAAAGAAAAAAAACAGCTTTATAGCTTCAAAATATAAATTAAAAAAAGCCATTTATGAGCTTGGACCAACAGGTTTTCCTTTTGAAAAGTTTGTGGCAGCTATTCTCAAAAACACTGGATATAAGGTAGAAATTGGACAAATACTTCAAGGCGCTTGTGTTTCTCATGAAATTGATGTAATGGCTCAAAAAGACGGAGAATTATTTTTAATTGAATGTAAATTTCATAGTCTAGAAGGCAGCAATTGCGATGTAAAGGTACCGTTATACATTGATTCACGTTATAGAGATATTGTGCGTTTTAACGCCCAAAAAGCAAAGAAAAAACTTCCCATAAAACAAGGTTGGGTTGTAACCAATACCCGATTTACAGAAGATGCTTTAGCTTATGGCAAGTGTTCCTGTTTACATTTGTTGAGTTGGGATTACCCAAAAGGAAAGGCTATAAAAGACCAAATCGATTCTACTGGTTTATACCCAATAACGGTTTCCACCTTATTGACTTCTCGCGAAAAACAATTTTTGTTGAGTCGGGATGTAGTATTATGTCTGGAATTAATTAATGACCATTTTTTTCTGGATCATTTAGGTATTTCTGATACCAGAAAAGAAAAAATACTCAAGGAAATGGAATCTTTATGCAAACATTAAAAATAAGATGACTAACGTTGAAGTAAAAGTTTATTTTTTAGGTGCTTCCGGAACCGTTACAGGATCTAAATTTGTCATTGAAACCCCAGTTGCTACCATTCTGATTGATTGTGGTATGTTTCAAGGAATAAAGGAGTTACGTGAAAACAATTGGTTGCCTTTTGCATATCCTCCTAATAAAATAGATATTCTTTTACTTACCCATGGGCATTTAGACCATACAGGATATATTCCTAAATTAGTATCACAAGGATTTAAAGGACCCATTATTGGAACTTCTCCTACCCTTTCCATCGCTTCGGTTATTTTGTTAGACAGTGCAAAAATTCAAGAAGAAGATGCTGAAAGGGCAAACAAGGAAGAATATACAACACACAAACCCGCTCTCCCTTTTTATACCACAGAGGATGCTGAAAAAGCTTTAGAATTTTTTAGCCCGGCAGAACCCGAAAAGTGGTATTCTCTTTCTGATGGTATCCGATACCGATTTCAAAAAAACGGACATATTCTTGGAGCAACATTTATAGAACTGGAAGTTCTAGGTAAATTATTTGTGTTTTCCGGAGATATTGGAAGAGAAAAAGACCTTCTGTTAGAAAAACCAAAACGTCCCCAATGGGCAGATTTTTTATTTTTAGAAAGCACCTACGGCAACCGACTACATCCTGATGAAGAAAGCGCTGACCAATTATTAATAGAAAGTATTAATGAAACGCTTTATAATAAGGGAATACTTATTATTCCAAGTTTTGCGGTGGAACGTTTACAGACCCTAATGTACAAGCTATGGAAATTATACACAAAACATAAAATTCCGAACATTCCTATCTTTATTGATAGTCCTATGGGTAATGAAGTATTTAGGATTTTTGAAAATTTCCCCACATGGCATAAAATTACACAAGAAGAATTAAGTGCAATGCGCAATCACTTTAATATCATTACCTCCTATAAAGATACTTGGAAAACCATTGACGACCCAAGACCTAAAGTTGTAATTGCCGGAAGCGGCATGGTTACAGGGGGTAGAGTACTCACTTACCTAAAATATTGTATTGATAAACCCAATACTATTGTTCTGTTAGTTGGTTATCAGGCAGAAGGAACCCGAGGCAGAATGCTTCAAGAAGGGGGACATGAAATTAAATTATTTGGAAAATACTATGCTGTTAAAGCACACATAAAAAACATTCAAAGTCTTTCTGCTCATGCTGATCAAAAAGAGTTATTAGAATGGATTAGTGAAATTAAGAACATCCCGGAACAGGTTTTTTTAATTCACGGAGAGAAAATAGCATCGGATGCACTTCGACTTAAAATAAAAGACAATTACCAATGGCAGTCCCATATTCCTTCCTTTAAGGAGGTGATAAAATTACAATGGAGCACCACGCCATAAAAAATTAGCTTTTCCTTGACACTTAATAACACCACCTTAACTAAGGGTTCTATTATAATGAATTAATTTTACACCTAACAATAAAAACAAATAAATGAAAACTTCCAATTTTATCATGCTTTTAGTACTTATGGTAAGCACCTCTCTTTTTTCGCAAACACAAAAAGACAAAGAAATTATAAGAGATGCTGAAATAGCTAAAGCCGAATTTATTAAAATAAACAAAGAAATAGCCCCCCAATTAAAAAGTGCAACAGCGTATGTCCTTTTTCCAAATGTAGGAAAAGGAGCTTTTATAGTTGGTGCTGCATCTGGTAATGGAGCCGTTTATCAAAACGGAGTGCTTATTGGATTGGCTAGTATGAAACAACTGGATTTAGGACTACAAGCCGGTGGAGAAACCTACAGTGAAATGATACTTTTTGAAACCGAAGAAGCATTTAACCGATTAAAAACCAATAAACTGGAATTAACCGCCGGAGCCTCAGCAGTTGCTTTACAATCGGGAGAAGCAATCAAGGCTAAGTATGCTGACGGTATTGCAGTATATGTCTTACCAAAAGCCGGATTAATGATTGATGCTTCTGTAGGTGGTCAAAAACTAGAATATATACCTCTAAACAATTAAAAGCAAAAAATGAATAGGATGATTATTGCTTCTGAATAAGTTGCATTTTTCATCTTAAAATTGTAATCAAAATAAAAGACATCTTTTCTTATTTCACAAATTTTATGGTGACATGAGAGGGGTGTTTTTTTATTCTTAAAAACGATTAAAAAAAATAAAGTTATTATGTATTTATTAAAACTATAAATATTTTCTTACATTGAGCCCGCCTCAAATTTTGTTATGAAAAAAGCAGTGATTATTGCGCTTCTATATCTTGTGTTTGGAATATTTTGGATTTATTTTAGTGATTCTTTGGTTTTTACTTTATTTAATGATCCCGAAGAAATACAAAAAATGAGTAATTATAAAGGCTTTGTATTTGTGTTTCTTTCTGCTTTACTTCTCCTTTTAGCAATTTTCAACGTCTATAAAAACGTTTTAAAACAAAAAAATCAAATAGACATTCTCTTCTCTAACCCTGATATTGGATTTATTCAAGTTTCTGAAACCGGCGTAATTTTAGATATTAATGAAAATATAGCAAACAAATTAGGTTATACCCGAAAGGAATTGCTTAGAAGAAAAACAGGAGATTTCACACATAAAGAAGACTTTAAAGAGGATATCTATCAATGGGAATTATTTAAACAAGACCATAATTCAACTTACACGCGTAAAAAGAGATACCTTCATAAAAATGGCACGCCAATTTGGTTTCATCTCATAGGCAAAATGGTAAAAGATTTTAAAGGAAATCCTTATTTTATTACAGCTATCATCGATATTTCCGAACAAAAGAAAGTAGACGCTATAATTTCAAGTGAATTAAAAGAAAAAGAGGCTCTCATAAATAACACCACCGATGTTATTTGGTCTGTTGACAAAAATATTCAGCTTAATTCTTTTAATTTGGCATATACCCAATTGATAAAAAAATATTATAAAATTAGACCCCGGACCGGAGATTCTATTTTAGATAAATACACCGATGAAAAAGAAAAACAATTTTGGTTGCAAGGCTATTTGAAAGCACTAAATAATGAAATATTTTCAGTAACAAATAAACGGGAAAAAGAAGGCAAACTTACCTACTTTAAAACATCGATGAACCCAATACTTTCTGACCATAAAGTAATAGGTATTGCCTGCTCTTCAAAAGATATTACCGAAGAACAAAACCTTATAGAAACTTTAAAAAACACCATTAAAGAAAAAGAAATTTCACAAGATATTTTTCAAGCTATTTTTGAAAACATTCCGATAATGATTTCTTTGTTTGACCACAACGATAGAACCTTAAAATTAAATAAAGAACTTTTACAAACCTTCGGTTTAAATGAAAATGAAACTTATTCTCTAGATGTACTAAATCATATCATTCATAATGAGAAAGTTAGAAGCGAACTTAGATCTAATATTTTAATAGATTTTAAAAACTGGAAAGACTTTCAAGTTACCACCCCAAATGGCGAATTAAGAAAGCAGAAATGGATTAATATATTAATAAAAAAAGACCGCTCTTTAAGTATCGGTATCGATATAGAAAGGCTAAAAGAAAATACCAATAATAATTTTATTTATGTTTCTAAAAAATCACTTCCCGAATAATTTAACTTCTATTTATATGAATCGCCTACTTTTGTAACAAACTAGCATCATGTTTAGCATTTTCACAAAACACGTATTCCTAGCAGATTTTTTAGAAAATGCCATAGATATGCATTGCCACATATTGCCATGCATTGATGATGGATCGACTGCAATGGAGGTTTCTAAAAAAATGGCAGAATTATATAAAAGTTTAGGATACTGTGGCGTGATAGCTACACCTCATATAATGGAGGATTACTATTATAATACTGCAGTAAGTATAACCGATTGTTTAGTAATGTTTAATAAAGAAATGCCAATTACCCTAAAATTGCCATATCGAGCCGCAGCGGAATACATGCTCGATTCTGGCTTTAATATTCTTCTTGGAAAAAAAGAGCTTCTTACTGTTTCAGAAAATAAACTATTAGTAGAAATGTCTTATTTTCAAAAGTCTATGCATACAGAGCAACAAATTTTTGACATTCAAAATTATGGCTATGTACCCGTACTTGCCCACCCTGAACGATACAACTATATGACTCCAAGCGAAAGTATAGAATTAAAAAGACGAGGTTGTTTGCTCCAATTAAATTTACTTTCGTTAAGCTCGCATTATGGTGGTGATGTACAAAGAAAAGCTTTTCAATTGCTCACAGAAAATGCAATTACTTTTGTAGCAACTGACGCCCACAAACCGGAACATTTGGAAAAAATAAAACAAATTCAAATTTCAAAAAAACTAGAAAAGCCACTTCAAAAGGCTTTTTCTAATACAAAAGAATCCTTCGGACCCACCTTTTAAGTCTACTATTTTTTTAATAAACAAAAAAAAGACAACTTTATAAGCTGTCTCTATTATTGTTTTTGATTGAAAAATAAAAAGTCTATACAGTTTCTAATACTGCATCCTTTTTAGATTTTCTGTAAGGAAAGGATGTAAAAATATTTCTTTTTGCAAAACGGTATTGTCTGTCTGCATTGATAAATTTGCTGAATAAAATTTTGTTCACCCCAAAGTATTCATACGTTGTACCATCTAAAAATGTAATTTCTAATACATTCCCTTTGTGACGAAAGTCTAAAATGCCTGTTTCTGTAATAGTAACGTTGTATTCTTCTAAATTTGCCGCTTTTGTTTCAGGAGATAAACTAACTAAAAAATGGTAGGCATCAATAATTTGAACACTTTTTAATTTAGCATCTTCATGCAAAACATCATGCTCTAAAAACTTATCAGGATGCCATTCTTTAACTAGATTTCTGTAGGTTGTTTTTAGTTCTTTTAAATCGGTTGCTGGTGTAACTTGAAAAAGTTTTTTGTATTCCTGTATGCGCTTCATTGATGCTGTTTTTTTTAAATCAGGCGCAAAAGTAGTGTTATTAATTGAATATGGAATACCCAAAGGCAAAATACTATGGCAAGGAAGTATTTAATTTATAGATGTTTGACAAAATTTATTGAACACTCCTCATAAATAAAACGTACCCATTCAAAATATACTACCTTTACCCTCTTATTATTAATCAAAAACTTTGCATTTAAAAAATCCTCATACCTCTTACGATTTTGATTCCTTGGGAAAAAGCCATAGCGAATTAAAACCCTTTGTATTCATAAACGAACACAAAACAAAAACGATAGACTTTGCTAATAGTGAAGCAGTTTTTCACTTAAATAAAGCCATTTTAAAACATTATTATCATCTAAAAGACTGGAATCTTCCCGAAAATTATTTATGTCCTCCTATTCCCGGACGTGCTGATTATATATATCATCTAGCAGATATATTAGAAGAAAAAGGTCTGCAAAATAATGTGAAAGGTTTAGATATTGGTGTTGGAGCAAATGGCATCTATCCCATTTTAGGAGCACAGCTTTTCAGTTGGAATATGGTTGGTGTTGATATGGATCAAACGGCTGTAAACGCAGCAATAGCAAATGTAAAAGCTACACCCGAATTAGAAAAACGCATTACAATATTGCATCAAAAAAATCCCGGATTTATATTTAAAGGAATAGTAACTCCAGGAACTTATTATTCTTTTTCAATGTGCAATCCCCCGTTTTTTAATTCACAAGAAGAAGCAACAAGAAGTACTTTTAGAAAATTAAAAAATCTGGGAAATTTTACTGGTTTTACTAAAAATTTTAGTGGTCAGGCCAACGAATTATGGTGTAACGGCGGCGAAGCCTTGTTTATAAAGCGTATGATTAAGGAAAGTAATTCTTTTAAAAAACAAATAGGGTTGTTTACCACTTTAGTTTCTAAACAAGAAAACCTTCCAAAAATTTACAAACAACTAGATAAACTTAAAGCAAATTACAAAACCATTCCTATGGAACAAGGAAACAAAAAGAGCAGGTTTGTGATATGGAATTGGTAAACAATTGTAGAAAATTAAATACTATTTAAATACAACTGTTCCACTTTTTGCCTTGCCCAAGGTGTTTTACGTAAAAAAGTAAGACTAGAATTTATGGATGGGTTGGCAGAAAAACAACGTATGCTTACTCGATTACTTAATTCTTCCCAACCATATTTTTCAACTAAAAAATTAAGTATTGTGGCTAATGTAATTCCGTGCAACGGATTGTTAGGTTGTTGATTCATGATAAAAAGATTGACAAAAGATTTAGATTAAAATTTCCTTTTTTTTATTGCAAAAAATTAAATCACAAATTTTTCAAAATAAAGGCAAGTACTAGTAAAGTTGGTCTTAACGTAAATAAAGGTTTAAGATTTAACCCACTGTAGCGCGCAGCATTTCTCGTTTTCCTGGAGGACCTGGTAAACGTTCCACCTTAAAACCAACTTCTAACATTGCTCTTCGCACACTGCCTTTTGCTGCATAAGTAACTAAAACTCCCTTTGGTTTAAGGGCTTGATACATTTTTTTAAAAATAGATACTGTCCATAATTCAGGTTGTACTCCTGCACCAAAAGCATCAAAATAAATAAGATCATACTGTGAGGCATCATTGATTTGTTCAAAAAATTGTTGGCGTTTTTTTAAGTTAAATCGAGATGAAATTTCGATATTTTGCTCCCAAGGTTTTTCGTGCAATAGGCGAAATATTTCTTCAGAGGCATTTAATTGTTTAGGATAATTTAATTTTTCTACTTCCTCTAAAGTAATAGGATACGCTTCCACACCCACATAAGAAATGGTTAGATTTCTCTTTTCAGCTTCTAATAGAGTGATAAAAGCGTTCAAACCGGTGCCAAAACCAATTTCTAAAATGGCAACTTCGCCGGATGAAAAAAGAGACAATCCCATTTTTATAAAAACGTGATTTGCCTCTTGTATTGCACCGTGAATAGAATGACAATGTTCCTTCCATTCGGAAAAAAATATGGTTGAGGAACCGTCACTTGTAGTTACAATTTCCCGTTGCATTTTATTTTTGTAAGATTAAAACCCCGTCTGAAACAAAGGAAAGTGTTCTTTTAGATTCCTTAATATCTGCGATTTCATCTTCTGATTTTCCGGCATCTTCAGCAAAATGTTTTTGATCTTCTATAGACATTTCCTCGATAAAAGCCTTTCCATTAAGTATAACTTCTTTTCCGGCGATGTCTTTTGGCATAAAAAAGGCATAGTCTTTAAATTTTATCATTACCTCTTTTTCACCAAGATCCATTTTCATCCAGCAGCCTTTGCTTTGGCATACCTCATTTACTGTGGAACTAAATTTAACATCTACCGTGTCGCCGGGTTTCATAGCATCATATATTGCTGCCATTGCATCTTTATTTATTGCCTCTTGTTCTGTAATTTTTCGCCT
>MNYN01000058.1 GCA_001873105.1 Flavobacteriaceae bacterium CG2_30_34_30 | reverse complement strand
CGCTGCTCTCTACTCGTGCCCATACTTCGTCTTCATAGGGACTGTCGTTTATATAGGGAGTGGGTAACGAAAATATATTGTTGATCGCATCTAACTCGGTGCCGTGGTAAGTGACTGTTAATAAAGGATCGCCTAGGGTAATGTCCATATCGGCATCGCTTAACGTAAACGGCGCAAATCCATTGTTGTCATCGTCGCAGAGGATTAATGGACTGGGGGTTTCGTTTATGACTGGGGGGGTATCTAAAATAATCACAAAATTTTGAGAAGTATCAAAACAAGTAGGCTGATTATCATTTTCTATTCTGATATAAATAGTAATTGGACTTGTGTTTATGATATATGGGTCAGACAATGCTCCAACGCCTGCATCGGCATCTGGTTGGCTAAGGTGGTAGGATACTGTAAAGTCTAGGGGATTTTGACCGTTTAATACCATCGTATTAAATAAGCTTATGAAGCTTATCTCTTCATCACCCGAAGAATCTTGATCGCAAATAGCATAGGGATTTGGCGTTACGGGACCGGCAGTAACTGCAGTAAAAGTAATTAAAAATGCATCTGTAATAAAACAGGTGCCGGAAGTATCCTCAATACGTACATAAATAGTTTCTACCGTTCCGGTAATTAAATATGCTGTGGGATTAATAATAGGATTTGCTCCTGTATCCGCATCAGCTTGTGAATTATGATAGGTTATAGTAAAATTAGCAGGATTTTGCCCACCTAAAACGATAGCATCATTAACAGTTAAATCAAACACCCCTGGTGTTACTCCATCGTCACAAATAAATAAATCGATAGCCGGGCTTGCTATAATAGGTTGTGGAAAAAAAGTAATTACAATATCATCGGTAACGGCACAAGTAGGGTCTGCTGGATCAAACACTTCTACTTCATAAAGACCTGAATTAGGTGCTGATGCAGTAAATGTTGGATTTAGAGAAGAAGGAGGTCCCTGAGAAACCCCATTAAAAAACCACTCATAAATGGCTCCCACCGGAGCATCGGCACTTGCATCAAGCACTATGTTTGTAGTATCACAAGTTGAAATATCAGGACCAAGGTCGACGGTAAAACTAGCAGAAGAAGTAACTATAACATCATCCGTTAAAATAACAACATCGCCATTGCACGTATTTGTATAGGTTACTTGTGCTGTATAGGTGCCTGTAGCACAAACGTTTAAAGTTGGTGTTGTTCCAATAATATTACCACCGCTATCCAACCAAACAAATTCATAGGTTGGCACCCCAATTGGTGAAAACTGCCAGGCTTCGTTGGTTGCTGTCCAAGGAGAATCTGAAGTATTTCTTCCCGGAGGCACATAAGCAACAGTTCCTGCATTATTTTGAATTCCTAGTGCAGCGTTGCCACTATTCCAAGATGGACAAACTGGCTTGTCCTGCATATATATTTCAATTACATTTGAAAATTCATAAAATACAGCCATATGAGTGGCAAGTAAGCTATTACAAGAACTTGAAAAAAGAGGAACTTGATAATAGGAAACCACTAAAACCCGGTTAGGAAAAGTCCCTAATACTTCATATCCTATTTCTTCGGTTGAAGAAACCGAAGGATCGATGTCATGAACTGGAGTAAAGACATTTGCTTCTCCTAGAGTTGGATTTGAGTTATTGGGTAAGTTTTCTGTAAAACTCCAACCATTTGTAGTGTCCGTGGGATCCACATCAAATCGTAAAACCCCATTAGATCCTACCTGAAATTGAGTTTCTAAGTTTCCAAAGAAGCAAAAATCAAATGGAAGGTTATCCACGGGTGACCAAGCATCATCAATATTTGGATTTAAAGGGTTTGCCAATCCATTAAACGCAAAAGGTGGGTTGTAGGGAATGGACGTTACGGTGTAATTTTCACTTATGGTTTCAAAGGTTTCTAAAAAAGTTGCAGTAATATCCACACAGCCACCACTGGCACATTCAATGGTTTGATCCGGCCCTGCATCCACAAACAAGGAACCTGGACCTTGGGCGAGAAGCGGAGTCGTAAAAAATGTAAAAATTGCAAAAATTAGAAAGGGGACCTGTAATTTCATCTTTATAAATAAGTTTAACCGCGGAAAATTAAGAAAATATTATGAGACCATAAGTATGTAGCAGTTAAAATATCAAATGACTAGTTTCTATATCATTTCAATAATAGCTATCTTTGCAAACTATTTGCACAAACAATTTTGAATTTTAACATTATGGGCTTGGAAAAACATTTAAAAAAAATTGAAGATTTAGGAGATAATCATATCAGCACTTCCGGAAATACACCACTGCGTCCTGACGCTTTTCTCCTTACTGATGTGGAAAAAATCCAACTTATCAAAGAGGATATGCAACACATCATGGAAACATTAGGTTTAGATTTAACAGACGATAGCCTAAAAGGAACGCCTAATCGAGTTGCTAAAATGTTTGTCAATGAAATATTTGGCGGACTTAACCCTGCCAAGAAACCCAAGGCATCTACCTTTGACAACAAATATAAATATGGCGAAATGCTTGTTGAAAAAAATATCACTGTATATTCTACTTGCGAACATCATTTTCTTCCAATTGTAGGAAAAGCTCACGTTGCCTATATTTCTAATGGTTCCGTATTAGGTCTTTCTAAAATGAATCGGATTGTAGATTATTTTGCAAAAAGGCCCCAAGTTCAAGAACGACTAACAATGCAAGTAGTTCAAGAACTACAAAGAGCATTAGGCACTAATGATGTTGCCTGTATTATAGACGCAAAACATTTATGTGTAAATAGCAGAGGCATTCGTGATATTGACAGCAGCACAGTAACTTCAGAATTTGGAGGTAAATTTAATGAACCTGCTTTGCGCAGAGAATTTTTAGATTTTATTAAACTGGAAACGCAATACTAATTTTAAATAGGAAAGGTTAGTTAATGAGCTTCTTTGATATTGCAGAATCCATATGAAACCCTTAACATCTAATCTTTTTTATTAAAAGAAAATTACCTTTACATACATCACCGGTTAATAAAAACAATGAAACTATTTAAAAATCAAAAACTTACTCTATACAATTCTTTTTCAAAAAAGAAGGAAATCTTCACCCCTATTCATGATGGATTTATAGGTATGTATGTTTGCGGGCCTACCGTATATAGTAATGTGCATTTAGGAAATTGCCGCACTTTTCTTTCTTTTGATTTGGTTTTCCGATATTTAAAACATTTGGGGTATAAGGTGCGCTATGTAAGAAACATTACTGATGCCGGTCATCTAGAAAATGATGCCGATAGCGGTGAAGACCGAATTGCAAAGAAAGCGAGAAGTGAAAAAATTGAACCCATGGAAGTGGTACAAAACTACACTATTGACTTTCACCAAACCATGGAAAAATTTAATGCCCTTCCTCCTAGTATAGAGCCAACAGCCACAGGACATATAATTGAGCAAATTGGCATTATTCAAGAAATTTTAAAAAACGGTTTTGCTTATGAGAAAAATGGTTCAGTTTATTTTGATGTTTTAAAATTTAATGAAACCCATCATTACGGAAAGCTAAGCGGAAGAAATCTGGAAGATATGATTGCCAACTCCCGCGAACTGGAAGGACAAAGTGATAAGAAAAATCCGCAAGATTTTGCGCTTTGGAAAAAAGCCGAACCGAAACACATTATGCGTTGGCCCTCACCTTGGAGTGATGGATTTCCAGGTTGGCACCTCGAATGTACTGCCATGAGCACCAAATATCTAGGCGAACATTTTGACATTCACGGCGGCGGTATGGATTTAAAGTTTCCACATCATGAGTGTGAGATTGCACAATCTGAAGCCTTTTGTAATCAAAATCCAGTAAATTATTGGATGCATGCCAATATGTTGACCCTTAACGGTCAAAAAATGGCAAAGTCCACCGGAAACAATATTTTGCCTAACGAATTATTTACCGGTGACAACACTATTCTATCTAAGCCATTTTCGCCCACGGTAACTAAATTTTTTATGTATCAGGCACATTACCGCAGCATTTTGGATTTTTCCAGCGATGCTTTAGAAGCTGCTGAAAAGGGCTATAACCGCATGAAGGAAGCTTTTAAAAACCTAAATACTCTTCCCACAGGAAAGGATAGTACGATGGATATTTCTGCATGGAAGCAATCTTGTTATGACGCTATGAATGACGACTTTAACAGTCCCATACTCATTGCACAACTGTTTGAAGCGGCTAAATTTATCAACTCTGTGAAAGATGGAAAAGCAAGTATTACTCCTTCGGATTTGGAAATATTAAAAACTGCCATTCATAGTTTTGTTTTTGAGGTGCTTGGTTTACAAGAAGAATCTATTTCAGACACTAATTCTACGAAACTTTCAGATACGGTAGCTTTATTAATTAATCTTAGAAAAGAAGCTAGAGAAAATAAAGATTTTGCTACTAGCGATAAAATAAGAGATGAATTAACCGCTATTGGCATACAACTAAAAGATGGGAAAGACGGGACGACGTTTAGTTTGTGAGTGGTGAGGTTCTGCGTTTTAATAAATAAAATTAATCCTTTTGTGGAAAAAAGTTTTCATAGCGCCTTTTGTGTTTTTGATAAAAGTATATCAAGTGGTTATTTCGCCATTCACACCGTCAACGTGTAGATACCAACCCACCTGTTCCCATTACAGCAAAGAAGCCCTACAAAAACACGGCCTTATCAAAGGTGGGAAGTTAGCGATTAAGAGGATTTTTAGTTGTCATCCCTGGGGTGGAAAGGGATATGATCCGGTTCCTGAAAAGAATGACAACTACTAATTTGCCAATGCGCCGTCTCGCTCCTTCGCTTCAAGCTATGAAGTGCAAGGCGTAAAATTTATTGAAGGTTGCGCTCTTGGATTTTGGAATTTTTTATTACTATCTTTAACCACTTAATTTAATAAAAAAAGTATGCACTTTTTAAGTATTGTTTGGGATCCATCTACAGGATTTGATCTTGGTTTTATCACTATTCATTATTACAGCTTAATGTTTGTCATCGCCTTTACTCTAGGCTGGTTTATAATGAAAAAAATATATGTAAGGGAAGAAATTCCTCTAGAAAAACTGGATTCTATTTTTATTTATACCGTAGTAGCTACGCTTATAGGTGCGCGTTTGGGCCACGTAATTTTTTATGATTGGGAATATTTTCAACATCATTTACTGGAAATCTTCTTGCCTTTTAAAATAGAGCCCGAATTTGAATTTACCGGATTTCGTGGCTTAGCAAGTCACGGTGCTGCTTTAGGAATTATAGTTGCTATGTATTTATATAGTAAAAACGTTTTGCAAAAACCAATACTTTGGATTTTAGACCGGGTAGTTATTCCAGTGGCATCAGGAGCTATTTTTATCAGAATTGGTAACTTCTTTAATTCAGAAATTATAGGAAAACCAACAGGGAACGATTATGGTGTTGTTTTTGCAAAATTAGGCGAAGACTTTCCTAGATACCCAACTCAACTGTACGAATCTGCTGCTTATTTGATCGTTTTCTTGATTTTGTGGTTTGTGTATTGGAAAACCAACAAACGTGAAAAACAAGGCTATCTCTTCGGATTATTTTTAATCTTACTTTGGTCTGTTCGATTTTTTGTGGAATTTATCAAAGAAAATCAAGTAGAATTTGAAGATAATTTAGCATTAAATATGGGGCAATGGCTGAGTATCCCTTTTATATTTCTAGGAATTTATTTTATGGTAAGGCCTTCAAAACAAACGGTTTCTTAACTTCGATATCTTTTTAAACTATTTCTATGAAAATTGTTTCTCCGGTATTTATTTTATTACTTCTTATTTCCATTAGTTGCAAAAACGACAAAGCACAACCAACAATAAAAACTGCTGAAGTCTCCTTTATAAAAAATGCCGAATTACATATAAGGAAAGGAGAAAATGATAGCATCATTAAAACAATAGATATTGAAATTGCTGACGACGAATATAAAACCCAAACAGGATTGATGTATCGCAAGACCATGGAAGAAAATCAAGGTATGCTTTTTATTTTCCCCGATGCACAGGTGCGAAGTTTTTATATGAAAAACACTGAAATTGGACTGGACATTATTTACATTAATGCTGACAAACAAATAGTAAGTTTTCAAAAAAACGCCATTCCATTTGATGTTACCTCCCTCCCATCTGTTGTGCCGGCACAATTTGTATTAGAAATAAATGCGGGGTTATCGAATCGTTGGAATGTAGAAGTTGGTGATAAAATTTCTTGGGAGAAACTATAATTTTTCTAGTAACCCCATCCAAAACATTTATAGTTAAGCTTTTCCTATCATTAGTTATTGGGTTCTTTTTCCTCGTCGTCAATCTACCTTCACTTCTGCTTTACTAGTGACAAATCTAGGCAGTACAAAACCATCTACAAACTTGGTATGATTAATCTTTAGAGCTTACGCGAAGAAACTGGTTTAAATAGCTTCTAAAACCCTGTTTCTATCCATTTTGTTAACTTTATTTGGATATTTTTTAAAATTTTTGATGCTAAATGTTAATGAAGATGTAATAAAAAAACTCCATTCCAAAAGATTTTTGGAACGGAGCTATTAACTATTTATATAAAAAAATTAGGCGTTTAGCGCTTCCTCTTTTGTTTCTATTTCTTTATTTTTAAGATCAATTCCTTTTTTCTTAACGGTGTCAAACATTACAGGTGTAGCAATAAAAATAGAAGAATATGTACCTACTACGATCCCGATAATTAAAGCAAACATAAAGCCTCTTATAGAATCTCCACCAAAAATAAAGATTGCCAGTAACACCACTAAGGTTGTAAAGGAAGTATTTAATGTTCTACTAATGGTACTGTTTACTGCAGAGTTGATGATACGCCCCATTTTCCAACTTGGGTTGTCATTAAAATATTCACGAATACGGTCAAATACAACCACAGTATCGTTTAAGGAATACCCAATTACGGTAAGAATTGCAGCAATAAATGCTTGGTCTAGTTCCATTGAAAAAGGCATTACATTTCGCAATAAGGAAAATATACCCAAGACAATTAAAACGTCATGAATAACTGCAACAACAGCGCCTAAACTAAATTGCCATCTTCTGAATCGCAACAATATATATAGAAACACAACGATTAATGATCCGGATACTGCCCAAACTGAAGCACTTTTAATATCACTTGCAATAGTAGGACCAACTTTCATCGACTGCATCAATCCAACTTGTTTCGTTTCATCGCCACTAAGAAAATCTTCGTAAGTAAATCCTGCCGGAAGGTTAGGTTGTAATGCTTTGAATAAAAGGGTTTGTACCTCCTCATCCACAGCAGAACCTTGTTCATCAACTTTATATTTAGTTGTAATTTTTAATTGATTATTTCCACCAAATGTTTTCGCTTCAGCACTTCCATAGACTGCCACTAAATCTGATTGAATTTCAGAAGCAATTACTGTTTTGTCAAAACGTACGGTATAAGTTCTACCTCCCACAAAATCCACTCCTTGGTTTAAGCCCTGCGTAAACAATGAAAAAATCGACAAAACAATTAATGTTCCGGAAATGATATAAGCAATTTTACGTTTACCTAAGAAATCAATGCTTAAATTTTTAAATAGATTTTGGGTTATTGTTGTTGAAAATGATAATGGTTTTCCATTAAGCGTATATCTATCAATAAATAATCTGGTAATAAAAATAGCAGTAAATAAAGAGGTTAAAATCCCTATTAATAAAGTAGTTGCAAATCCTTTAATAGGTCCTGTTCCAAAAACAAGCAAAATAATTCCGGTTAAAGCTGTAGTAATATTTGCATCTAAAATAGAAGAAAGAGCGTTATTAAAACCATCTTTTATGGCGTCTTTTTGTGATTTTCCTTTGTATAATTCTTCCCTGATACGTTCAAAGATAAGTACGTTTGCATCTACTGACATCCCAATGGTAAGAACGATACCCGCAATTCCGGGAAGCGTAAGCACTGCACCTAAACCTGCAAGAACGCCAAAAATAAATAAAATATTTACTGTCAAAGCAATATCAGCAAAAATACCGGCTTTACCATAATATCCAATCATCCAAAGTAGTACTAAGCCTAATGCAAGAAGGAAGGACATAATGCCACTATCAATTGCCTCTTGACCTAAAGAAGGTCCTACAATTTCACTTTGAATAATATCAGCCGAGGCAGGAAGTTTTCCTGCTCTTAATACATTTGCAAGGTCAATAGCTTCATTAAGAGTAAAGCTACCTGTAATTTCAGAGCGACCACCACTAATAGCACCTCTAGAAACTCCGGGAGCGGAATATACAATATTATCTAAAACAATAGCTATCTGGCTTTGTTGTGTAGAAGCCAAACCTGTCATTTCTTCCCAAATTCTTGATCCTTTACCATCCATTTGCATGTTAACCGCCGGTTGACCACGTTGGTCAAAACCTTGGGAAGCATCAACAACTACACTTCCTCCAAGAGGTGGTATATTGTCTCTATTGGCTTTTAACGCATAAAGTTCTGCTATTTGTTCGCCGGTTTCTTTAAGTATTGTAGGTTTTCCCCATACAAATTTTGCAAAGCGTTGTTCTTGTGACAACAAATTGCGTACTTGTGGCATTTTAAGGTATGCATTTATTTGCGCGGTATCTTTTAGTTTGAATGCGGCAAGAATCGGACCACCTTGACTTCCTTGATACAATACTTTACTGAAAATAGGTTCTGTAGCAATGCCTTCTTCTTGGCTTTTTACATCTTCACCGCCTAAAAGTTTTGACACATCATCTATTTCAGTGGTTTCTGTGGAGTCTTTTGCTTTTTCTTCGGTTTCAGGTTTTAGTATGTTTTTTAATAATTGATTGGCACTTGGAAGGAAAGATGCCAATTCATCCACTTTATAAGTATGCCAAAACTCAAGTTGCGCGGTACTTTGTAACAGACCTTTAACACGTTCTATATCTCTAGCACCAGGAAGTTCTACTAAAATACGTTCTGAATTTCCTAATCGTTGTAAATTAGGTTGGGTTACCCCAAATTTATCAATACGTTTACGAAGAACTTCAAAAGCAGCGTCCACAGATTCATCTACTTTTCTGTCTAAAATTCGTTTTACCTCAGCGTTAGTCATATCAAAATTAACCTCTTCACTAAGTAATTTATTTGCAAAAACATCTGGAGAAGCAAGTTTGTTATCTCCAGGAATTTCAGTATAAGCTTTATAAAAAGCGTCAATAAAAGTATCTGTGCCTTCTTTTTGAATTTCTGTTGCTTTGTCTAGTGCTTGGTTAAAAGCAGGGTCTTTTGAATTGTTTGACAAACCTTTTAAAATATCTTTTACTGATATTTGAAGAATTACATTAATTCCGCCTTTAAGATCTAGACCTTTGTTTAATTCTTTATCTTTAGCATCGGTATAATTTACTCCTAATAAAACAGGGTTATTAGCTACAGAATCTAGATAAGTTTTTTCTACTAAATCTCTTTTAACGGTATAATCTTCAGTATTTTCCGATACTTTAGAGATAGCATATTCTTTAGCTTCTCCTTCTACCTTAGTGGAGATGTAAGTAAAAGACAATTGGTAAATACTTACCAATCCAAACAATACAGCAAACACTATTATTAGTCCCTTATTTTGCATTCTGTTTAAATATTATGTGTATAAATGATTTTGTTGGTTTTTTAGAAACGTGCAAATATAGAATTTCAATTAAGAAAAGGCAATTATTTTTTAAGTTTTAAAAAGTAAAGTAATTCCAAAGCACTAAATTCCAAAATAAATTTTAAATTATTTTGGAATTTAGTGCTTAGCATTAATTGGTTTTTATCTAATTAAGTAGCGCATTAGTACCTTTTACAGCTGTAGCACTTTCTTTCATTTTTGCATTTTCTGCATCATTTAATGCTATTTCTACAATTTTTTCCACACCGTTTTTACCGATGATGGCAGGAGCACCAATACAAAGGTCGGATAGTCCATATTCTCCTTCCAGCAAAACTGAACAAGGAAAAAGTTTCTTTTGGTCGCAAGCAATTGCTTGTACCATAGAAGAAACAGCTGCTCCTGGAGCATACCAAGCAGATGTTCCTAATAATTTTGTAAGTGTGGCTCCTCCAACTTTAGTATCTTCTAAAACTTGAGTTAACTTGTCTATTGAGAGAAATTGAGTAACAGGAACACTATTTCTTGTTGCTAAACGTGTTAATGGAATCATTCCGGTATCACTATGCATTCCTAAAACGATGCCATCCACGTCAGATTGTGGGCATTGTAATGCTTGACTTAAGAAATATTTAAAACGAGCACTGTCTAAAGCGCCTCCCATTCCTATAATTCTGTTTTTTGGCAAACCTGTAACTTTATGAGCAAGATACGTCATAGTATCCATCGGGTTGCTTACTACTATTAGAATAACATTTGGTGAGTGTTGCACTATATTTGTTGCAACAGTTTTTACAATACCTGCATTGATGCCTATTAATTCCTCTCTAGTCATGCCAGGTTTTCTGGGAATTCCACTTGTTATTACTGCGATATCGCTATTTGCCGTTTTTGCATAATCACCGGTTGTACCTGTAATTTTAGTATCAAAACCCATTAAAGATGCTGTTTGCATTAAATCCATTGCTTTTCCTTCAGCATATCCTTCTTTTATGTCTAAAAGAACGACCTCTGAAGCAAAATTTTTCAAGGCTATGTATTCTGCACAACTTGCGCCTACAGCACCGGCACCTACAACTGTTACTTTCATAATATTCTATTTTATTAAGAGTTAAATTGAAAGTGCAAAATTACAAATAACTTGTTTAAAAACTGGTAAATATTGCGTTAAATTCCGAAACCAATTCCTGCACTTGCAGTATTATATTCTGCTAGGTTATATTCAGCATATATGCTAAAAAAGGCTAGATTTAATCTCGTACCTAATGTGGCTTTTACACCCGAAACTTTATTTTTTACTGTAAACGGATTTTCAAAAGTACTGGCAGTTTCAAATAAAGGTGTCCCTGCTCTTACAGTGTATGTACCTAATACATCAAAATCAGATTTCCCGGAGACATATCCTAAGCCTCCATAAAAATTGATTATGGGCAATTTAGTAGAGGCGTGCACCTGAAATAACCAACTATTTTGTTTCACAGCAAAGCGTTGATTGGCTCCTTCAACGATTTGGCTATCGGTAAAATCAAAACTTCCATTTAGATTAGTAAACCCAATAAATCCGGAAATTGCAACAGGAAATATTTTATCGACAGGAAGCCATTGGGTAAATTCGTGTTGTAGTCCGAGTCCGAAAAGTTCGGTTTGCACATCTTCGTAATCAATTTTTGGAAAATAGCGTACTTTTACTTCCGTAGCTTTAAAAACTCCTAAGCGCGCTTGTAAAAAAGCAGTAGGAACAAAATTGACATTTGTGGATGCAAGACCCTGTGGCAATTCAAACTCCACCTCTTGTTGAAAAGCTCCTGTATCATCAGTTACTCTTGCAAAGACAATGATATTAGGCTTGTTTTCGCCAAAAGCTGTTGCCACATTGTTGGAGGTGCTGCCATCTCTAAATTGCAAATTATTATAATCTTCTGTATTTAAAGTAAAACTTTTGTTTTTGTCTTTCACAAAAGAAATATTGCCAATAACAGAAATTTCAAATCGCAAAGGTTTCTTCACATTTGCCGATTGTATCCAGCCATTTGAAAGATTATAAATTACGCCTTCCGCTGCTGGACTAATATATCCACTTGCAAAACGCTGAGCATCTTCAATACCGGCAGCTAATAAATCTTCTAATTTATTTTGGGAAAAGGAAAATGCTGAAACGAATAGAAAGGTAAAAAGGGTTAGATTTCTCATTAGGAATATATTTTAGATTTATTAATTATTATAAAGTACAACATTTAAGTCGGCAAAAACCCTAGAAAAACGTGGTTACTTTTTCAAAAAAAAAACCTCACGTTAATAAACATTGAGGTTTTAAAATACATTTTCTAAAACTTTTGTTATGCGTCAATATTAGCATAAGCAGCGTTTTTCTCTATAAATTCTCTTCGAGGTGGCACTTCATCACCCATAAGCATGGAAAAAACACGATCGGCTTCTCCTAGATTATCTATTGTAATTTTACGTAATGTTCTAAATTGTGGATTCATAGTGGTATCCCATAATTGTTCTGCGTTCATTTCACCAAGACCTTTATATCTTTGAATAGTTGCATTACCTCCAAAATCAACGTTGATATTTTCTCTATCCTTTTCACTCCATGCGTATGCTTTTTTATTTCCCTTTTTAATAAGATATAATGGTGGTGTAGCTATATACACGTGACCTGCTTCAATGAGCTCTCTCATATACCGGAAAAAGAAAGTTAAAATAAGGGTTGCAATGTGGCTACCATCCACATCGGCATCACACATGATGACAATTTTATGGTAGCGAAGTTTGGTAAGGTTCAATGCTTTACTGTCATCCTCTGTACCAATAGTTACACCAAGAGCAGTATAAATATTTCTGATTTCTTCGTTTTCAAAAACCTTATGTTGCATGGCCTTTTCAACGTTAAGTATTTTACCTCGAAGTGGTAAGATGGCTTGAAAATTTCTATCGCGTCCTTGTTTTGCGGTTCCCCCTGCTGAATCTCCCTCCACTAAAAACACTTCACATATCGACGGGTCTTGTTCTGAACAGTCAGAGAGTTTTCCGGGCAATCCGCCAATGCTCATTACCGTTTTTCTTTGCACCATTTCACGTGCTTTATTTGCTGCGTGACGTGCTTGTGCTGCTAAAATTATTTTTTGAACGATTATTTTAGCATCATCAGGATGTTCTTCTAAATAGTTTGTAAGCATTTCAGAAACTGCTTGGCTAACGGCTGCAGTAACTTCTCTATTCCCAAGTTTTGTTTTTGTTTGCCCCTCAAATTGTGGTTCTGCAACTTTTACGGAAACAATTGCCGTTAATCCCTCGCGAAAATCATCTCCTGAAATTTCAAATTTCAATTTATCTAAAAGTCCGGAAGCATCTGCATATTTTTTTAAGGTGGTGGTTAAACCTCGTCTAAAACCGGCAAGATGTGTACCTCCTTCATGTGTATTGATGTTATTTACGTAGGAATGTAAATTTTCATTAAAAGAAGTATTGTAAATCATCGCTACTTCTACAGGAATATCATTTTTTTCGGATTCTAGAGAGATGATATCTTTAATAATTGGCTCTCTGTTTCCATCAAGAAACCGAACAAACTCTTTTAATCCTTCATCGCTATGAAAATTTTCCGTTTCAAAACTTCCATCTTCCTTAGGATTTCTTTGATCTGTAAGCGAAATTGTAATTCCTTTATTCAAAAAAGAAAGCTCACGCATTCTTCCTGCTAGGGTATCATAACTAAACTCTATGGTTTGCTCAAAGATGGTTTCATCTGGTCTAAAAGTAACTAAAGTACCTCTGTCATTAGATTCTCCAACCGATTTTACAGGATATTGCGCTTTACCTCTTTTGTATTCTTGTTCCCATATTTTTCCTTCTCTGTAAACCGTAGCTTTTAAGTTTTCCGAAAGTGCATTTACAACAGATACACCAACGCCGTGAAGTCCACCAGAAACTTTATAGGAATCTTTATCAAATTTTCCTCCGGCACCAATTTTTGTCATTACAACTTCCAATGCAGATACCCCTTCTTTTTTGTGGATATCTACAGGAATGCCTCTTCCATTATCTTTCACAGATATGGAGTTATCTTTACCAATCCAAATATCAATTTTATCACAATAGCCGCCCATTGCTTCATCAATGGAATTATCTACTACTTCATAAACTAAGTGATGTAAACCTCGCACTCCAGTATCTCCTATATACATAGAAGGACGCATGCGCACATGCTCCATTCCTTCTAAAGCCTGAATACTATCTGCACCGTAGCTATCTTTTTTCTTTTCTCCGTTCATAAATTTGTTGTTGTATTTTTTTTTAATTTTAGCCTTGAATTATCTAAATAAATTATAGAAAACAGCATAACGCACAAATATAACAAAAGCTATAGTAAAATAAAGGGTTAACGTTGTTTTAAAGCACTAAGTTATTAACAATTTTATGTGGAAAAAACCCTTAAAAGTTCTATTGTTTTTTTTTATTAATTAGCGTAAAATTTTAACAAAAAATTTCATTTTTTTAACCTTTTAATTTAAAACAAACCCTGTATATTTATAAAAAAATTATACTATGAAATTAATACATCTATCATCACTGTTTCTATTTTTCTTTTTATCCACTTTTATGCAACCTGTTTTTGCTCAAGAATTTCCAAAAATAGATGCTAGTCCCATGGATTTAGCCATTGCCAGAGACGCAAATAAAGCTCCTTTAATACGAGTTATTTATAGCAGACCACTGAAAAAAAATCGTAAAATTTTTGGAGAATTAGTACCTTTTAATCAAGTATGGCGTACTGGTGCCAATGAGGCTACTGAATTAGATTTATATACCGATATGCAAGTGGGAGGTGTTAAAATAAATGCTGGAACCTATACTTTATATACCATTCCGGGTGAAAAAGAATGGACAGTAATTTTAAATAAAGAAACCAACACTTGGGGTGCTTATAGTTATAAGCAAGAAATGGATATTGCCCGAATAAATGTGCCGGCTCGGAAAGCCTCAGCTCCTATTGAATCCTTATCTATGGCATTTAAAACAAATGAAGATGGAGTAAGTTTAATGATTGGCTGGGATGATACTTTTGTAGAAATTCCCTTTAAAAACCTATAGAAAGTAAGGTTAAGCTTTTGAAACACAAAAACATGGAATGTTTCCATGTTTTTTTTTATGGAATGTTGAGATATTTATGAATTTGTAGAGAAACTTTCCACTTGGGATTTTTCATTACATAATCTACAATTTTAGGCATCATTTTTTCTCTTTTACTCCATTCGGGTTGCAAAAATAATAGACAATTATCACTTACTTTTGCGGCTTGTTCTTCAGCAAAACAAAAATCATCTTGATTGAAAACAATCATTTTCAACTCATTAGCTAATGGATAAATCTCCTGCTTTGGTTGTTTTATTTTTTTTGGCGAAAGGCAAATCCAATCCCAAATACCGGTTAATGGATATGCACCTGAGGTTTCAATATGCACCTGTAATCCTTTTTCTTTTAAGGATTTAGTAAGAGGGTTCATATTCCAAGTAAGTGGCTCCCCTCCTGTTACAACTATTGTTTTAGAGTGCCTAACGGCATTGTTTACAATAGTTGATATAGCAGTGGGTGGATGTAAATCGGCATTCCAGCTTTCTTTCACATCGCACCAATGACAACCTACATCGCAACCACCAACTCTAATAAAATATGCAGCTGTTCCTTTATAAAAACCTTCCCCTTGTATGGTATAAAACTCTTCCATAAGCGGAAGCATTTCACCCTTATCTACTAAAATTTTAATCTCCTCTTTCATAAGGTGGCAAAGGTAAGAAAAGCACTGCCTAATAATTTTATTTATCCAAAGAAGTTTTTTGATGAAGAATCAAAAAATATTTATAGATATTATTTTAGCTTATAATGAAAAGAAAGAATACTATTGCTATTTTTGCTTAAAATTTGAGTATGTCTGTAAAGCAAGATTTCTTTAATCATATCCAAGATGGTTATACCACAAAAGGTGACTTTATTACTATGGGTGCCGCAATGCTTGATGGTGAAACCATCACCGATGCACACGTCAAAATTCCATTAAAAACCTTAAACCGTCATGGGCTTATTGCTGGAGCAACCGGTACCGGAAAGACGGTAACTCTTCAGATTCTTGCTGAAACCCTTTCAGAAAAAGGCGTTCCGGTACTTTTAATGGACATTAAAGGCGACCTCAGCGGAATTGCCCAACTCGGAATAGAAAAACCATTTATTACAGAAAGACATAAAAAAATTGGACTTCCTTATGAAACTAAAAAATTTCCTGTAGAATTACTCAGCCTTTCCGATGAAAAAGGAGTGCGAATGCGCGCTACAGTATCTGAATTCGGTCCTGTTTTACTTTCCAGAATATTGGATCTTTCTGATGTGCAATCTGGTATTCTATCCATACTTTTCAAATATTGTGATGACAAGCATTTACCCTTATTAGATTTAAATGATCTAAAAAAATTAATTCAATTTAGCACCGATCAGGGTAAAGAAGAATTAGAAAAGGAATACGGACGAATTTCAACAATATCCACAGGCTCTATCCTTCGAAAAATAGTGGAATTAGAACAACAAGGGGCCGATATGTTTTTTGGTGAACGCTCCTTTGAACCGGAAGATTTGCTTCGATTAGACGAAAACGGCATGGGATATATCAACATAATACGGGTTACTGATATTCAAGACAAGCCTAAGATGTTTTCCACGTTTATGCTCTGCTTACTTGCTGAAATCTACACAACTTTTCCCGAACAAGGAGATAGTGACAAGCCAAAACTTATTATTTTTATTGAAGAAGCGCACTTGATATTTAATGAAGCTACCAAAGCATTATTAAACCAAATTGAAAGCATTATCAAACTCATTCGGTCAAAAGGTGTTGGTATCTTTTTTGTAACTCAAAACCCTACCGATGTGCCAGATGCTGTATTAAGTCAATTAGGATTAAAAGTACAACATGCCCTAAGAGCTTTTACTGCTAAAGACCGGAAAGCCATTAAACTTTCTGCAGAAAATTATCCGCTATCCGATTATTATAAAACGGATGAAGTATTGACTTCTCTTGGAATAGGAGAAGCATTTATTTCAGCATTAAATGAGAAAGGCATCCCTACTCCATTAGCTGCAACAATGCTTAGGGCACCCAAAAGTAGAATGGGAATATTGAATCAGGCTGAAATTAATGAGCTAGCTGCAAACTCAAAATTGGTAAAAAAATACAATGAAAGTATTGACCGAGAAAGTGCTTATGAGCTTTTGAATCAAAAAATAGCAAGAGCCGAACAAGAAGCTGCAATTGAAAAAGCAACAAAAGAAAGAGAAGCTTCTTACCGAACCACAACTTCAAACCGCACTAACGGAAACAAACCAAGATCCACAAGAACAACCACAAGAAGCAGAACAACGCAAAACCCAATTACGAAAGTTTTAACCAGCCCTACCGTGATAAGGAGTGTATTGGGAATTTTAGGAAAAATGTTTAAATAAAAAATCAAAACCATTTCAAAACAAACAAATCAATGACAAAAAACATATTAATTTTAGGTGTACTCTCTATATTATTTATACAATGTAATAAAGATAAAGATCCTTTTTTAATTACAAAATCGGAAATTGGCTCTCTATCAAAAACCATAAAAATAAACCAATTAGATTCCATTTTTAGCAAAGATTCCATCGTTCCCCTTCTTTCTAAAGAAGTATTTTTAAGCCAAGGTGGTCAAGTAGAAATTTATGAAAAAGGTGGTACAAAACTCTTGTTACTTTCTCCAATAACCGACAACGATCCTGAATCGAAAATTTCGAATATTCAAATATTTGATGACCGATATAAAACAGAAAAAGGACTTCATTTAAACAGTACTTTCAAGGATTTAAGAGAAAAATACACCATTTCATCCATTCAAAATGGTTTAAGCTCTTTGGTAATTTCTTTAGTAGAAAGCGATGTATATGTTACCATAAGTAAAGAAGTACTTCCTGAGAGTCTTAGAAATGAATTTGGATTAAAAATTGACGCCTCTGATATACCTGATGATGCAAAATTTAAATTTTTTATGGTAGGCTGGGAAAACCAAGAAGAATAATTCTACTATTTTTTAATAGATACAACCTTTTGTTAATTACGCAACAAAGTCCGTTTCTTTAAACTAATTTTATTCATTAACTTATATGTAAAAATTATGATAAAGATTCTAGGATTCATTTTAACTATTTGTGGTGCAATAGCTCTTGTTTTAGGTGTTTTAGATGCCTTTGGAAATATTGGACTTGGATTTAGCCCTTGGGCGCTAATTATATTGGGTATTGTCTTCTTTTTTGCGGGTATTGGATTATTAAAACATCAAAATGATACAGATGGAAATCCATCAGACTAATAATTTTACTCTACCTCTTTTAAAAGTTTAATTTTATTTAATAGTATATTTAAAGCTTAAAGTATTTTAATATGTTTCAGGGGTAGAATTAAAAGTAATTTGTAATTTATTAAAGTAAAAGTTAAAAATAGGCACCATTTAGTTTAAAAAAGAATAATATTTATGCCCAGAATTCATCAAGATGTTATAAGACAATTCTTCACTCTTTTGTTGATTGTATTGATGGCTATTTTAATATTTATGGGTTTAGCCCCATATTTATCAGGTGTCCTTGGTGCCATCACTCTTTATATAATAATGAAAGGATGGATGCGTAAATTAGTTCAAAAAGGATGGAAACCTGCTTTAGCCGCCTCTTATCTTATGCTTATTTCATTTATAGGTATCATAGTTCCTGTTGCTCTTGTAATTTTAATGTTGTCTTCAAAAGTTAAAGGTGGATTACAAAAAGTAGAATCTGGAATAAAAGTTATTAAAGAGTCTATTGCCGCTTTTGAAAATAATTTGGGTTATTCCTATTCCTCATCAGTAGATTCTGGAAAAATATCGGGTTGGATTTCAGATAATTTTCAAGACATTATAGGAGACACTTTTAATATTTTTATAGCCATTACTATAATGTATTTTTTGCTTTACTATATGTTAGTGAATCGTAAAAAGTTTATTGAATCTCTGTTTACCTATTTACCTATGCGCCCCGAAAACATCAATATTTTAGGAAAAGAAATAGGCAGTATTGTAAAATCAAACGCTATAGGAATTCCACTTGTCGCTATTTTGCAGGGTTTTGTTGCCTTAATTGCATTTCTTGCTTTGGGGGTACCAAATCCTTGGTTTTGGTTTGTGATAACTACAGTTGGGTCAGTAATCCCATTTATTGGAACGGCAATCGGTATTGTTCCTGTTGTTTTTTTATTATTTTCCAAAGGACATGATTGGGAAGCAATAGTGATGCTCTTTTATGGTGTTTTAGTTGTAGGTACTACCGATAACTTATTTCGCTTGGTGGTACAGAAAAAATTAGCTGATATTCATCCATTAATTACTTTAATTGGAGTAATTATTGGAGTTCCTATATTTGGATTTATAGGGTTAATTTTTGGCCCGCTTCTACTTAGTCTATTTTTACTGATTTTACGGATTTATAAAAAAGAATATGGTGAAAGTGTCCATGTAGATTAAATACACATCCTTTTTTGTTCGCGAGCCAATAAGGTGTTTTTTAATAACATTGCAATAGTCATAGGACCAACACCCCCTGGAACCGGAGTAATAAAAGAAGCCTTTTTGCTTACGTTTTCAAAATCTACATCGCCAGAAATTCTATAGCCATTAGCTTTTGTATCATCGGGTACTCGTGTTATTCCGACATCAATAATGACAGCACCATCTTTAACCATTTCTGCTTTTAGAAAATTTGGAACTCCTAATGCCGAGATAATAATATCTGCCTGCGAGGTTATTTGTGTAATATTTTTAGTTTCACTATGTGTTAATGTTACCGTAGAATTTCCCGGCCATCCTTTCCTCCCCATCAATATACTCATTGGTCTGCCTACAATATGACTTCTTCCAATAACCACCGTATGCTTGCCTTTTGTTTCTACTTTATAACGTTCTAAAAGCTCTAAAATCCCAAAGGGTGTTGCAGGAATAAAAGTGCTCATATCCAATGCCATTTTTCCAAAATTTTCTGGGTGAAAACCATCCACATCCTTACTAGGATCTACTGACATTAATATCTTTTGTGTGTTTATTTGTGGTGGTAATGGTAATTGAATGATAAAACCATCGATATCCTCATTTTTATTTAATTCTTGGATTTTTTGCAATAATTCCAATTCGCTGGTTGTATGAGGCAATCTTACCATAGTAGATTCAAAACCAACACGTTCACAGGCTTTGACTTTACTTGCAACATAGGTTAAACTGGCGCCATCATTACCTACAATAATTGCAGCTAAATGTGGTACTTTTTCACCACGCTCTTTCATTTCAGCAACTTCAACAGCAATTTCATTTTTAATGTCGTTGGAAACTTTTTTTCCGTCTAATAGAATCATTTGTAATTGGTAATTAGTTAATTTTTCAATATAAAAAGTGCAAGGTCAATTTTTTTTGAACTTCTTATAGGTTTGTGTTACCCATTTTTAGCGCATTTTTCCCATCATTTGCATCATTTTTTTTCCACCACCGCCTTGCATCATTTTCATCATTTTACTCATCTGTTCAAATTGTTTCAATAGCTGATTTACTTGTTGCACTGAGGTTCCACTACCTTTTCCTATTCTTTTCTTTCTATTAGCGTTAATAATTGTTGGCTGGCTTCTTTCCTCTGGGGTCATAGAGTGTATAATTGCTTCAATATGTTTAAAGGAATCCTCTTCGATATCTACATCTTTTAGTGCTTTTCCTGCACCAGGAATCATTCCTATCAAATCCTTCATATTCCCCATTTTTTTCACTTGCTGAATTTGGGTTAAAAAATCATCAAATCCGAATTGATTTTTAGCAATTTTCTTTTGTAGTTTTCTTGCTTCCTCTTCATCATATTGTTCTTGAGCTCTTTCAACCAATGAAATTACATCGCCCATGCCCAATATACGATCTGCCATACGTGATGGGTAAAACACGTCAATAGCTTCCATCTTCTCGCCGGTACCGATGAACTTAATAGGTTTGTTTACAACACTTTTTATAGAAATTGCGGCTCCACCCCGAGTGTCGCCATCCAGTTTGGTTAGTATGACACCGTCAAAATTTAGTTTGTCGTTAAATGCCTTTGCTGTGTTTACAGCATCTTGACCTGTCATAGCATCTACAACAAATAAGGTTTCTTGTGGTTTAATAGCTTTGTGAATGTTTGCAATTTCTGTCATCATCGCTTCATCCACAGCGAGACGACCTGCGGTATCTATAATTACTACATTATAGCCGTTTTGCTTTGCGTGGGCGATGGCATTTTGTGCAATTTGTACTGGATTTTTATTCTCCACTTCACTATAAACCTCAACACCAATTTGTTCACCAACTACGTGCAATTGATTAATTGCTGCGGGTCGATACACATCACAAGCCACTAATAATGGTTTCTTAGTCTTTTTGGTTTTTAAATAGTTTGCTAATTTTCCGGAAAAGGTAGTTTTACCACTACCTTGAAGACCCGACATTAAGATAACACTTGGGTTACCACTGAGGTTAATACCTTCAGCATCTCCTCCCATTAATTGCGTAAGCTCGTCTTTAACGAGTTTTACCATCAATTGTCCCGGCTGCAAAGTAGTCAATACATTCTGCCCAAGTGCTTTTTCTTTTACCGTGTTAGTAAATTCTTTAGCAATTTTAAAATTCACATCGGCATCCAGTAAAGCACGCCTTACTTCCTTTAAAGTTTCTGCAACGTTTACTTCTGTAATGCTTCCGTGTCCTTTAAGGATATGTAATGCTTTATCTAACTTTTCGCTTAAATTATTAAACATAGGTATTTCTTAATTTTTTGAGAGATGCAAAGATAAGGATATGTTAGTGAGTTACAAAGAGTGAACTTGGGAAAATAAAGTTTAATAAATATGCTATTTATTCTTCTCTTCTATCCACTTGCTTAAATACTTTGTGCTTTGCATGGAATGATGTGCTAATAGGCTTCCTATCCAATTGTCATTTCTATGTTTTTTTAGTTCTAAGCTAGTTGTTTCCATTTTTTGAAGAAGGTTATTTTCAAAGTTTTCTTTAGAAAATCGTTTTTCTAAAAGTGTAAACCCATTGGTTTGTGCTTGTTGCCAAATTTGTTTGTTGGTGTATAGCTCATTTGCTTTTTCAGAAAATGCATCCGGGTTATTTTCAATAAAACCGCTCCATGAATATTCACCTGGAATTCCCTCAGCACCAATTGTTGAAGTTATACTAGGTGTTCCGGATTGCATGGCTTGGATGAGTTTTCCTTTTAATCCGGCTCCATATCGCAATGGTGCTAGCATCACTTTAGCTTTTCTCATTTCATTATAAGAATTCTCTACCCATCCACGAATAAAAAACCGCTCCTTTGGGTTATGGAGTTGTTTAATTTGTGGTGATGCATATGCTCCAAAACAATGTAATTCTACTTTTGGAAGCATTTTAGAAAGTATTGGCCAAAGATTTTCTTTTAGGTTAAAAATGGCATCAACATTAGGCTGGTGTTTGTAATTTCCTAAAAAAATGAAATCGGTTCTTTCTTCAAATGTAGGCAAAGACTCTTTTTCGGAAAAAGAAATTTTTTGACTTAGAAACGGAAGGTAGAATAGCAAGGAAGCATCCATTTTGAATTTCTCTTGCAAAATTTGCATTTCCACTTCTGAAATAATCAGTGAAAAATCACAACGATAGATACTTGCTATTTCGCGTTTTGCAAGATTAGAAAACAAATTTATTGTTTCTTTTCCTTCTTTTAGCGCTTGCTGCCTTGCTTTTCTGAGGAAGTGTACATCTTCTGTATCCAAAATACGCAATGCGTTTGGGCAAATTTCCGCTACTCGCCAACCGAATTGTTCTTCAGAATAAAAACGATCAAATAAAACTACAGACGGATTTTTATTTTTTAGTAATTCATCAAAATTACTATCATTAAGAACAATTTGTGAGGTTTCTATTCCTAAAATAGTCAAGTTATCTGAAAATTCTGTTTTTAATGCTGTGGAAACAAAAGTAATTTGAAAATTTTGGCTTTTAAAAAATTGAATCAATTGCAGCATTCGCAAACCCGCCGCAGTTGTTTTTGACTCCGGCCAAACATAACCGATGATAAGAAGGTGTTTCGCTATTTTGCTTTCAATATTCAATATTTAACTTTATAAGGCATCAATATGTATGGATGCAACTTTGATGTTTGTAGTAGTATCTTCCACATTTGTCCAAGCAAAATATACGCTATTATTTAATAATTTCATTTGAGGAAAACCACTTGCTCTACTTCTAGAAAAATCGGTTACTACAAAAGGAGAAGAAACCTTGCCACTACTATTTACTTTTACTACTTGCACTTTAGCATCCTCACCAAAAGCCTCTACCCAAGAAACTAATGCATTTTCTGCATCCACCATAACAATAGAAACTCTTCCTAAAGGATTTCCCCCATCAATTTGTATGGGGGTAAGAAACGTTTCGCCATTGTCTTTTGAAAAAATTACCTGTACTTTTGCTTGGTTATTTGCTCCTGTAAACCATGCTGCGGCAAGAGTATTTTCAACGGCAGCCACACTAGGTCCATTTACGGGGCAACCAAAAATCTCCCAGTTATCGTTGTAAATAGCTTTTGGCTCGGTCCATTTTCCATCCACATTTCTAACTATATAAATGTCTCTAATTTCAGTTTCTGACCTATCACGATACAAAACAACAGGGCCGTTTTTTGTAATAGCAGCAGTGGTTTGACAACAATCACAAATGCGGTTATCTAACTCTTGTTCTTCCGATAGTATTCCATCTTTGCTAAGTATTGCCCCACGCAATGTCATTGCGCCACCACCTTCATGACCGTGATTTTCTATTTTAGTGTTTCTACCGTCCAGCCATGTAATAAAAAAAGATTCTTCCCCAAAAGGAAGCATACTCACAAAGCCATGTTCAGTTTTAGTAGTGTCACTATGAATTTTAAATGGGCTAAACCACTCATTTTTATCTTGTTTTTGAATTACAAAAATATCGTACGCATAGGTAGTGGTATCTGACATTTTAAGATAGTTTGCCAGCAAATTTTTACCATTTTTAGCTACTTTAGGAAAATCTGCCCAATTGACAAACCAATCGGTTCCGGAAGTAATTTTTATAGGAGCCAACCAGGTATCCTCAACATATTCTGAAAAAAATAGGCTAGTTATTGAATCCTTTGTAGTGACCCAAGACAGAAAGAGATGATCTTTGTCTAAAAACAAATAGGGAAGCGAACTTCCTTTTTCTGAAGGAAATGAAATAGAACTTAATGAAGTTGTTTCTTCATCATTAATTTGAATGCTTTCTTTTTTGTTTTTACAAGAAAGAAAAAGAGCAACTAAACCCATACAAATAGAAACTTTTACAAATATGTTCATTTAATAAAATTAATAATTAAACTTAGTCTTTTATACAGGTACTGCGTATAAATCAAAATCTGCCGCTTCAGTAATTATTACCCGAGCAAAATCTCCAGTTTTTACATAGTATTTTGCAGCGTCGATAAGCACTTCATTATCCACATCTGGCGAGTCAAACTCTGTTCTTCCCACAAAATAAGCACCTTCTTTTCGGTCAATAACCACTTTAAATTCCTTACCAATTTTTTCCTGGTTCAATTCCCATGAAATCTGGGATTGTAATTCCATTATCTCGTTGGCACGTTCCTGTTTTACATCTTCCGGCACATCGTCTTCCAGGTTGTAAGCGTGGGTGTTTTCTTCGTGTGAATAGGTAAAACATCCCAGACGCTCAAAACGCATCTCAGCAACCCAGTTTTTTAGTGTTTGGAAATCTTCTTCTGTTTCCCCGGGATAGCCCACAATTAAAGTGGTTCGGATAGCCATTTCGGGAACTGCTGCCCGGAAGTCTTGTAATAATTTTGTGGTTTTGGCGTGCGTGGTTCCACGACGCATGGATTTTAATATGCTGTCTGAAATGTGTTGTAACGGAATATCGATATAATTGCAAATTTTAGGTTCATTGCGCATTATTTCAAGCACATCCATAGGAAAACCGGTAGGAAATGCATAATGCAAACGAATCCATTCAATACCTTCTACTTCAACTAATGCTTGAAGTAATTCGGCGAGGTTTCTTTTTTTATAGATGTCTAAGCCGTAATAGGTTAAATCTTGTGCGATAAGAATCAATTCTTTCACTCCTTTTGTTGCAAGTTTCTCTGCTTCTAAAACCAAATCTTCTATGGGTGTACTTCGGTGCTTTCCACGCATAATGGGAATCGCACAAAAGGAACACGGGCGGTCGCAACCTTCGGCTATTTTTAAGTAGGCGTAATTTTTAGGTGTTGTGGTTAAACGTTCGCCTATAAGTTCGTGTTTATAATCCGCCCCAAGTGCTTTTAAAAGGCCTGGGAGTTCAGTTGTTCCAAAATACTGATCTACCAAAGGGATTTCCTTTTGCAAATCGGGCTTGTACCGTTCAGAAAGGCATCCGGTAACAAACACTTTATCGATAAGACCGTCTTCTTTTTTTTGAACGTATTCTAAAATAGTATTGATACTTTCCTCTTTTGCATTTGCAATAAAACCGCAGGTATTAATCACGACGATATTTCCTTCTTCCTCGTGAACCACTTCTTTATTATTGGCACGTAATTGACCCATCAATATTTCTGAATCGTACACATTTTTAGAACAGCCAAGAGTGACTACATTGATTTTATTTTTTTTTAGGGATTTTGTTCTCATACGTTACTTAACCCTTCTTGGGTTTTAAATCCTAGAAGGGTTATATTATTTAAAATTTTTAAAAGTAATTGCAAAGATACAATCTAAATCAAACCTTTTGTATATTTAATCGTCCTAATAAAAAAACCTTAGTATGCGAACTCCAATTATTCTATTTATTTTGAGCGTTAATTTAATAGCTTGTTCCGGACAAGCCGATGAAACAAGTATTAACTCAAACACGATGTATTTTCCACCACTTTCTGGAAATGAATGGGGAACCACAAGCGTGGAAGAATTAGGATGGAATACTAATGCGACGCAACCTCTTTTAGATTTTCTTTCGGAAAAAAACACCAAAGCATTTATACTTTTGAAAAATGGTAAAATTGTAATAGAAAACTATTTTCAAGGGACAACCATTTCTACCAACCTTCCTTGGAATTCAGCGGGCAAAACACTTACTGCTTTTACTATCGGACTAGCACAGCAAGAAGGGTTGTTAAATATAAACCAAGCTGTAAGTACACATTTAGGAAGCGGATGGACCAGTTTAATCCCAGAGCAAGAAAATCAAATTACTATTAAAAACCAGCTTACGATGACCACGGGGTTGGATTATTCAGTTCCAGATATATATTGCACCGATCCTTCTTGTTTGCAATTTTTAAATAGCCCCGGTGATATGTGGTATTATCACAATGCGCCTTATACTTTACTTACTAATGTGCTGGATGCAGTTAGTCCTAACAGTTTTACAGATTTTTTCAATATAAAATTGCGCAATCCAATAGGAATGCAAGGCGCATGGATACCAATAGGCTATAATAAGATTTATTTTAGTACAGCCAGAAGTATGGCTCGTTTTGGTTTGTTGATATTAAATCGCGGAAAATGGAACTCAGAATTTTTATTGACAGATACCATTTATTTTACACAAATGACAACCACCTCTCAGGATCTTAATGAAGCTTATGGATATTTGTGGTGGCTGAATGGCAAAGAAACCATTCGTATCCCGGGGTCTGAAATGGTATTTTTTGAGAAAATGATTCCCTCTGCGCCAGATGATTTGATTGCAGGGCTAGGCGCAAATGACCAAAAAGTCTATGTTGTCCCAAGTAAAGGTCTTGTAGTCATAAGAATGGGAGGTGATGCAGGGGAAGTACTGTTAGGCCCATCCAGTTTTGATGATTTGCTATGGCAAAAAGTCGAGGCTTTGTGGGAATAGAAACTAAGTGATTACTTCTTCATTATAAAATTTATTACTTAAAAAAAGAATCCACAAACTCATATTTATTAAAGACCTGCAAATCTTCCAGACCTTCACCCACTCCAATATATTTTACAGGGATTTTAAATTGGTCACTAATTCCTATCACAACCCCACCTTTTGCGGTGCCGTCGAGTTTAGTGACTGCAAGTGCGGTAACTTCAGTAGCAGCAGTAAATTGTTTTGCCTGTTCAAATGCGTTTTGCCCTGTCGAACCATCGAGTACCAGAAGAACTTCGTGAGGTGCATCTGGCACCACCTTTTGCATCACACGTTTTACTTTAGTAAGTTCGTTCATCAAGTTTACTTTGTTGTGCAAACGTCCCGCAGTATCAATTATAACAATATCGGCATTTTGTTTTACGGCACTTTCCAAAGTATCAAAAGCAACCGATGCAGGATCACTACCCATACTTTGTTTTACCAATGGCACACCTGTTCTGTCTGCCCATATCTGTAACTGGTCAATGGCGGCAGCGCGAAAAGTGTCTGCAGCACCAAGGATTACCGATTTACCTGTATTTTTGAATTGATGTGCTAACTTACCTATGGTCGTTGTTTTTCCAACACCATTTACCCCAACCACCATAATGACATATGGTTTTTTATCAGCAGGAACTGAAAACTCTGTAGCCTCGCCGGAATTGGTTTCTGACAAAAGTCCGGCGATTTCTTCCCTTAAAATTTCATTTAGTTCAGCAGTGCCTAAATATTTGTCTTTAGAGACACGAGCTTCAATGCGATCAATAATCTTCAACGTAGTATTTACGCCCACGTCAGAAGAAACCAAAATTTCTTCCAGATTATCGAGTACATCGTCGTCTACTTTAGATTTTCCTGCAACGGCTTTACCTAGTTTGCCCAGGAAGGTGATTTTGGTTTTTTCTAATCCTTTATCTAAAGTTTCCTTTTTTTCGGAAGAAAATATTTTTTTAAAAAAGCTCATGGGCTTGGTGATTATTAGTTATCCTTTATTCGGAGCCGTAATATATTACGGCTTTTCTTTATACCATATTTTTATTTGGAGCTGTAATATATTATAGCTTTCTCTGGTGCAAATATACACAAAAAGGAAAAGCCGTCTTACCAACAGGCAGACGGCTTAATGCTATTTTACAAATTGCTTATTTTTGTTTGCTCATCCACTCATTAACAAGTTCAGGAGTGGTGATTGTTTCAACAAAAGTGTATGCCCCAGTTTTAGGAGATCTTACCATTTTTATTGCTTTTGTTAAACGTTTAGATCCTGTTTGTATGGTACCTACTGATTTCTTTGCCATGACTTAGATGTGTTTATTTGAAATTTATACAAAAGTAAAAATCTCTATTTATTTAATTTCTTTATGAACAGTCATTTTTTTAAGAATTGGATTGAATTTCTTCAATTCCATTCTATCTGGTGTGTTCTTTTTGTTTTTGGTTGTGATGTAACGAGAAGTTCCGTTCATTCCGGATTCTTTGTGCTCTGTACATTCTAAGATTACTTGGATTCTATTTCCTTTGCTTTTCTTTGCCATTTCTGTAAAAGTATTTAGACCGATTATTTAGTTAAATAACCATTTTCTCTTGCTTTTTTCAATGTCGCAGAGATGCCATTTTTATTAATTGTTTTTAAAGCAGAAGTAGATACACGCAGTGTAATCCACTTGTCTTCTTCAGGAATGTAAAACTTTTTCTTTAGCAAATTTATATTAAACTTGCGCTTCGTTTTATTCATTGCGTGAGATACGTTGTTTCCAACCATTGCTCTTTTACCAGTAAGTTCACAAACTCTTGACATTTCTTTTAACTTTATATAGTTATTTTAAAACAGGCTGCAAATTTAAAACAATTTTATCTGTTGCACAACAAATAAATATTAGTTTTTCAAAATTTCTTTTCTAAGCAGTATAAATGCCGCATTAACAGCACTTTTCATCACCTTACTTCTTTGATTTCCGAAATAAAACTTTTCTGAAAAAACGCCTTGAGGAGTTGCAATTCCTATAAAAACTGTTCCTATCTCTTCCATAGCATCTCCTTTTGTTGGTCCTGCAATACCTGTAGTAGAAACAGCATAATCAGATTCATAGCGTTTTTTTGCCCCTAGAGCCATAGCTTCAGCTACAGGTGCGCTTACAACGGTATAGGTATCAATCATTTCTTTAGGAACTCCTAAGAGTTTCGTTTTTGTGTCGGTGGCATAGGTTACAAAACCACCTCTAAAGTAGGCTGAAGCACCTTCCATTGACGTTATTTGTTTTGCCATTTGACCTCCTGTACAACTTTCGGCAAGGCTTAGAGTTTTCTTTTGTTTTACTAGCATTTTTGCTATAACTTCTTCTATGGAATTTTCATTATCATAGCCTACAATAAAATTTCCTATTAATTGTTCTAATCCAACAACCTGTTGGTTTATGGCTGCGTGGAGTGCATTTTCATTACTGCCTTTTGTAGAGAGACGCAACCGAACTCTTCCTAAAGAAGGTAAATAGGCCAATTTTATTTCAGCTGGTAATGCATTTTCCCAATCTGCAATGATTTCGGCTATAGCACTTTCACCCATTCCTGTGGTTAGTATTGTTTTGTGTACGATAAACGGTCTGTGAAATCTTTTTTGAAGCCTAGGCAATACTTCATTTTGCATTAATCCTTTCATTTCAAAAGGAACTCCAGGCAGGGAAATAAAAACAGTATTGTCTTTTTCCATCCACATTCCGGGAGCAGTGCCAAAACTATTTTTTAAAGCTATTGCTTTTGAGGGTACAAGGGCTTGTTGCTTATTTGATTCGTTTGGAATTCTTTTTACATGTTTTTCAAAAAGTTCGTTTACATTGTTTAAAGCATCCTGATTTAAAACTAAAATATCCTGAAAATAGTCGCAAAAAGTGTGTTTGGTTATGTCGTCTTTAGTGGGTCCTAAACCACCGGTTATTAAAACTACATCTGCACGATTTTTTGCGTTTTCAAAGGATTCTAAAATAGGCTTTTTTTTATCTTGAACAGAGGTAATCTGAACAACCTGAATTCCTATTTTGTTGAGCTCTGAGGCAATATATGCGGAATTTGTATCGACGATTTGACCTATAAGAATTTCATCACCTATGGTAATAATTTCTGCACGCATTAAAGATGAAAGTCGGTTTTAAGTTCGGTAAAAACTTGATTTAAAATAGATTCTATTTTTTGAATGTGTGGTTCTGCTGCAGATTTATTTTTTGTGGTGTTAGTCCACGACTCTATTGCTGTTACATCTTTTGTAAGGTTCAATCCTAGCATTTCTAAATTTGGTTTCATTTTATGAGCAAACTGATAAGCTAATGGTTTGTTGTTATTTTCGATGGCTTGCGCTAAAGCTTTTAGGTCTGGTGGAATTTCATCTAGAAAGGTTTTTGCTATAACGGCAATGAATTCTTCATCACCTCCTGCTATTTCATTCAAACTTTCAAAGGAATATGCTTTTTCCATAATTATTTTACTTTTATTGAGAAGAGTTGTTTGTTTTCAATATATCCTTCCAGATGGTCATTAGGGTTAACTTTAGCAACACCTGAAGGAGTACCGGTAAAGATAATATCTCCTATCTTTAATGTAAAATATTTTGAAACATATTCGATTAAAGCATCAATTTTCCACAACATCAGTGAAGTATTACCCTTTTGTACAACTTTTTTATTGTTTTCTAAATGGAAATTAATGTTGTTGAGATCCTTAAAATCAGATTTAGGAAGAAAGTCGCCAATAACTGCCGCACCATCAAATGCTTTTGCTTTTTCCCATGGCAATCCTTTTTCTTTTAGTTTAGACTGCAAATCTCTTGCCGTAAAGTCTATTCCCAAGCCTATTTCATCATAATACTTATGTGCAAACTTCTTATCTATATGTTTACCCACTTTGTTGATTCTAACCAAAACCTCCACTTCATGATGCACATCCTGTGAAAACTCAGGAATAAAAAATGGTTGTTTTTTTAGAAGGATTGCCGTATCGGGTTTCATGAAAATTACCGGATCTGTAGGCCTTTCGTTTTCTAATTCTTCAATGTGAGCGGTATAATTTCTACCTATACAAATAAGTTTCATATATTGAATTTCAGGGTTAAGAATGGATTGGATATTTTATTCTCTTATAAACTTTTGGAAGATTAATCTAATTTATTATTTAATTTTCTTAATTTGATACCGGTGAGGATTTTTTTAGTGTATAGAGGAAAATCGGCATTGAGCAACCACCCAAAATATCCGGGTTCTTTTTCTAATATATCTTCTACCTTGCTTCCTCTGTGTTTCCCAAATGCAAAAATTTCGTTGTCGTTTTTATCATACCCAATATATCCGGCAAAGTCTGCAAATTTTTTATGTTCACTAAATTGTGCTAAAAATTTGGTGTTGTTTTCCAGCTCTTCATATCTTTTTATTTGGGCTTTAAGTACTTCATAAGTAGCATTTGTATCTGCTTCTGCACTATGGGCATTATTCAAATCAGCATCGCAATAAAATTTATAAGCCGCTTCTAAAGTGCGTTTTTCCATTTTGTGAAAAATGGTTTGCACATCTACAGACAATGTATTTTTAAAGTCCACATCAATACCTGCCCTCAATAGTTCCTCTGCCAGCAACGGAATATCAAACCGATTGGAATTAAAACCACCAAGATCTGCGTCTTTAATTAAAGCATATATTTTTGACGCTAATTCTTTAAATGTTGGTTCGTTTGCAACCATGTCATCTGTAATTCCGTGAATAGAAGTAACAAAAGGAGGTATAGACATTTGAGGATTTACCCTCCAAGTAAAACTTTCTTTGTTTCCGTTGGGAAAAACTTTTAATATGGAAATTTCAACAATTCTATCTGTAGCAATGTTTGTTCCGGTGGTTTCTAAATCAAAAAAGCAAATTGGTTTGTCTAGTTTTAATTCCATTTTAACGTTGTTTTTACAAAAATACCATTTATCTATGAGTTGTTCCTCTGTTTTTTGTTAATTTGATTTATGTTGTAGTACTTATATTTGGTTTTATATCAAAAAATATTTATCCTTTAAAAATTTGAAATTATAAGAAGCTATTAAAATTATTGGACAAAAAGAATTTAACTATAGAATCTTTTTAAAGGAAAAAATCCCGAGAGTGAGCATCCCGGGATTATAATATTAAAATCGTATGTAAATAATTTACATATCTAGATTTCTCTGTTAATATCAAACCCTTCCAAATAATCTGCTACTTGTTTTACAAATTGTCCGCCCATTGCTCCATTTACAACACGATGGTCATAGGAGTGTGATAAGAACATTTTGTAACGGATGCCAATAAAATCGCCTTCGGGAGTTTCAATAACTGCAGGTACTTTTCTAATTGCTCCTAATGCCAGTATTGCTACTTGTGGCTGGTTAATAATGGGAGTTCCCATAATACTTCCAAAGGTTCCTACATTGGTGACCGTATAGGTGCCGTCTTGGGTGTCGTCAGGTCTTAGTTTTCCGGTTCTTGCTCTGTTAGCAAGATCGTTTACTGCTTTTGACATGCCAATTAGGTTAAGTTGATCGGCGTTTTTAATAACCGGTACAATTAAATTGCCATCGGCTAATGCGGCTGCCATACCTAAATTTATATTTTTTCTTTTTATAATTTTATCGCCGTCCACAGAAATATTAATCATTGGAAAGTCTTTGATGGCTTTTGCTACAGCTTCCATAAAAATTGGTGTAAAGGTCAAATTTTCACCTTCTCGTTTAGCAAAGGCTCCTTTCACTTTGTTTCTCCAATTCCAGATATTGGTGACATCAACCTCTATAAAGGATTGTACGTGTGCTGATGTCTGTGTACTCTGAATCATGTGATGCGCAATAATTTTGCCCATTCTAGTCATTTCTATTATTTCATCCCCTCCGTTAATGGATACAGGCACAGCACCTTTTACAGTTTGGGTTGTGGTTGTGGATTGAGGTTGATTTACTTTAGGAGTTTCTGTTTTAGAAGATCTGTTTTCCAAATACGATAGGATATCGTTTTTAGTTACACGCCCTTCCTTACCTGTTCCGGTTACTGTGTCTAATTCTTGTTGTGATATTCCTTCTTTTAAAGCGATGTTTTTTACTAAAGGCGAATAAAACCGATTAGAATCACTAGTGATTACAGGTTTAACAACATTTTCGTTTGATGTTATTGGTGATGCAACTGTTTCTAGTATTTTTTCTGTAGGAGCTTCTTCAGTAATACCATGGGTATCTGTTCCGGAAGGTATTTCGCCTTTGGTTTCAATAATGGCTATGGTTTGTCCAACTTGTATTACATCATCTACATTAAAAAGTTTTTCTATTAAAATTCCGTTTACTTCACTTGGCACCTCTGAATCTACTTTATCGGTTGCTATTTCTAGAACCGGTTCGTCTGTTTCTATGGTATCGCCTATTTCTTTTAACCAATTCGTTAATGTTGCTTCTGCAACACTTTCTCCCATTTTTGGTAATTTTAATTCAAATTTTGCCATAATATTTATAGAAAGTACTTTATTAATTGCGATTGCAAAATTAAATATTTTTTAACCATCAAAGGGTATTTTGAAGTAATAATTCTCTTTATTTACTAAATGGTCTGTTACTGTTTTTAGGATTTATTGAAGGAAAACACTTCTCCTTTGGCATTACTACTATCACTTCCTATGAGATATTTGCAGTTTATAGGCCTAATTCTAAAGGTGTTGCCTTTATTTTTAAGCTCTTGCATGGTTTTAAATATTTGACTATAAGAAATATAATTAGCATCAAAAATGAGTTGGGAATTATAAATACCCCCATCGGTAACTGAACTTTTAGATATAGATTTTAAAGAAACGCCGGTGGCATCTGATAATTGTTTTAAAAAACCTATATTATCACTTAATATATAGTAGGTTTCCGGTTGTACTTTTTCATGAATTACAGAATTTATTTTTAATATACTTCCTATCTTAGCAAAAGTAACTCCAAGAAAAACTAATGGTTTAAAAATGGAGTTCTTTTTAAAATGCTTGGTGTAAAAAATGCGCATTGCATTATAAAATTGATGAATGTATTTTCTGTCTTTATTTGTACTTTCGCCTTTGTAATGCAACACGGATGTTTCTCCAAAGTAGTAATTTACATAGCCTTTTTTGAGAAGTTTATAGGACAAATCAATGTCTTCACCATACATAAAATAATCTTCATCAAAACCGCCTACATCTAGATACCTTTCTTTTTTAAGAAGCATAAATGCTCCTACTAATATATCAACTTTACCATTTTGGTCTTCCTCGACTTGATTAGCATAATAACAATTTTTATTACTTTTCAAACCAAGAATTTTATAAAATGCAACCTTAGGTTTCGGGATATTCCTTTTACTTTCCGGAAGAAAATTTCCTGTACCGTCAATAAGTTTTGTACCGATTGCGCCAAAATCTGAATGTTCCTCGGCAAATTTTAAAATTTTAGTAAACGTTTCTTTAGCTACTGCAGTATCTGGATTTAAAATACAGATGTATTCGCCTTTTGCCAAAGCAACACCTTGGTTATTAGCTTTACTAAAACCCATATTTTTTGGATTTTGTATTACTGTTATCTTTGGAAATTTTTCAGAAAGCATGGCACAACTTCCGTCTTGCGAATGGTTATCGACCACAATTATTTCTGCCTCTAACCCTACGATGGCTTCTTGAACGCTTAGTATACATTGTCTTAAAAAAAAAGACACATTGTAGTTAAGAATAATTACAGATAATTTCATTTGTGTTTTTTTCGATAACTTAGATAGGGCAACTTTGTTTAATTTATATTTTCAACGAATTTTCAAAAGGTATTCTATTTAGGATACTTCTGCCTAGAGTTACCTCATCTGCAAATTCCAACTCATCGCCCACAGCTATGCCTCTTGCAATAGTTGTCGTAATAATTTTGTAAGTTTCAATTTGTTTAAAGATATAAAAATTTGTGGTATCGCCCTCCATAGTGGAACTTAATGCAAAAATTAATTCTTTCACCTTACCTGATTTCACTTTTTCAATTAGTGTAGGGATATTTAAATCATTAGGGCCGATGCCATCCATAGGCGATATTTTTCCGCCTAAAACATGATACAAACCTCTAAATTGGCTAGTGTTTTCAATAGCTAAAACATCTCTTATGTCTTCTACAACACATACAATTTCTTCATTTCTGTTTGGATTTGAACAAATTTCACAAACTTCAACATCGGAAATGTTGTGGCAGTTTTTGCAAAATTTTATTTCATTTCGCATTTTTTGTAAAGCCTCAGATAATTTTTGTGTTTGCTCTTGTGGTTGCCTCAACAAATGAAGTGCCAACCGCAATGAGGTACGCTTACCTATACCGGGAAGTTGTGAAATTTCATACACCACATTTTCCAAAAGCTTGGAAGAGAACTCCATAATTTAATTGAAATAAATTAATTGATAATAAATTTTTTAGTCGTGGATCCTATTTCATTGTTTATTCTTAAAAAATAAATTCCGGGGAAAAATTTAGAAATATCTATTGGATAATTGCCAGACAAAAGAACCTCCTTTTCAAAAAAGATAAGTTTTCCTAAATTATCAAAAATTCGAATATCTGAAAGGTAATTTTCATTCCAACGTATATTTATTAATTCATTAGCAGGTATGGGATACACAGAAAGCGATTGAAACAATGATGTTTCCGCTACATTTAAAACACCTTCATAAACAGGAGAAACCCAAAGTCCTCTGCCGTATGTACCTGCATAAATTTTATTTTCTACATCGTTAATTTCAAGTTCGTTTATAATTACATTTGGGAGGTTGTTATTGTACACTTGCCATTCTGTAAAGGTATTATCAATATAGTAAATACCATAATTCATACCCACATACAATCCATCTTGGGCATTGTTTTGCCAAACCAGAGCGAGTGCTTGAAAATTAGGTAAATTATGTAAATAGGACACCCACGTTACCCCACCATCTTCAGTAACATAAACTTTTTGGGTACCATTTGTTGCTAT
>MNYN01000057.1 GCA_001873105.1 Flavobacteriaceae bacterium CG2_30_34_30 | reverse complement strand
TACCAAGAAACAAACAAAGATTATTTCCCTTCCTCTTCTTAGATCTATTATACAATATGCCGCTATTTTTGCTTTGTTATTTGCAGGATATCTTTATGTTACACATCTGGATGTTTCTGTAACATCGCATGTAGCAGAAAAGAAAAACTTGACACTACCTGACAATTCTGAAGTGGTTTTAAATGCAGATTCCAAAGTAATTTACAACAAAAAATCTTGGAATAAAAAAAGATCTTTATCCTTAAAAGGAGAAGCCTTTTTTAAAGTTGCCAAAGGCAAAAAATTTGATGTAGTAACTGACCAAGGTATCGTAAGTGTTATGGGTACACAATTTAATGTGCAAAGCAGAGAAAATCATTTTCATATAGCTTGTTATGAGGGTCTTGTGCGTGTAACTTTTGACAAACAAGAAATACAACTTCCTGCAGGAAACAGCGTTATCATAGAAAATGGGGTGGTTATAGCACAACAAAATATCAGCGCCACACAGCCCGGCTGGATGCTAAATGAAAGTGCATTTGAAAACAGTCCATTAATTACTATTGTAGAAGAGTTACAAAGACAATACGATATTGAAGTAGTACTTAAAATAAGGGACAAAAACATACTTTTTACAGGAACATTTACACATACCAATTTAGAAGCTGCATTAAAAACTATTTGTGTTCCATTACAACTTAAGTATTCTATAGATGACAAAAGGGGTGTAACTATATATGAAGATTAAAACTGGGGGAATTTCATTATTAATTATAATTTTTATGCTATTCCCTTTTGGGAATCAGGTTTGTAATGCACAAGAAAAAAAACAATCCCTCTTATTTGTTTTAGAGCAAATAGAAGAACTATTTGAAGTTCGTTTTTCCTATGCAACCCAAGATATAGAAAACATAGAAGTAAACACTCCCGATTATACAAATACATTAAACTTTCTTTTAGAAACATTAAATAAAACCACCGGACTTCAATTTAGATTTATTGATGGTCGGTACATTACTATTACTAGATATCAAGAGGATTTTATCGATATTTGTGGGATACTTATCGATGCCGAAACCTTATTCCCACTAGAAGGAGCAACAATTCAGATACAAGAAACCAGTCAAACCACAATTACAAATAGCACCGGTAATTTTGTTATGCAAAACGTTCCTAAAAAGGCAACTATACAAATTTCATATGTAGGGTATTACACATACCGATCAAATTCCTTCACCTTTCAAGAATCCAATCCTTGCAATACCCTGAAGTTAAAACCAGAAATTAGTGAACTTCAAGATGTGGTATTGCAAAACATTTTTGCAAAAGGGATTCAAAAAAATAAAGACGGAGCAATAACTTTAAATGTTGAAAACTTTGGAAACCTGCCAGGACTTACCGAGCCCGATGTCCTATTAATGATACAATCACTTCCAGGTATTATTAGTGCAGATGAAACGGTATCAAACATCAATATTCGCGGAGGTACTACTGATGAAAACCTTATCTTATGGGATGACATAAGAATGTTTCAAAACGGTCATTTTTTTGGTCTTATATCTGCTTTTAATCCTTATTTAACTAAAAAAATAACCTTATATAAAAACGGCACAAATGCACGATATGGCGAAAGTGTTTCGGGCGTTGTTGCAATGCATTCTGCAAATGATATTCCTGAAGAAATTTCTGGTGGGGTTCAGCTAAACATGATAAATATTGGTGCTTTTGCTGAAATTCCAGTAAGTAATAAACTTGGATTATACGTATCCGGAAGACGCTCTATTATTGATTTTATAGAAACTCCAACCTATAACCAGTTTTTTAATCGAATTTTTCAAAATACCGAAGTCACCAACTTACAAAATACATCGGAAACCGGAATTTTTTCCACCGAAGAAGATTTTTCATTTTATGATATAAACCTTAAAGCCATATACAAAGCAACAAACAAAGATAGTTTTCACGTTAATTTTTTGAATATTGACAATCAATTAAGTTTTACGGAAACCTTTTCAACAGAAATCACCCAAAACTCTGAAACCAGCGATTTAAATCAAAATAGTCTTGCCGGAGGAATTAGCTGGAATAGAAATTGGTCTGACAAATTATCTACCAATGCTTTAGTTTATAACACCTATTACATTCTTAAAGCAAGTAATTTAGATGTGTTTTCAAACCAGCAACTTTTTCAATCTAATGAAGTTTTAGAAACAGGAGTCAAACTGGATGCCTCCTTGCATTGGGTTAACAATAATACTTTTACTACCGGATACCAATTTACAGAAACCGGGATTAGCAATACCCAAGATGTGAATATTCCACGATTTAGAAGTTTTGTTAAAGAAGTTTTACGCAATCATTCCTTTTTTGTTAGTAATACTTTTAATATTTTATCCTCAAATACAAGCATTACAGCTGGAGTAAGAACTAATTACTTTCCAAAATTTAGTAAACTATTAATTGAACCACGTTTAAATGTGCATCAAAAACTAGGTAATGGTTTTGCTATAGAAACCGCCTTTGAACAAAAAAGCCAGTCCATTACCCAGCGCATCGATTTGCAAAGTGACTTTCTGGGCGTTGAAAAAAGACGTTGGGTCCTAGCAAATGAAGACAATGTTCCAATAGAAAACAGTAACCAATTTTCCTTAGGGTTATTATACCAAAAAAACAATTGGCTTATTCAATTAGAAGGGTTTTTAAAAAAAGTAGATGGTATCACAACTGCAAATCAAGGATTTCAAAACCAGTTACAATTTGTTAGAACAATAGGTAGTTATGAAGCTCAGGGTATAGAATTTATTCTGAATAAAAAAACCAAAAACTGGAGCACTTGGTTAAGTTATACCTATACTTCTTTGGATTATACTTTTAAAGAATTAATTCCGAGTAATTTTCCGCATAACGCAAACATACCTCATCAAGCTACTTTAGCAACATCCTATAGTTGGAATAAAATCAAAATTTCCTCAGGAATAAGTTGGCATAGTGGCAAACCCAATACTGTTCCTCTTAATGAAAACGCCATCGAAATTATAAATAGCATTCCTTCTATTCAATATGCAAATCCAAACCAAGAACAACTTGATGATTATTTTAGAGTAGATATATCAGCAGAGTACTCGTTTTCTATTTCCAAAAACATAGAAGGTAAAATTAATGCGGCAGTATTAAATGTAACTGATAGAAAAAATATCTTAAACACCTACTTTGCCATTGTAGAAAACAATCAGGCAGAATTAACTATCAATCAAATTGATCAGAATTCTTTAGGATTAACTCCTAATATTTCCTTACAAATTCTTTTTTAATTTACATCCTCTCTGGAACCTCAATACCCAATAATCCAAAAGCAGATTGAATGACCTCCCCTACTTTTTTAGTAAGTTGGACACGAAATTCTCGTTTTCCTTCCTCAATTTCTGCTAATATAGGAACACTTTGGTAGAATGAATTATAGGCTTTTACTAAATCATAGGTATAATTTGCCACCAAGGCAGGACTATAATTTTCTGCCGCATTTTGTATTACTTCGGGGTATAACTGTAATTGCTTTATTAACTCTTTTTCTTTAAAATGCATATCAACATCTGAAGAAATAGTATAATTTGAAGCATTATCTTTTCTAAGAATAGATTGAATACGAGCGAAAGTATATTGAATAAATGGACCAGTATTTCCTTGAAAATCTACCGATTCTTCCGGGTTAAAAAGAATTCGTTTTTTGGGATCTACTTTTAAAATATAATATTTTAATGCTCCTAAGCCTATGGTGTTGTATAAAGTTTTCTTTTCCGCTTTATTATAACCGTCCAGTTTTCCCAGCTCTTCTGAAAGTTCTTTTGCCGTTTGTGCCATGTCAGCAATCAAATCGTCTGCATCTACCACGGTACCCTCGCGACTTTTCATTTTACCGCTTGGCAAATCAACCATACCATAACTTAAATGAAACAATTGGTCCGCCCAAGCATATCCTAATTTCTTAAGTATTAAAAATAAAACTTTAAAATGATAGTCTTGTTCGTTACCAACTGTATATACCATGCCACCAATATCCGGATAATCCTTTACTCGCTGAATAGCTGTGCCTATGTCTTGCGTCATATAAACTGCGGTACCATCACTTCGTAAAACTATTTTTTCGTCTAAACCATCTTCTGTTAAATCAATCCAAACACTACCATCCTCTTTTCTGAAAAATACTCCCTTTTCTAGACCTTCTGCAACTACATCTTTTCCTAACAGGTAGGTATTGCTTTCGTAATAGTTTTTATCAAAAGTGACTCCCAATTTTTTGTAGGTTTCTTCAAAACCGGCATACACCCAATTGTTCATTGTTTCCCAAAGGGTTTTTGTTTTTGGATTTCCGGATTCCCATTGTTGGAGCATTTCTTGTGCTTCTAAGAGAATTGGCGCTTCTTTTTTTGCTTCGTCTTCAGATTTGCCTTCAGAAATTAGTTTTGTGATTTGTTTTTTATATTCCTGATCAAATTTAACGTAATAATTTCCAACAAACTTATCTCCTTTTATCCCAGTAGATTCAGGGGTTTCACCGTTTCCAAATTTATTCCAAGCCAACATACTTTTACAAATGTGAATACCACGGTCATTGATAATCTGGGTTTTATATACTTTTTTGCCGCTGGCTTTGATAATTTCAGCAACTGCATTGCCTAATAAATTATTTCGTACATGGCCTAAATGTAGTGGTTTATTTGTGTTTGGTGAAGAAAACTCTACCATAACAGCTTTAGAATCGTTTTTTGGCTCAGCAAAACCATATTTGCTATTGTCTTTAATGTTTTTAAAAAAATCTAAATAATAGGCATTCTCAATAACAATATTTAAAAAGCCTTTTACCACATTAAATTTAGCAACTTCAGACACATTTTTTGTTAGATAAACCCCTAAATCTTCCCCCAGCTTCTCCGGATTCATTTTTACTTGACGCAACATTGGAAAAAGTACTACTGTAATATCTCCTTCAAATTCCTTGCGCGTAGCTTGAAATTCAACCGAAGGAAGTTCTATGGAGTATAAATCAAAAAATGCTTTTTTAATTTTAGCTTCTAGAGATTGTTGTATAGTCATTATTCAATTTTTATGCTTTAAATTCAGGGTGCAAAGATACGGAAAAATCCTGCCTCCATTCCTTTTGTTTAGGTAGGTATTTATTTTTAGAAAAATTAAGTTTATAAATAAAAAGGTATGTGGTAATTAGAATATCTCTGCCATTTACAATATTCCATATTTTGAAATTTGTAAATAAATGTTAACAAATACTAATAGGTGTTTCGATTAGCTAAATTATTCAGAAAATAAAAAATTTCAATCCTTATAGAAACTAACTATAAAGATTGAAATTTAAGGCCTTTAAGAATTTTTCTAAAAAAACAAACCCTTACTAAAGTAGTGTTGTAAAAAAGAAATAAAAACCCTGTTTTTTTTTTATATTTAAAGGATGATAATCAATAGTAAAATTACAATAATTGCGCCAACAGATAAATAAATACCGTTTCCAGTACTTCGTATTTCTTTATTAATTTCACGAACTTCGTTGCGGAGTTCTTTTCTTTCAGCACGAGAAAGTGTTGATTTATCCATTTCCTTAATTTCATCAATACGATTTAACATATTTTGCACGTATGCTGGAACTTCTTTAGGTGTTGGGGTAGGAATTGTTGCGTTTTTTTCAGAGGCCATCATGCTTGTTGAAAATACACCTAATGACAATAATAGTATTATTAAATAAAGAATTGTTTTTTTCATAATTTTGCTTTTTAAATGTGTTAATTATATTATAATGTAAATGTGCACCATAATTTAAATACAATTGTTACATATTTTATAGTTTAAGTTATATATTTCTCACATTTGGCTTCCATTAATTTGTTTAAAAACAATAATTGTTATTAAAGGTCTTTAAAAGCAATCTAATATTAAAAAAAATGAAGCCACAAGAAAAAATAAGATGCATTCAGAATGAAAATTTCATAAGTAAAAAACAATAAAAAAAACAAACATAGTGTTCGATGTTTTGTGCATTTGTTTTCTGTAAATTTGGACTTTGGTGCATCATCAAAAATTATTTAATAATTAATACCTTACCCACCAAAATAAAACTTTTCAAAATCTATGATGAATATTATAGACAGGGTTAAAAAAAAGCTAAAAGTTAAATTTGATTTAATAGGCAATGAAAGGTTAAAAAAAAATCTGCTTCATGCCTTACCATTTTGGTTTGGTGCTTTTATTACAGGAACCGTTGCTGTTCTCTATGCAAAATTATTCTTTTGGGCAGAACTTGGGACACATCTTATCTATGAAAATGCACGTTGGAGCTTTTTTGTTATAACGCCTGTTTGTTTTGTTTTTGCTTGGTGGTTGGTGATTAAATATGCACCATTTTCAGGAGGAAGTGGAATTCCTCAAGTAATTGCATCTATTGAATTATCAGGGCAAAAAAACATCCGCAAGGTAAATTTATTATTGGGTTTACGTATTATTTGGATAAAAATTGCATCCAGCGTTGTAATGGTTTTTGGCGGTGGAGTCATAGGGAGAGAAGGTCCTATGATTCAAATTTCGGCATCTATTTTCAAAAAAATAAACGATCTTTTACCAGCCTGGTATCCAAAGATTTCTAAACAAAATATGATAGTTACAGGTGCTGCGGCCGGACTTGCCTCTGCGTTTAACACGCCTTTAGGTGGAATTGTTTTTGCTATTGAAGAACTTACAAAAACACATTTTAATTTATTTAAATCTGCATTACTAACGGGTGTCATTATTGCAGGACTTACCGCATTAAATTTTCTTGGTCCCTATTTGTATTTGGGGTATCCACGATTAAACGGTGTTACAAATTGGATTATATTTACTATAATTCCTTTAGCAATTGTTACCGGCATTACCGGTAGCGGTATGGGTGCTATTATTTTATATATTTTCAAAAAAAAATCGGTTTTAAAAAAAAATTACCAAAAAATAATTTACGTTATCCTTTGTGGTTTAATTATCGCTTCACTAGCTATTTTTGTAGATATCAAAACCTTTGGCTCTGGTAAAGACATCATGGTTACTACCTTATTTACTGACCAAAAACAGTTAGAATGGTATGTTCCTATTTTGAGAATTATAGGGCCTATTATCTCCTTTTCAACAGGGGCTGCCGGTGGTATTTTTGCGCCTTCTTTAAGTGCCGGAGCTAGTATTGGTGCTGTTTTTTCAGGGTGGTTACAATTATCAAATCCGGATACTAATTTAATTATATTATGTGGAATGACCGGTTTTTTGACTAGCATTACTCGAAGCCCTTTTACATCTTCTATTATTGTTTTAGAAATGACCGATACCCATAGTGTCATATTTTATATTATGCTTTCCGCATTATTATCTAACCTTTTTGCTACATGGGTAAGCCGAAAATCATTTTATGATCTTTTAAAAAATAAATATGTTGAAGATGCTAACGCTAGTAAAACCAAATAATATCTATTAATTATTTTAACAATAATCCAAATGTCTTTTAATTAAAATTAATCAAAAAAAAGATGCATATAAAAATTCATCAATATGAAAATATCACCTACAAATAACCTTTCCATAACCATTATAATATCTATAAATAGTTTCTTTGCAAAAAAACTATGGAGCTATTTATTTATGTTTTTGCTGCCCTATTTTCCGTTATGAACCCTTTAGGAACGGTTCCCGTTTTTGTAGGTCTTACACAAGAAGAAGAAAACACTGAACGAAATAAAACTTGCTTACTCACCTCTATAAACGTTTTTGTAATTTTATTGATTTCATTTTTTACAGGAAAATATTTGCTAAGTTTTTTTGGGATTAGTTTGGATGCTCTTCGCATTGCCGGTGGGCTTATCATTGTTACTTCTGGATTTGCATTGCTTACAGGTTCTTTTTCTAAACATAAAGGAATGAAAAACAAAAGGGTACAAAATGATTTGGCAAAAAGAGAACGATTTTCATTAACTCCACTCGCCATACCAATGCTGGCAGGTCCGGGTTCTATTTCAATGCTCATTGCATTAAACCAGAAACACCAGCAAACTTTTGAAATATTAATTACTATAGCTGCAATTTTGGCGGTTTGTTTAGCCACATTTGTCATTTTGCGAAGCTCTTATTTTATTGTTCGGTTTTTTGGAGCATCAGGAATTAATGCCATATCCAGAATTATTGGATTTATTATTATTGCAATTGGCGTGGAATATATTAGCAGCTCCGTTGTCTCTATTTTAAAATCGGTCACGCTTTAAACGGCTTCAATAAAAAAAATATAGCTGACTGCCAAATATTATTTTCAATTTCTCAAACAACTTAACTTCCATTTAACTACAAATACAAAATGATTTTTGTATTTTTAAAAGAAAAATTGAAAATACTACTTACTGGTGCTAACGGTTATATAGGAAGAAGATTATTGCCACAATTACTAGAACTTGGTCATGAATTAATTTGCTGCGTTAGAGATAAAAACCGAATAGATCCAGACCTTCAGACATTAAAAAAAGTAAGTTTTCTAGAAGTTGATTTTTTAAATACGCCAAACACAGTTAGCTTTCCAAAAGATATTGACGTAGCCTATTACCTCATCCACTCGATGAGTTCTTCCACCGATGATTTTGATGAAAAAGAATCTCTTTCAGCACTAAATTTTAACACCTATATGGAGGCTACTTCTGTAAAACAAGTAGTGTACCTTAGTGGAATTGTTAATGAAGAAAAACTTTCCAAACACCTTTCCTCTAGAAAAAAAGTAGAAGATATTTTATACAAAGGCAACTTTGCCCTTACGGTGCTGCGAGCAGGAATTGTAGTAGGTTCTGGTAGTTCTTCTTTTGAAATTATACGCGATTTGTGTGAAAAATTACCTTTAATGGTTGCTCCTAAATGGTTAGAAACCAAAACCCAACCTATTGCTATAAGAGATGTAATTTCCTTACTTTCAGGAGTTTTACTAAACGAAAAGTGCTACAATCAATCTTTTGATATTGGTGGTCCTGATGTACTTACCTACAAAGAAATGCTTTTACGATATGCAAAAATCAGGAAACTTCATCTATGGATTATTTCAGTTCCTGTAATGACACCCCGACTTTCCTCCTATTGGTTGTATTTTGTTACTTCAACCAGTTATATGCTTGCTGTTAATTTAGTAGATAGCATGAAAATGGAAGTAGTGGCTAAAAATAATAAACTTCTCGAAATTTTAAAATTAAAACCCCTAACCTATGAGGAGGCTATAGAAATGGCGTTTATTAAAATAGAACAAAATTTGGTTCTTTCCAGTTGGAAAGATGCACTTGTATCCGGACGTTTTTCCGATTTAAAAAACTACATTCAAGTACCAAAATTTGGATGTTTAAAAGACAATAAAGCTATTGTTATTGATAATACAGAGCAAGTTTTAGAAAATATATGGTCTATTGGTGGCAATCGTGGTTGGTATTATGGCAACTGGTTATGGAAAATTCGTGGTTATATAGATCTACTTGCTGGAGGTGTAGGTCTTAGAAGAGGGAGAACACACCCTAATAAAATTAATAACGGTGATGCGCTGGACTTTTGGCGTGTTTTACTTGCAGATAAAGAGCAAAAACGTTTATTGCTATTTGCAGAGATGAAACTGCCTGGAGAAGCCTGGCTAGAATTTGAAATTACAAAAAACCATATTTTAAAACAAACCGCTACTTTTAGACCCAAAGGTATCTGGGGAAGACTGTATTGGTATTCTATATTACCTTTTCATTATTTTATTTTTGGTGGAATGATTCGTAATATTGCAACCTATCAAAACAATAAATCATGAAGCATCTAACTATTATTATTTTTTCCCTTTTACTATTTAGCTGTAAACCCGAAATAAAAGAAGTGCCTGTTATTGTTGAAAAAGACGAAGACTTAATAGAACTTCTATCTAGGATGACAGGAAGTTTTAGTACTATAAAACAAGCTGAAAAAGATTCTTCCTATTTCTCTATTTCATTGCATATGTATCCTATTTGGAAAGAAAAAGAAGGAAATTGGCTCTATGTGGAACAGGCTTTATATGATAAACAAGAAAAACCATACCGACAACGAATTTACAATATAAGTCGAGAAAATGATAGCATTTTTAAGAGTGAAATTTACACCATTCCCAACCAAAGTCTTTGGATTTGCAAATGGGATACTCCAGAGGTATTTGATAAGCTTTTAGAAGAATCCTTACTTATTAGAAATGGATGTGACGTCTTTTTAAAAAAAACTGCTGAAAATACATTTATAGGAAAAACCATAGGCAAAGCATGTTTAAGTGATTTAAGTGGAGCAACATACGCTACTTCAGAAGTGGAAATCAATGAAAACAACATTATTTCCTGGGACAGAGGTTTTAATGAAAAAGATAGTCTTGTTTGGGGTGCTTCAAAAGCGGGATATGTTTTTGATAAACTTTAATTTGTTTTTAAAACGCAACCTAAAGTATATAGAAAAAGGTATCTTAAAAACTGTTTTGTGCCTTGTAAAAGCAAACTATCCCTTAGGCAAAAACACTTCAGCCATCATACAGCGGGCACTTCCTCCGCCTAGTGTTTCTATTGTATTAAGTTTACTACTTAAAATAGTACTGTATTTTTCTATGGTGGCTATTTGATGTTTCGTCAAACTATCATAAGCAGATTGCGACATGACCGTTATACTTTTACCCACTTTATTTTCAACTTCTAGCATATTTCCGGCAAAATTTTCTACTTGTGCTTCTGAAATCGCTATAACCTCTTTTCCATCTGCTTTTAAATGTTGTATTACATTTTTACGTTCCTTTTTATCATCAATACAATCCAAACAAATAACAGCAAAATCTTTACCAATGCACATCATTACATTAGTATGATAAATGGGCAATCGTTTTCCATCAACAGTTTGATATGCTGTAAATAGCACCGGTGTATATTCAAAATCCTCGCAAAACTCGATAAATAATTCTTCGTCGGCTCTAGGCGATAATGTACAGTATGCTTTTCTATTTATACGATCAAGCACCAAACTTCCTGTTCCTTCTAAATAAATATTTTCCTCCTCTGCTGAAGTATAATCTACAATATTTTTAATTTTAAATCCATCGTTTTCTAACTGTTCTAAAATATCTTCTCTTCGTTCTCTTCTTCTATTTTCTGCAAACATAGGATAAAGTGCTACATCGCCATTTTCATGAAAAGATACCCAATTGTTAGGAAAGACAGAATCGGGGGTGTCCAGAGAACCATCATCATTAAATATGATTACACGAATGCCTGCTTCTTTTAATTTAAGAACCAAGAAATCAAATTCATCTTGAGCAAGCTTATTGCTGTCTTTATTTTTTAAATCTTCTGATGGTGCTTGGTAATAATTGTTTATGGCTGTTTCCTCGTTAAGACGAAAAGTTGCTGGTCGAACCATTAATATGGTATTTGTATTCTGTTTCATTATTTTGAAGCTTTTTTTAAAAACTTTGAACTTAAAAAATTTTTCTATCTAATCTCTAATTAATGGCATGGTGCTACAACGCAAAAGTCCTTCTTGTTTAGATATTTCAGCATAGGGAACTTCTTCTACAGTAAAACCATTACTTCTAAGCCAAGTATTAAGTCGTATAAAATTTCTTTCAGAAACCACTACATCTGGGGCAATGGAAAATATATTGCTATTCATGTGATACATTTCTTCTCTTGTTAGATGAAAAAGGTTTTCTTTACCAAAAAGGTTTACTAGGTATAAATAATCGGCTTCTTCTCGAAAACCTTGTTTGTAAATTATGGCTTTATCGAGACCAACAGGTTGAAAACAACAGTCTAAATGCAATGCGTTATCCCTTGCTTCTATTTTTGATTTTACGAGATCAAATTCTTTGACAATTTTATGTGGAAATAAATTTTTAATGTATCCTACTCCTTCTAAATTGGTTCGTGCTGTTATATAATCCTTATAATCGCTTCCTTTGTAAGTGCCAATAAAAATGTGATCATTCCAAAGCATTACGTCTCCACCTTCAATATGCACTTCTTCGGGGGGTCGAATAACTTTTTTCGGATCTATTTGATCTATGATATATTGAATTGCATCTAATTCTTTTTCTCTTTCGGGTAGAATATTTGCTTTGATAAATACATCGTCAATAACAAAAGCGATATCTCTTGCAAAAATTTGGTTGTAGTCTTCAATTTCTTGAGGACGAAATACTTTTACATTATATTTTTCAAAAACTTTTGCAAATGCCTCCATTTCTGGAATCATATCTTCATTTTTCGGATAGGTGCCTGCAAGTATATGTTCTAAAGATTTTGGATCGTATGCTTCTTGTGCTTTTGGGGTAGGGCCATTACTATGTGCTGAACCTAACACCACGGCTCTTAATCTTGAAGTTTCATTTTTAACGTTTAGCTGCAACATGATCGTTTTAATTTACGCAAATATAAAAAAACTCCTTCTTGATTAACTAAGAGGGAGCTTTTAAAATAAACAATTAATTAGTAATTATCTTTTGTCTATTTCTTTGAATTCTCTATAGGTATAGCCGGTATAAATTTGTCTTGGGCGACCTATAGGTTCTTTGTTTAAACGCATTTCTCTCCATTGTGCTATCCAGCCTGGTAAGCGGCCAAGTGCAAACATAACGGTAAACATATCTGTTGGAATACCAAGAGCTCTATAGATTATTCCAGAGTAAAAATCGACGTTAGGATATAAATTTCTGGACTTGAAATAATCGTCTTCAAGAGCAACTTTTTCTAGACGTTTAGCAATATCTAAAACCGGATCATCAATGCCTAAATCACCAAGAACATTGTCTGCTGCTTTTTTGATAATTTTTGCACGTGGATCAAAGTTTTTATATACTCTGTGCCCAAAGCCCATTAAGCGAAAAGGGTCTTCTTTGTCTTTCGCTTTTAAGATAAATTTTGAAGTGTCTCCACCATCTGCTTTAATTGTTTCGAGCATTTCTATTACTGCTTGATTTGCACCTCCATGTAGTGGTCCCCAAAGCGCTGAAATTCCCGCTGAAATAGAAGCAAAAAGACCTGTATGTGCAGAACCTACAATACGAACTGTAGAGGTAGAACAGTTTTGCTCATGATCTGCGTGAAGGATTAATAATTTATCTAGTGCTTCAATTACTTTAGGATCTACTGCATACTCTTCGTTAGGTTTGTGAAACATCATTTTGTGAATATTTTCAACATACCCTAGCGAGGTGTTTCCATAGTTTAGAGGTAGGCTTGCTTTTTTACGCATTGTCCATGCTACTAATACCGGAAATTTTCCAAGAATTTTTACAATAGCTTTATACATATCTTCTTCTGAGTTAACATTAACTGAAGAAGGATTAAAAGCTACAAGAGCATTAGTTAAAGAAGCCAAGACCCCCATGGGATGAGCTGATTTTGGAAATCCGTCCAAAATACGTTTCATATCTTCATCTACAATAGATTCGGCTTTTATGTCTTTATGAAATTTAGCTAGCTGTTCTTGTGTTGGTAATTCTCCAAAAATAAGTAAGTAACAAACTTCAAGAAAACTACCTTTATCTGCTAATTCTTCTATGGAATAGCCTCTATATCTTAGAATACCTTTTTCGCCGTCTAAAAAAGTGATGGCACTTTCACATGAACCCGTATTTTTAAATCCTGGATCTATTGTAATCACCTTTGTGCTTGCTCTCAAAGTGCTTATATCGATTGCTAATTCATTTTCTGTTCCTTCTATTACTGGAAATTCGTATTTTTTATCGCCTATTTCTATTGTAGCTGTATTTGACATATATGTTATTCTTTTATTGTTTTATGACCTATTGCGAAGTTACAAAATATTAGACGATTTTTTGACATAAACTAACACTTGTTAGGTTAAAAAATCCTTAAATCATATCGTTATTTAACCAAATTTTTAATTAGATTTTAAGGGCTTTTTCCTGAGGATAAAAAGCTACGGAACCAAGTTCCTCTTCAATACGAAGTAACTGATTATATTTAGCCATTCTGTCGCTTCTAGATGCGGAACCGGTTTTCATTTGCCCACAATTTAAAGCAACTGCAAGATCTGCTATAGTAGTATCTTCTGTTTCACCGGATCGGTGAGACATAACAGTTGTATATCCAGCGTTTTGTGCCATAGTTACTGCTGCAATGGTTTCAGTTAAGGTGCCAATCTGGTTTACTTTAATTAATATAGAATTTGCAATATTTTCATTAATTCCTTTGGAAAGTCGCTCTACGTTTGTAACAAAAAGATCATCTCCCACAAGTTGAACTTTGTTACCAATTAGTTCTGTAAGGTATTTCCAACCTTCCCAGTCATTTTGATCCATTCCATCCTCTATAGAAACAATAGGATATTTTGATGCTAATTCAGCTAAATATTCTGCTTGTTCTTTAGATGTTCTTACTTTACCTGTTGCGCCTTCAAATTTAGTATAGTCGTATGTAGCATTAACAAAAAATTCGGCTGCGGCACAGTCTAATGCAATTTTAATTTCTTCGCCAAAAATATATCCAGCATTTTTAACAGCATGCGCAATTGTTTCTATAGCATCTTCTGTACCACCAAGGGTAGGAGCAAAACCACCTTCATCACCAACCGCAGTACTTAAACCTCTGTCGTGCAATACTTTTTTTAAATGGTGAAATATTTCTGTGCCCATTTGCATGGCGTGAGAAAAGTTTTTAGCTTTTACCGGCATTATCATAAACTCCTGAAAAGCAATAGGCGCATCACTATGAGAACCTCCATTAATAATATTCATCATGGGCACCGGTAAGGTGTGAGCACTCACGCCACCCACATAACGATATAGCGGCATCCCAAGCTCTTGTGCTGCAGCTTTTGCAACGGCTAGAGAAACTCCTAAAATGGCATTTGCCCCTAAATTTGATTTGTTAGACGTTCCATCTAAATCTATCAACATTTGATCTATTTGATTTTGTTCAAAGATGGATGTGCCTAAAAGTGATGTCGAAATAATTTTATTCACATTACTTACCGCTTTCATTACTCCTTTGCCCATATAGGCACTACCACCGTCTCTTAACTCTACTGCTTCATGTTCGCCTGTGGAGGCTCCTGATGGTACTGCAGCACGACCTAAAATACCGTTTTCGGTTATTACATCAACTTCTATGGTTGGATTTCCTCTTGAATCAAAAATTTGTCTGGCGCGAATGTCTATTATTATGCTCATGATTTTAATGTTTTAGATAGTTGAGGCGTAATAAATTATGCCTTTTCAATGTATAGATTTATTATTTTTTTTGATGGAGGCGTAATAAATTAGGCCTCTGCAAATTTAATTTTATTTATATTGTCTATGAACTGGTCAAACAAATATCGTGCATCATGTGGGCCAGGACTTGCTTCCGGATGGTATTGTACTGAAAAACAATTTCTGTTTTTCATTTTCATGCCGGCAACGGTATGGTCATTTAAATGCACATGGGTTATTTCTATGTCGGGGTGACTTTCTGTTTCTTCCCTATTAATGGCAAAACCGTGGTTTTGGGAGGTGATTTCTCCTTTTCCGGTTACCAGATTCATAATAGGGTGGTTTATTCCTCTATGACCATGGTGCATTTTATATGTTGAGATACCATTGGCCAATGCTATCACTTGATGTCCAAGGCAAATCCCGAATAGTGGTAAGTTTCTGTCAATAATTTCTTTAGCCACTTTTATTGCATTGGTCAAAGGTTGCGGATCACCGGGACCGTTTGACAAAAAGTAACCGTCTGGTTCAAAAGCTGTCATCTCCTCAAAAGTAGAAGTGTATGGAAATACCTTGATATAGCAATCTCTTTCGGCTAGGTTGCGTAAAATATTTTTCTTGATACCAATGTCTAGGGTAGCGATTTTATACGTGGCGTTTTCGTTCCCGAAAAAATAAGGTTCTTTGGTGGAAACCTTAGATGCTAACTCGAGGCCATTCATATCGGGTACTTCTGCGAGTAGTTTTTTCAAACCTTCCACATTATCCACATCGGTAGAAATAACGGCATTCATTGCACCGTTATCGCGTATGTAACTTACTAAAGCACGTGTATCCACATCAGAAATTGCCAGGAGATTGTGTTCGTTTAAAAATTCTTCCAACGAAGCATCTGCACTGTCTCTGGAATAATTATAACTGAAATTCCTGCAAATGAGTCCAGCGATTTTTACACTTTCTGATTCTACTTCGTCTTTATTGGTGCCATAATTTCCAATATGGGCATTAGTCGTGACCATGAGCTGGCCATAATAAGAAGGGTCTGTGAAAATTTCCTGATAACCGGTCATTCCGGTATTGAAACATACTTCCCCAAAGGCACTTCCTTCTTTTCCACCCACGGCTTTACCGTGAAAAATGGTTCCGTCTGCAAGTAAAATGATGGCTTTTTTTCTAGTTTGATACTTCATAACGAGCGTAAGTTGTATTGTTTTATACTAGAGTGCAAAAATAGTATAAAAAAAGGGATAAACTATAGAAGCGTATCCCTTTTCACATTTTACACGTGCAAATTAAATAGAAAAATTTATGTTCTAGCAGGTATAAACTATAATATAAAATATTTAAAAAAGCTAGATAATGTTTAAAATTACTACTTCTGTTATTGTTTAATTAATTTTTTAGAAATTTTACCTTTATTAGATTCAAACTCAACTAGATAAAAACCACTAGGTAATTCAGATAAATTTATTTGATCTGTTTTGTTTGAAAAAAGTACTTTTTTTCCAATACTATTATAAATACTTATAGAAAAATCTATATTATTATTAGATTGTATTCTGAAGTAATCTTTAGCTGGATTAGGATAAATTGCAAAATCGTTAAGCAAATTCTCCTCAACAGAAAGTACTTGTTCAAAACGATAAGTAGTGCCATCAGGAATCATTCCAACTAAAGCACCGGGAAATGTTTGAGCACCTGGCTCTAATATATTAAAAACAGGATTTGCCGGATTTTCAGTAAGAAAAAAAGCATTGTCTATTAATTCGTCTGTGTCTAAATTATAAGAGGAAAATAAACTCACAACTGGGCCTGTTTCCCCCTCAAAAGAACCGCTTGGGTTATTAATTTGATTTGATCCATATCTATACTCTATTGTATTAGAACCTTCATATAGCCATAGTTGAAAATTCATGAAATCACTTACAGTAGCATCGTCAAAAAATCCAACATTGTTCCATTCAATTTTTAATATTTGACTGCCACTAGGGCCTTCTGTTTTATAAGAGATATTAGATAATGAAATTCCTGTATCAAATCCTAAATCGATTATATCTTGGCTAATAGGTGAAAATATAGGTACAATACCAGAGAAATTTGGGTTTGAAGATAGGATACCTCCCACACTCCATCCAACAATATAAATGGTATTAAATGAATGCGTGCTTATTTGAAAATCAAATCCTAAAGGAATTACAAATTCAGGATCATCCCAAATCTGTCCATTGTTTAAGGATGCGCTACCCACTAAATCCGTATAAACTTCATTTGTAGCGGTAAATTCATAGCTGCTTTGGGAAAAGGTTATTAAAGGCAACATAAGTAACATTAAACAAGTAATTTTTTTCATAGTATCATTTTATAAAATATTCGTGCCAAATATAAATTAAAAAAGGGATAAACCATTACAGTTTATCCCTTGTCTATTTAGAATAAAATTAAAAATTTATTCTTTCTCATTTTTTGGTACCTCATCGCTGTTTTCAGAAGCATCGATTGTTGCTTCAGGAGCTGTAGCTTCCGGTGATGGAGTTACTTCTTCCGTTTTCTTAGCAGGAGCAGCTTTTGCAGTGGTATCCTCCGCTTTTTTAGCTTTACCGGCACGACGTGTGGATTTTTTCTTCTCCGGCTTGCTTGCATTGTACACTTCATTGAAGTCAACCAATTCAATCATTGCCATATCTGCATTATCCCCTAAACGGTTACCTAATTTGATAATCCTGGTATAACCACCCGGGCGATCGCCCACTTTTACCGCAACATCCCTGAATAATTCAGTTACTGCTTCTTTTTGACGTAATCTGCTGAAAACAATACGTCTGTTGTGTGTAGTGTCATCTTTTGATTTTGTTACCAAAGGCTCTACAAATTGCTTAAGTGCTTTTGCTTTTGCCACTGTGGTATTGATTCTTTTATGTTCAATTAAGGAACAGGCCATATTAGCCAACATCGACTTTCTATGCGCAGTCTTTCTACTTAAGTGATTTACTTTTTTTCCGTGTCTCATTTTTTAATAGATGTTAGATATGAGATTTGAGATGTGAGACTTTTTTTAAATCTCACATCTAATATCTCAAGTCTGTTTTAGTCTTTATCTAATTTATATTTGGTAAGGTCCATACCGAAGTTTAGTCCTTTTACATTTACCAATTCTTCCAGCTCGGTCAATGATTTTTTACCGAAATTTCTGAACTTCATCAAATCATTTTTATTGAAAGAAACTAAATCACCAAGGGTATCTACCTCAGCAGCTTTCAAGCAGTTTAATGCTCTAACTGAAAGATCCATATCCACTAATTTGGTTTTTAGCAACTGCCGCATGTGAAGGGATTCTTCATCATAGGTTTCCGTTTGTGCTATTTCATCAGCTTCTAAAGTGATGCGCTCGTCACTAAATAACATAAAATGGTGTATTAGTGTTTTAGCAGCTTCAGTCAATGCATCTTTTGGGTGAATAGATCCGTCAGAAACGATTTCAAAAATTAATTTTTCGTAATCTGTTTTTTGCTCTACACGGTAATTTTCAATGCTGTATTTTACATTCTTGATAGGTGTGTAAATAGAATCTGTAAAAATAGTACCTAAAGGTGCATTTGCTTTTTTGTTTTCTTCTGCCGGAACATACCCTCTACCTTTTTCTATGGTGATTTCCATATTAAAGTTTACTTTTGGTTCCATGTTGCAGATTACCAACTCAGGATTTAGAATTTGAAATCCAGAAATGAATTTTTGAAAATCACCGGCAGTAAGTTTTTCTTTACCGGAAATAGAAATAGTAACCGTTTCGTTATCAATTTCGTCAATTTGACGTTTGAAACGAACTTGTTTTAAACCAAGAATTATTTCTGTTACATCTTCCACTACTCCTGGTATGGTTGAAAATTCGTGATCCACTCCTTCAATGCGAATAGAGGTGATTGCAAAACCTTCCAATGAGGATAATAGTACTCTTCTAAGCGCGTTACCAATGGTCAATCCATAACCTGGTTCTAAAGGACGAAATTCAAATTTTCCTTCAAAATCGGTGGAGGTGATCATGATAACTTTATCGGGCTTCTGAAAATTTAGTATTGCCATATTGTGATTCCTGTAATTATTATTTAGAGTATAATTCGACGATGAATTGTGTATTGATATTTTCCGGAATTTGAATTCTAGATGGCACAGAAACATAAGTTCCTTCCATCTTATCATTATTCCAAGATATCCACTCATAAGAGTGACTTGCGTTTGATAAAGAATTTGTAATAGTTTCCAGTGATTTTGATTTCTCTCTAACTGCTATTACATCTCCAGCTTTCACTTGGTAAGAAGAAATATTTACTTTTTTACCATTTACTAAAATGTGTCTGTGAGAAACTAACTGACGAGCACCGCTTCTTGTTGGAGCGATTCCCATTCTGAAAACTACATTATCTAATCTAGATTCACAGTATTGAAGCAATACATCCCCAGTAATTCCGGGAGCAGCAGTTGCTTTTTTGAACATGTTTCTAAATTGTTTTTCTAAAACGCCGTAAGTAAATTTAGCTTTTTGCTTTTCCATTAACTGGATAGCATATTCTGATTTTTTACCTCTACGTTTTGCATTCCCATGTTGTCCTGGAGGATAGTTTCTTTTTTCGAAAGCTTTATCATCTCCAAAAATAGCTTCGCCAAATTTACGTGCTATCTTTGTTTTGGGACCGGTATATCTTGCCATATTAAAATTTATTTATGAAGGGATGATGAATTAAGGTCTGTCCTTCATCTATCGTATTCCTTCTTTTGTTTATACTTATTGTTTGTCCTCCCCCTAAATCCCCTTCCAAAAGAGGGGGACTTTTGGATTTGATTATTATTTTTTACTTCTAACTTCGTACTTCCTAACTTTAAAATTAGACTCTTCTTCTTTTAGGAGGTCTGCAACCGTTGTGTGGCATTGGGGTAATATCAACAATTTCCGTCACTTCAATACCACTGTTGTGGATAGAGCGTATTGCAGATTCTCTTCCATTACCTGGTCCTTTCACATATACTTTCACTTTGCGAAGTCCAGCGTCATGAGCAATTTTAGATGCATCTTCAGCTGCTAATTGTGCTGCATAAGGTGTATTTTTCTTAGACCCTCTGAAACCCATTTTACCGGCTGAAGACCAAGAAATTACATCACCACCTTTATTTGTTAACGATACAATGATATTGTTAAAAGATGCTGTAACGTGAGCTTGTCCTACAGATTCAACGTTAACTTTACGTTTTTTTGTGCTTTGTTTTGCCATATCTCTAGGGATTATTTAGTTGCTTTTTTCTTGTTAGCAACAGTTTTACGTTTACCTTTTCTGGTTCTTGAGTTATTCTTAGTGCGTTGTCCTCTTAAAGGAAGTCCGGATCTGTGACGAATACCTCTATAGCATCCAATGTCCATAAGTCGTTTAATACTCATTTGAACTTCAGAGCGCAATTCTCCCTCAATTTTGTAAAAACTTACAGCATCACGAATGCGACCAATTTCGTCATCATTCCAATCTGTTACTTTTGTATCTTCACTTACTTCAGCTTTTGCTAAAATGTCTTTGGCACGGCTTTTACCTATACCAAATATGTAAGTTAACGCGATTACACCCCTTTTTTGTTTCGGGATATCTACACCTGCTATTCTTGCCATATCTTAACCTTGTCTTTGTTTGAACCTAGGGTTCTTTTTGTTAATAACATATAATGTACCTTTTCTACGCACAATTTTGCACTCGGCACTTCTTTTTTTAATGGATGTTCTTACTTTCATAATAAATTGATTAACGATTACTGATTAACAAAATTTGATTTCTGATTTGTACTCTAAAATCTAAAATTGTCTGTCTTTAATCTAATATCTATAAGTTATTCTTGCCTTACTTAAATCATAAGGACTCATTTCTAATTTTACTTTATCTCCGGGAAGTAATTTAATATAATGCATGCGCATCTTTCCCGAAATATGTGCTGTTACTACGTGTCCATTTTCAAGCTCTACTCTAAACATGGCGTTGGAAAGAGCTTCAATTATAGTTCCGTCCTGTTCTATTGCAGATTGTTTTGCCATAAATTTTTTTAAATTTCAAATCTCAAATTCCAAATTCCATTTCACTTAATAATAATCTCCATTTGTGGAGTATGGTGTTTGACAGTTGTGTTTTTTTATGCTACTGCTTTTCTGTTTTTACCAGTTTTCATTAAACCGTCATAATGTCTATTCAACAAATAGGCGTTAATCTGTTGCATCGTATCAATAGCAACCCCTACCATAATTAATAAGGATGTGCCACCATAAAACAATGCCCATCCTGCTTGTATGCCTAATAATTTCACAGCAAATGCAGGAAATATGGCAATGATTGCAAGAAATATAGATCCCGGAAGTGTAATTTGTGACATTATTTTATCTAAGTATTCACCTGTTTCTGAACCGGGTTTAATACCTGGAACAAAACCACCACTACGTTTTAAATCATCGGCCATTTTGTTAGTAGGTACAGTGATTGCAGTATAAAAATAAGTAAATATAATAATCAACAAAGCAAAAACCACATTGTACCACAACCCAAATATATCACTAAAAGCTACCGTAAAGGACTGCGCCATTTCTGATGCTGATAGTCCTGCAACTGCTGCCGGTATAAACATAATAGCTTGCGCAAAGATAATTGGCATTACTCCAGATGCATTTAACTTCAACGGAATATATTGTCTCGATCCAAAGGCATTTTTTTCATAACCACCTGTTGCAGTTCTCCTTGCATATTGCACCGGAATTTGGCGTACAGCTAAAACTAATAATATAGAAAGTAATATAATGACAAACCAAATGACTAATTCAATAAGAATTAAAATTAATCCACCATTAGATTCAAACACTCTGGAAGCAAATTCTTGAACAAATGCTTGTGGCAATGTTGCAATAATACCAACCATAATAAGGATAGAAATACCGTTACCGATTCCTTTATCCGTAATTTTTTCACCAAGCCACATGGCAAAGATACATCCTGTTGTAAGTATAATTACTGAAGAAGCAACAAAGGTAAAGCTACTACCCAGCAAAAAAGCGTCACTTGGTAATATATTAAATAGGTTATAGATATAACCCGGACCTTGAACTAAGGTTATAGCAATAGTTAACCAACGGGTAATTTGGTTAATTTTCTTTCGTCCACTTTCTCCTTCTTTTTGAAGTTTTTGAAGATACGGCACTGCGATACCCATCAACTGCACAACAATAGAAGCAGAAATATAAGGCATAATCCCTAAGGCAAAAACGGATGCGTTTGCAAATGCACCACCGGTAAATGCGTTAAGTAAACCTAAAATACCGCCGTCAGTTTGATTAGCAAGACCTTGTAATTGAGAAGCATCAATACCTGGTAATACAACTTGAGCGCCAAAACGATAGACTAATAACAAACCAAGTGTTAATAGAATTCTATTTCTTAGCTCTTCAATGTTCCAGATATTTTTTAGGGTATCAATAAATTTCATTATCCTTATTATATTATAGAGTTACCACTTGTCCACCTGCTGCTTCAATAACATTTTTTGCGGTAGCAGTAAATTTGTGGGCAGATATATTCACTTTCGATTTTAATTCTCCTCTACCTAATATCTTTACTAATTCATTTTTGGTAGCTAAGCCTAATGAAACAATTGTTTCAAAATCTAGCGTATCCTTTATTTTTTTGTCATCAACAAGACCTTGAATCGTGTCTAAGTTAATTCCTTGATATTCTTTACGATTGACGTTTGTGAAACCGAATTTAGGCACACGTCTTTGAAGAGGCATTTGACCACCTTCAAAACCAATTTTTCTAGAATAACCAGAACGAGACTTTGCTCCTTTGTGACCTCTGGAAGCTGTTCCACCAGTGCCGGAACCTTGACCGCGACCCAATCTCTTGTTGTTTTGAACTGAACCTGCAGCAGGTTTTAAGTTACTTAATTCCATAGTTATATTGTCTTATTTAGCTTCTTCCACAGAAACTAAGTGTTTTACTTTATTCACCATACCAAGTATGCTTGGTGTATTTTCATGTATTACGCTTTGGTTAATTCGTCTAAGTCCTAAGGACTCCAGAGTTAGTTTTTGCGTTTTAGGGCGTTTAATATCGCTTCTTACTTTTGTTATTTTAATTTTTGCCATAGCTCGATTTGTTAACCTTTAAAAACTTTTTCTAACGAAATGCCACGTTGTTTTGCAACAGTATGTGCGCTTCGCATTTGTAATAAAGCGTCAAAAGTTGCTTTTACCACATTATGAGGGTTAGAAGATCCTTGTGATTTTGATAGTACATCGTGTACACCAACTGCTTCAAGCACTGCTCGTACAGCACCCCCTGCAATTAAACCGGTTCCGGGAGCAGCAGGAATTAAGTTAACTCTTGCTCCGCCGTATTTTCCTTTTTGTTCGTGAGGTAATGTAACTTTGTTTAGCGGAATTCGAACCAAATTTTTCTTAGCATCTTCAATAGCTTTAGCAATTGCGCTGGCTACATCTTTGGATTTTCCAAGTCCTTGACCTACTACTCCGTTTTCATCACCAACAACTACAATAGCTGAAAATCCGAAAGCTCTACCACCTTTAGTTACTTTAGTAACACGTTGTACTCCAACTAAGCGATCTTTTAATTCAATACCACTAGGTTTTACCAGTTCTACGTTTTTATAATTTTGATACATAATATTTAGAATTTAAGTCCGCCTTCTCTAGCGCCTTCAGCTAATGATTTAATTCTTCCGTGGTATAAATAACCACCTCTATCAAAAGAAATTGTATCTACTCCAGCTTTTACTGCTTTTTCGGCAATTGCTTTTCCTACAAGTTTTGCTGCTTCTACTTTACTAGCATTTGAAACATCTATGTCTTTATCTCTTGAAGATGCTGCAGTAATCGTTTTACCGGAAACATCATCAATTAATTGTGCATAAATTTCTTTGTTGCTTCTAAAGACAGCAAGTCTTGGTTTTTGTTCAGAACCGGAAACAATTTTTCGGATTCTAAATCTTATTCTATCTCTTCTATCGTTTTTAGATAATGCCATAACTTTATGCTTATGCAGATTTACCTGCTTTTCTTCTTAATAGTTCTCCTACAAATTTAATACCTTTTCCTTTGTATGGTTCAGGTTTACGGAAACCACGTATTTTTGCGGCTACTTGTCCTACTAGTTGTTTGTCAAATGATGTTAATTTAACAACTGGATTTTTTCCTTTTTCACTGATTGTTTCTACTACCACTTCCGGAGCAATATCAAGTACAATGTTATGAGAATATCCAAGTGCAAGATCTAATTTTTGGCCTTGATTGCTAGCTCTATATCCTACCCCTATTAATTCTAATTCTTTGGTCCAGCCTGTGGATACACCATGAATCATATTATTAACTAAGGAGCGGTATAGACCGTGTAAAGTTCGGTGTTGTTTAGAGTCTGATGGACGCTCAACATATACATTTTCTTCTTCAACCTTTATGGCTACTTCCGAAAATTCTTGTTTTAATTCTCCCAACTTTCCTTTAACAGTAATGATGTTTTCATCAATATGTACTGTAACGCCACTTGGGATTGCTACTGGATTATTACCTATTCTAGACATTTCTTTTGTCGTTTATTAGTATACGTAACACAATAATTCTCCTCCAACATTCTCAGCCTTGGCTTGCTTTCCTGTCATTACTCCGTGAGAAGTAGAAACAATAGCAATTCCTAAACCGTTTAAGATTCTTGGAAGTTCCGTTGAACTTGCGTATTTACGTAAACCAGGTTTACTAATTCTTTGAATTTTTCTTATTACAGGTTCTTTTGTTACTTTGTCATATTTAATAGCGATTTTAATGATTCCTTGTGGACCATTTTCATCTTCAAATTTATAACTAAGAATGTACCCTTGATCAAATAAGATTTTTGTTATCTCTTTTTTAAGATTAGATGCAGGTATTTCAACCACTCGGTGGTTTGCATGAATTGCATTTCTAAGCCTAGTAAGATAATCTGCGATTGGATCTGTTGTCATTTTATTGTATTTGCGGATGTGGTTTTTCGTTAAAAGTCGAAACCTTCACCCAGTTATTTTAATGTTATGAATTGTTGTATTGCAATAATTTTACAGTTTGATGCAATAAACAATTATCTATATTACCAACTTGCTTTTCTAACTCCCGGTATTAAACCTTGGTTTGCCATTTCACGAAACATTACACGTGAAAGTCCAAAGGTTCTCATGTACCCTCTTGGGCGTCCGGTTAATTTACAACGGTTGTGTAAACGAATAGGAGAAGCATTTTTAGGTAGTTTTTGTAATGCGTCATAATCTCCGGCTTTTTTTAAAGCTTTTCGTTTTTCAGCAAATTTATCTACTGTTTTTTGTCTCTTAACCTCACGGGCTTTCATTGATTCTTTAGCCATCTGTTAATTCTTTTTAAAAGGTAATCCTAATTCCGTTAATAATGATTTTGCTTCCTTGTCTGTTTCAGCGTTGGTAACAAAAGTGATGTCCATTCCTTGGATTTTGTTTACTTTATCAATATCAATTTCCGGGAAAATGATTTGTTCTGTAATTCCAAGGTTGTAGTTTCCTCTTCCATCAAATCCAGATGCTTTAATACCATTAAAGTCACGAACTCGTGGTAGTGCAGAAGTCACTAATCTATCTAAAAACTCATACATTCTTTCTCCACGTAAAGTTACTTTAACGCCTATTGGCATACCTTTACGAAGTTTGAAAGATGCAACGTCTTTTTTAGAAATAGTTGCAATTGCTTTTTGTCCAACAATTCTTGAAATTTCATCAACCGAATAGTCAATTAATTTCTTGTCGGCAACAGCAGCACCAACTCCTCTTGAGATAACTATCTTTTGCAATTTTGGAACTTGCATTACATTTTTGTAACCAAATTCTTCCTGAAGAGCTGCAATTATACGGCTCTTATATTCTTCTTTAAGTCTTGGTGAATATCCCATAACTAAATTACTTCATTAGATTTTTTAGAAAAACGCACTTTTTTGTCGCCTTCCATTCTGTAGCCAACTCTTGTTGCTTTTTTTGATTTTGCATCAATTAAAGACAGGTTGGAGATGTGTATAGGAGCTTCCTTTTTAACAATACCTCCTTGCGGACTTTTTGCATTAGGTTTTTGATGCTTTGACACCATGTTAATTCCTTCCACTATGGCTTTATTTTTGTCAAGAAAAATTTTCATCACTTTACCTTCAGAACCTTTATGGTCTCCTGCAATTACAGTAACGTTATCTCCTGATTTAATTTTAAGCTTTGTCATCTTATATACGTATTAAAGCACCTCGGGTGCTAGTGATACAATTTTCATAAATTGTTTATCACGAAGTTCTCTGGCAACTGGGCCAAAAACACGTGTTCCTCTCATCTCTCCAGCAGGGTTCAATAGAACACAAGCATTATCATCAAAGCGGATGTAAGAACCATCGGGTCTTCTCACCTCTTTAGTGGTACGAACAACAACTGCTGTAGATACTGCACCTTTTTTAATATTTCCATTAGGTGTAGCTTCTTTCACAGTTACTACAATCTTGTCTCCTAAGGAAGCGTACCGTTTTTTTGTACCTCCCAAAACACGGATGGTGAGCACTTCTTTTGCTCCCGTGTTGTCTGCAACTTTAAGTCTTGATTCTTGTTGTAACATGATTATTTAGCTCTTTCTAAAATTTCTACTAGTCTCCAACATTTTGATTTACTTAAGGGTCTTGTTTCCATGATTCTTACAGTATCTCCTTCGTTGCAGTCGTTTTTCTCGTCGTGTGCGACGTATTTTTTAGTCTTTAACACGAACTTTCCGTACATTGGGTGTTTTACCTTTTTTACTTCGGCAACAACAATAGATTTTTCCATTTTATTGCTGGTTACTACCCCTACACGTTCTTTTCTTAAATTTCTTTTTTCCATCTTTAAGCTTCGTACAATTATTGCACTTCTCTTTTAGTTAGTTCTGTCTCAATTCTAGCAATAGCTCTTCTTTGATCTCTCAGCTGAATTGGATTTTCCAACGGTGAAATGGCATGTGCCATTTTTAAGTCTGAATATGATTTTCTAGACTCAACAAGTTTTTCTTGTAACTTAGCTAAAGTTGCTTTATTTATTTCTGCTTGTTTCATAATATAGAATTGTTAAGCTTGAAAATCTCTAGCGGTTATAAACTTCGTTTTTACCGGCAGTTTTTGTGCGGCAAGGCGCATTGCTTCTTTTGCAACATCGGCAGGAACTCCTGCAACTTCAAAAAGTATTCTTCCTGGTTTTACAATGGCTACCCAATATTCAACGGCACCTTTTCCTTTACCCATACGTACTTCAAGAGGTTTTTTGGTGATTGGCTTATCTGGAAATATTTTTATCCATAGTTGGCCTTCTCTTTTCATAAATCGGGTAGCTGCAATACGTGCAGCTTCTATTTGGCGTGCAGTTAAAAAATCAGAATCTAACGATTTTATTCCAAAAGTTCCGTTTGAAAGTTGATTTCCTCGTTGGGAAATACCTTTCATACGTCCTTTTTGTTGCTTACGGTATTTTGTTCTTTTAGGTTGTAACATTTTTCTTTCTTTAAAAAATTACTTTCTACGTCGTGGTTTGTTACCACCTCTTGGTGCTGCAGGTCGGTCACCTCCTTTTCCTTCTTTCTTGGATAATCCAACAAGTGGAGAAAGTTCTCTTTTACCAAACACTTCACCTTTCATAATCCATACTTTAACTCCCAATCTACCATAGGTAGTGTGCGATTCTACTAAAGCATAGTCTATGTCTGCTCTAAAAGTGGATAAAGGAATACGACCATCTTTGTAGGATTCGGAACGAGCCATTTCGGCGCCATTCAAACGTCCTGAAATTTGAACTTTAATTCCTTCTGCATTCATTCGCATAGCAGCAGTAATTGCCATTTTAATAGCACGTCTGTAAGAAATTCTACTTTCAATTTGACGAGCAATACTTGTTGCTACTAAAAAGGCATCCAGTTCAGGTCTTTTAATTTCAAAGATATTGATCTGTACTTCTTTACCTGTAATCTTTTTAAGTTCTTCTTTTAACTTGTCTACCTCCTGGCCTGCTTTACCGATGATAATTCCGGGTCTTGCAGTGGTGATAGTAACGGTTACAAGTTTAAGAGTTCTTTCGATGATTACTCTAGACACACTAGCTTTTGCTAAACGAGCGTGAACATATTTTCTAATCTTGTCGTCTTCGGCAAGTTTATCACCGTAGTCGTTGCCTCCGTACCAGTTAGATTCCCATCCTCTGATTATTCCTAGGCGATTTCCGATTGGATTTGTCTTCTGTCCCATTATGAATTGCTTTGTGTGTTATCATTAGCTCCTAAAACCAGTGTTACATGGTTTGAGCGTTTTCTAATTCTGTGTGCGCGACCTTGTGGTGCAGTACGAAGTCTTTTCAACATGGCTCCACCGTCAACACGAATTTCTTTTACAAAAAGATCGGCATCTTCAATGCTTGCATCTTCATTTTTTGCTTGCCAGTTTGCAATGGCAGACAACAAAAGTTTTTCTAGTCTTCGTGAAGATTCTTTTGAGCTGAACTTCAAAATACTAAGCGCTTTATTTACTTTTTCACCACGTACTAAATCTGCCATAAGGCGCATTTTTCTTGGTGACGTTGGGCAGTTATTCAACTTTGCAAAAGCTATAGTTTTCTTAGCTTCTTTCATTTGCTCTGCTCTTTCTTTTTTACGAACTCCCATAGCTTATTATTTTTTTCCTTTGTTTTTTGCACCGGCATGACCTCTAAAAGATCGTGTAGGTGAAAATTCGCCTAGTTTATGTCCTACCATATTTTCAGTTACATATACCGGAACAAATTGTCGTCCGTTGTGCACTGCTATGGTTTGCCCAACGAAATCTGGAGTAATCATAGAGGCTCTTGACCAAGTTTTGATCACGCTTTTCTTGTTTGATTCTACGTTAAGTTGAACTTTCTTTTCTAATTTATAGTGAACGTAAGGTCCTTTTTTTAATGAACGTGCCATATTTTTTTATTTCTTTCTACGTTCTACAATATATTTATTACTCGCTTTTGTTTTTGAACGGGTTCTGTAACCTTTAGCAGGTAAACCTTTTCTAGAACGTGGATGTCCTCCTGAGGCTCGACCTTCTCCACCACCCATTGGGTGATCAACAGGGTTCATCGCTACCGGTCTTGTGCGTGGTCTTCTACCTAACCATCTACTTCTACCGGCTTTTCCAGAAACAAGTAATTGATGGTCACTGTTTGAAACAGCTCCAATAGTTGCCATACACGTAACAAGAATTAATCTTGTTTCACCTGATGGAAGTTTTACTGTTGCAAATTTCCCGTCTCTTGCCATAAGCTGTGCAAATGCACCAGCACTACGTGCCATAACTGCTCCTTGACCGGGGCGAAGCTCTATACAAGAAATAATAGTTCCTAATGGAATAATGGAAAGAGGCATACAGTTTCCTATTTCTGGTGCTACATCAGCACCGGATAAAAGGTTTTGACCTACTTGTAATCCATTTTGTGCTATGATATAACGCTTTTCACCGTCTTGGTAATTAAGCAATGCTATAAAAGCGGTTCTGTTTGGATCGTACTCAATAGATTGAACAGTTGCGGGAATTCCCTCTTTGTTTCTTTTAAAATCTATAATACGATACTTTTGTTTATGACCTCCACCTACTTGACGGATGGTCATTTTTCCTTGACTGTTTCTACCTCCTGATCTCTTTTTCGGAACAAGCAAGCTTTTTTCCGGCTTATCAGTAGTAATGGCGTCAAAACCATTTACTACTCTAAAACGCTGACCTGGGGTGATAGGTTTTAATTTTCTTACTGACATTTTTGTCTAATTTCTAGATGTTGTTATAAAAATCGATGGTATCACCTTCCGCTACCTGTACAATTGCTTTTTTATAAGCACTTGTTTTACCAGTTACGACTCCCGTTTTTGTGAAACGAGTTTTTCTGTCGGGGCGGACATTTAATGTGCGAACTTTAGTAACAGAAACTCCAAAAGCAGCTTCAATAGCTCCTTTAATTTCAATCTTATTCGCCTTACTATCAACCACAAAGCCATAACGATTTTTGTCTTCAGCGTCTCTAGTAGCCTTTTCTGTAATTATAGGTTTTATTAAGATATTCATGGTTTCTATTTACTTAAGTTTGATTCAATTCCTTCCAAAGAACCTTCTAATAGCACTAGGCTATTTGCATTTAAAATTTTGTAAGTGCTTAATTCTGAATTAATTAAGACTTCGGTGCCTTTTAAATTGCGCGAGGACAAATATACATTATTATTTAACTCTCCCAACACAAACAAAGATTTTTTGTTTTCTAAACCTAACGTCTTTAAAAGACTGGTAAAATTCTTCGTTCTTGGAGTGTCAAATTGAAAATCTTCTAGTACATAAATAGCTTTGTCATTTGCTTTCATCGTTAATGCCGATTTTCTAGCTAAACGTTTTAAGCTTTTATTAAGTTTGAAAGAATAGCTTCTTGGTCTTGGACCAAATACTCTACCTCCACCTTTAAACAAAGGGTTTTTAATGTTACCAGCACGTGCAGTACCTGTTCCCTTTTGTTTTTTGATTTTTCTTGTACTACCTTTAATTTCTGCTCTTTCTTTAGATTTGTGCGTTCCTTGTCTTTGGTTAGCCAAGTATTGCTTTACATCTAAATAAACAGCATGATTGTTAGGCTCTATTGCAAAAACATCGTTAGAAAGGGTTACCTCTCTACCTGTTTCTTTTCCGTTAATATCTAATACCGCTACTTTCATTATTTCTGAATAATTACATAAGCGTTTTTATGGCCTGGAACACATCCTTTTACCACAAGTAAGTTCTTTTCTGGAACTACCTTTAAAACTCTTAAATTTTCAACTTTAACTTTATCACCACCCATTCTACCTGCCATTCGCATTCCTTTGAATACTCGTGCTGGATAAGATGCAGCTCCAATAGAACCCGGCGCTCTTAAACGGTTATGTTGACCGTGAGTGGCTTGGCCTACTCCGGCAAACCCGTGTCGTTTTACAACCCCTTGAAATCCTTTTCCTTTGGAGATTCCGGAAATATCCACAAATTCTCCTTCGATAAATTGATCTACAGTGATGGTATCACCTAATTTAAAATTTTCTTCAAATCCTTGGAATTCTACGACTTTCCGTTTTGCAACGGTTCCTGCTTTTTTTGCGTGCCCTTCAGCGGCTTTATTTACAGTCTTTTTGTCATCGAAACCAAGTTGAAGAGCCTTATACCCGTCAACCTCTTTGGTTCTGACTTGGGTAACTACGCATGGTCCTGCTTCAATTACGGTACAAGGAATGTTTTTTCCTTTCTCGTCAAAGATGCTGGTCATGCCTACTTTTCTTCCAATTAACCCAGACATATTTATTTAATTATTAATTAATACTCGTTTTTATTCAATTTATTTAAAAAAAACAGGGTCAAAATACTTTCAACCCTGAATGTATTTTTCCGTTTTTCCTTCGCTCGCAGCTCCGGACATGTGGGATTGAATATTAGGGATTTATAATTTCTGATGTAAGATTTCTATTTATTTAAATCTTCAATCGTTAATCGTTAATATTCAATCAATAATTATTTATCACACTTTAATTTCAACTTCTACTCCACTTGGTAACTCTAATTTCATTAAAGCATCAATGGTTTTTGAAGAAGAGCTGTAAATATCAAGCAATCTTTTGTAAGAACTCAATTGAAATTGTTCTCTAGATTTCTTGTTTACGTGTGGAGAACGCAATACGGTAAAGATTTTTTTATTGGTTGGTAACGGGATTGGTCCTGTTACTATGGCTCCTGTACTCTTTACTGTTTTTACGATTTTTTCAGCAGATTTGTCCACCAAATTGTAATCGTAAGATTTAAGTTTTATTCTTATTTTCTGACTCATCTCTGTTAAAATTAAGCGTTAGCTCCTTTTGTTTTTTTAATTACTTCTTCAGATATATTAGAAGGTGTTTCCGCATAATGTGAAAATTCCATTGTAGAGGTTGCTCTTCCTGAAGATAAAGTTCTTAACGTAGTTACATATCCAAACATTTCAGATAATGGAACGGTTGCTTTGATGGTTTTAGCTCCTGCACGATCGCCCATGTCGCTTACTTGACCACGACGACGGTTAAGATCTCCAACAATATCCCCCATATTTTCTTCTGGAGTGATAACTTCTATTTTCATAATAGGTTCAAGAATTACAGAACCTGCAGCTTTAGCAGCGGCTTTGTAACCCATTTTTGCAGCAAGTTCAAAGGATAATGAATCGGAATCCACAGGGTGAAAAGATCCATCCTTAAGGGTTATTTTCATACTATCCATTTCAAATCCGGCAAGAGGACCATTTTTCATGGCTTCTTTAAATCCTTTTTCAATAGCTGGAACATATTCCTTAGGCACATTACCACCTTTGATAACATTTACAAATTCTAAACCAACTTTTCCTTCTTCCGCAGGTTCCATTGTAAATACTATATCCGCAAATTTACCACGACCACCTGATTGTTTTTTATAAACTTCTCTATGATTAGCCGATTTTGTAATAGCTTCTTTATATTCTACTTGTGGCTCTCCTTGGTTTACTTCTACTTTAAACTCGCGACGTAATCTATCCACGATAATATCTAAGTGAAGCTCGCCCATTCCGGAAATAATAGTTTGTCCGGATGCTTCGTCAGTTCTAACGGTAAATGTTGGATCTTCTTCGGCAAGTTTAGACAACGCCATTCCTAATTTATCCACATCAACTTTCGTTTTTGGTTCTATTGCGATTCCTATTACAGGATCTGGGAAAACCATACTTTCTAAAACGATAGGGTGTTTTTCAGCAGATAAGGTATCTCCTGTTTTTATATCTTTAAATCCTACTGCAGCTCCAATATCTCCTGCTTCAATAAAATCGATGGCATTTTGTTTATTGGCGTGCATTTGGTATATTCTTGAAATACGTTCCTTATTACCTGAACGGTTGTTCAACACATAAGAACCTGCATCTAATCTGCCGGAATACACACGGAAAAATGCTAAACGACCTACAAAGGGATCGGTTGCAATTTTAAATGCTAATGCAGCAAAGGGTTCTTTTACATCCGGTTTTCTTCTTTCTTCTTTATCAGTGTCCGGATTGATCCCGACAATTGCTTCTTTATCCATAGGAGAAGGCAAGTAGCGACAAACTGCATCTAAAAGAAATTGCACTCCTTTATTTTTAAAGGAAGAACCACAAATCATAGGAATGATACTCATATCCATAACAGCGGCACGTAAAGCAGCATGAACTTCATCTTCAGAAATGGAATTTTCATCTACGAAGAATTTCTCCATTAGCGTATCATCATATTCGGCAACTGCTTCTATAAGTTTTGCTCTGTATTCAGCAACCTCTTCCTTCATTTCTTCAGGAATTGGAATTTCATCAAAGGTTGCTCCTTGGGTTTCGTCATGCCAGATTATAGCACGATTCTTTACAAGGTCAACAATTCCGCTGAAATCAATTTCATCACCGATAGGCAGCACAATTGGCACTGCATTAGAGCCAAGCATTTCTTTAACTTGTTTACAAACCATCAAGAAATTAGAGCCTTGGCGATCCATTTTATTTACAAAACCCATTCTTGGAACTTTGTAATTATCAGCAAGTCTCCAGTTAGTTTCTGATTGTGGCTCCACACCATCTACGGCGCTAAAAAGAAAAACCAATCCATCAAGGACACGTAAAGAACGATTTACTTCTACGGTAAAATCAACGTGACCGGGAGTGTCAATAATATTAAAGTGATAGGATTTAGTTTCAGGGGTAGGCTCTGCGTTTTCAAGTGGAAACTTCCAGTTACAGGTTGTAGCGGCAGAGGTAATGGTAATACCACGTTCTTGCTCTTGCTCCATCCAGTCCATAGTGGCAGCTCCATCATGTACTTCACCAATTTTGTGGCTTACACCTGTATAAAAAAGAATGCGCTCGGTTGTTGTCGTTTTACCGGCATCAATATGTGCAGCAATTCCAATGTTTCTTGTATATTTTAAATCTCTTTGTCCCATTATAATTTTTTAGAATCTAAAGTGAGAGAATGCTTTATTAGCTTCTGCCATTTTATGCGTATCCATACGTTTTTTAACCGCAGCACCTTCTTCTTTAGCAGCAGCAAGTACTTCTGCGGCTAATCGTTGCGCCATAGATTTTTCGTTTCTTTTTCTGGAATAAGAAATTAACCATCGCATGGCGGTGGAAATTTTTCTGTCCGGACGAATTTGGTTTGGGATTTGAAATGTAGCACCACCTACTCTTCGGCTTCTTACTTCAACGTGAGGCATTACATTAGATAATGCATCTTTCCAAGTTTCTAAAGCTGATTTTTCATCGTCTTGTTTCTTTTCTTCTACAATGTCAATTGCATCGTAGAAAATTTTAAAAGCGACTGATTTTTTACCATCATACATCATCATGTTAACAAACCTAGTTACTAACTGGTCATTAAATTTTGGATCCGGTAAAAGAGGTCTTTTTTTAGCCTGTTTTTTTCTCATGTCTTCCTTGTTAAGTTTTTGTTTTGGTTATAAAGTGTTTGTTAGATTCAAACCTAACAACCTCCTACTAACGTAAAACGGTTTTTACTTTTTAGGGCGTTTTGCGCCGTATTTAGATCTTCTTTGCGTTCTACCTGCAACACCAGCGGTGTCCAAGGCTCCACGAACGATGTGGTATCTAACTCCCGGCAAATCCTTTACCCTTCCACCTCTAACCAATACTATCGAGTGCTCTTGTAAATTGTGACCCTCTCCTGGGATGTATGCGTTTACTTCCTTTCCATTGGTTAACCTTACCCTTGCTACTTTACGCATTGCAGAGTTTGGTTTCTTTGGAGTAGTTGTATATACACGAGTACAAACCCCTCTTCTTTGAGGACACGAATCTAAAGCAGCCGATTTACTCTTCTTGGTTATTTTGGTTCTTCCTATTCGTACTAATTGTGAAATTGTTGGCATATAAAATACTTGTTACAATAATTTAAATATAATATCCCCTCTTTTAAGGGTGGGCAAAGGTAAAAATAAATCTCAATTATTCAAATCTAAAAGAATTAATTTTTACATATTCTTTTTTTATTTTCCATAAGACAAGAAAAAAGATTGTATTGCGTTACATTTATACCCTTATTCATTCTATTTGAGAACGCATTATTTCCTTTTTTTACTCATTAATATAGGTGTTACTTTTTGTAATTCTTTTTTTGCGCAGGAAATTTATCTAGAAATT
>MNYN01000052.1 GCA_001873105.1 Flavobacteriaceae bacterium CG2_30_34_30 | reverse complement strand
CTTAACCTGTTAGCAACTAACGATAGGGGTTGCGCTCGTTATAGGACTTAACCTGACACCTCACGGCACGAGCTGACGACAACCATGCAGCACCTTGTAATTTGTCTTGCGAAAAATCTGTTTCCAAATCGGTCAAACTACATTTAAGCCCTGGTAAGGTTCCTCGCGTATCATCGAATTAAACCACATGCTCCACCGCTTGTGCGGGCCCCCGTCAATTCCTTTGAGTTTCATTCTTGCGAACGTACTCCCCAGGTGGGATACTTATCACTTTCGCTTAGCCACTGAACCTTGCGGTCCAACAGCTAGTATCCATCGTTTACGGCGTGGACTACCAGGGTATCTAATCCTGTTCGCTACCCACGCTTTCGTCCCTCAGCGTCAATATACTATTAGTGATCTGCCTTCGCAATTGGTATTCCATGTAATATCTAAGCATTTCACCGCTACACTACATATTCTAACCACTTCATAGTAATTCAAGACAACCAGTATCAATGGCAATTCTATGGTTGAGCCACAGACTTTCACCACTGACTTAGCTGCCCGCCTACGGACCCTTTAAACCCAATGATTCCGGATAACGCTTGGATCCTCCGTATTACCGCGGCTGCTGGCACGGAGTTAGCCGATCCTTATTCTTACAGTACCGTCAAGTCCCGACACGTCGGGATGTTTCTTCCTGTATAAAAGCAGTTTACAACCCATAAGGCAGTCTTCCTGCACGCGGCATGGCTGGATCAGGCTCTCGCCCATTGTCCAATATTCCTCACTGCTGCCTCCCGTAGGAGTCTGGTCCGTGTCTCAGTACCAGTGTGGGGGATCTCCCTCTCAGGACCCCTACCTATCGTTGCCTTGGTGTGCCGTTACCACACCAACTAGCTAATAGGACGCATGCTCATCTATTGCCGATAAATCTTTAACTATTAAAAAATGCTATTCAATAGTACTATGGGGCATTAATCCAAATTTCTCTGGGCTATTCCCCTGCAATAGGTAGATTGCATACGCGTTACGCACCCGTGCGCCGGTCTCTAAAGTGCAAGCACTTTATACCCCTCGACTTGCATGTGTTAGGCCTGCCGCTAGCGTTCATCCTGAGCCAGGATCAAACTCTTCATCGTTAAATCTTAAATAATTTTAACAACTACTTCTCTTGATCGTTTTTCACCCATAACTCTCAGGTTTTTTTTACTCGGTTTATTCTCTGTATCTTTTTTCAATCGTTTCCAATCTTAAAAAATACGCTGTCAATTCAATATATCAATGAACTTTTTTCTTCTCTCTTTTCTTAACCAAACATCTCTGCCTCGCTAAGCGGCTGCAAATATAACACAGTTTTTTATTCCTGCAATACTTTTGTTGAAAAAAACTAAATCTTTTTTTTTCTTACTCTCCAACCCTTTTCTGAACGTCTCGCTTATAACTCTTTTCCTTTTCTAAGCGGCTGCAAATATAGAACCCTTTTCCTGTTTCACAAGGGTTTTGTAAAAGATTTTGTTAATAATTTGTTGATCATTTTTTAACCTACTGATTTTGTTTTGGTTGGTACTAATAATTTCTATAAAATAATTTTCCTGTACATTACTTTTTACAGGAAATCTTACCTAAACACAATTTTCACCACCAATTTGAACTGTTATACTGCCAAATTTTGAAACAAAGTAAAAGTGGTTTTCTAAAAATTAAAATCTTCAAAAGGGAGGGATTCCTAACCAAATAGTAAATCAGGTAGCTGAAATTTAGTTAAAGTTACATTTGCGTTAGGAATTACTTCACTTAAAGTTTATTTTCATAGGTGTTCAGTGAATTATTATTTGCAGTGAAAATCCTTCCCGATTTTTCATCGGGAAGATTGTAACGAAAAGCCCGCCCGCCTTTTCGGCGGGAACGCCCAAAACGTCAAGATAGGAATAGGTGCGCTTATTAAACTTAAACCATTCACGCAAAAAACCAAAAAAAAATTATAATAAGGTGAAGGTGTATTGTTTTACATATATAGAGGTGTTATCTTTGCACTCTTAAATTTTTATACATATATATATGATCCGGATTACTTTACCCGACGGAAGCGTAAAAGAATTTGCAAAAGGCATCACTCCTATGGATGTTGCTAAGAGTATTAGTGAAGGTTTGGCTAGAAATGTTATTTCTGCAACCTTTAACGATACTGTTGTAGAAACGACTACGTCTTTAAATGAAAACGGAACACTTACTCTATATACTTGGAATGATGCAGAAGGAAAAAAAGCCTTTTGGCATTCAACCTCCCATGTGATGGCGCAAGCATTGGAAGAATTATATCCCGGAATAAAATTAACTATTGGTCCTGCTATTGATAATGGATTTTATTATGATATTGATTTTGGCGACTATTCATTTTCTGACAAAGAAGTAAAAACGGTGGAGGATAAAATGCTAGAAATAGCTAGAGGAAAACATGAATTTAGGATGCGCAAATCTTCTAAAGCAGAAGCATTGCAATATTACCAAAAACAAGGCAATCCATATAAAGTAGAACTTATTGAAAACCTAGAAGATGGCACGATTACATTTTGTGACCATGCCACTTTTACTGATTTATGCCGTGGTGGACACATTCCAAACACAGGAATTATTAAAGCAGTAAAATTGCTTAGTGTTGCTGGTGCATATTGGCGAGGTGATGAAAAAAACAAACAATTAACTCGTATTTATGGCATCTCTTTTCCTAAGCAAAAAGATTTGACAGAATACCTAGAGTTACTAGAAGAAGCAAAAAAGAGAGATCACAGAAAATTAGGTAAAGAGCTAGAGTTGTTTACTTTTTCTCAAAAAGTTGGCCAAGGTTTGCCATTATGGCTTCCTAAAGGAGCTGCACTTAGAGACCGTTTAGAACTCTTTTTGAAAAAAGCACAAAAAAAAGCCGGATATGAAATGGTGGTAACACCACATATAGGTCAGAAAGAGCTGTATGTAACCTCTGGACACTTTGCTAAATATGGTGAGGATAGTTTTCAATCCATAAAAACTCCAAACGAAGGGGAAGAGTTTTTATTAAAACCGATGAATTGCCCACACCATTGTGAAATTTATAATTACAAACCTTGGTCGTATAAAGATTTACCAAAGCGTTATGCAGAGTTTGGTACGGTATATCGCTATGAACAAAGTGGAGAATTACATGGTTTAACAAGAGTTCGTGGGTTTACGCAAGACGATGCGCATATATTTTGTATGCCAGACCAACTGGATGGCGAGTTCAAAAAAGTAATAGATTTAGTATTGTATGTTTTTGGTTCCTTAGGATTTGAAAATTTTACAGCGCAAGTATCTATTAGAGATACAGACAAGGCTGAAAAATATATTGGTAGTGATGAAAACTGGAAAAAAGCCGAAGATGCCATTTTAAATGCAGCTATTGAAAAAGGATTAGATTATGTTGTAGTAAAAGGAGAAGCTGCTTTTTATGGTCCTAAGTTAGACTTTATGGTAAAAGATGCATTGGGTAGAAGTTGGCAGTTAGGAACTATTCAAGTAGATTACAATTTGCCGGAACGATTTGATTTGACTTACAAAGGAAGTGATAATGAGATGCACCGTCCAGTAATGATACACCGAGCTCCCTTTGGAAGCATGGAACGTTTTATTGCTATTTTACTAGAACATACCGGTGGGAATTTCCCATTATGGCTAGCACCGGAACAGGTAATGATATTATCATTAAGTGAGAAATTTGAGAAATACAGTAAAAAAGTTTTAAATTTGCTAGAAAATGACGAAATTCGCGCCCTCTCCGACAATAGGAATGAAACAATAGGTCGAAAAATACGGGAAGCTGAAATGAATAAAATACCGTATATGCTTATTTTAGGGGAACAAGAAGAAAAAGACGGTACCGTTTCTGTAAGAAAACACACGGGAGGTGATTTAGGCACTATGCCTATTTCTGCGTTTATTGAAGTAATTAAAAAAGATATTCAAAGTAATATAATTGAGTTTAACGTTTAAATTTTTTAGCCATAGCAATTAGAAGAAAAAAAAGTAAAGGTGCGGCCCGAGTAATTAAGGAAGACCAGCACAATATAAACCGAAGAATTCGTGCGGAAGAAGTACGTCTTGTTGGGGATAATGTTGAAGTGGGGGTTTACCCAATTAAAAAAGCATTAGAAATTGCCGATGAACAAGGTTTAGATCTTGTGGAAATTTCGCCAAATGCGGTACCACCCGTTTGTAAAGTAATTGAATATTCAAAATACGTTTATGAACAAAAGAAACGCGAGAAAGCGTTAAAGGCAAAAGCTTCAAATGTTGTGATAAAAGAGATTCGTTTTGGACCACAAACCGATGACCATGATTATGAATTTAAAAAGCGTAATGCAGAAAAATTTTTAAAAGATGGTGCAAAGGTGAAAGCCTTTGTATTCTTTAAAGGAAGGTCTATAATTTTTAAAGATCAGGGTGAGATATTATTACTTCGACTTGCACAAGATTTGGAGGAATTGGGAAAAGTAGAACAATTGCCAAAACTAGAAGGTAAACGTATGATTATGTTTATTGCACCAAAGAAAGCAAAGTAAATTTTAAAACCAAGTGAAGGATCGGGACAATCACTTTAAACAATGGACCGAAACAAAGATAAATTGCGAAATAATTTAAAAACTAGGAACAGATGCCTAAAATGAAAACGAAATCCAGTGCTAAAAAGCGTTTTAAGCTTACCGGTACCGGAAAAATTAAGAGAAAGCATGCGTTTAAAAGCCACATCTTAACAAAGAAGTCTAAAAAACGTAAGCTAAAATTAACTCACGATACTTTGGTACACAAAGCAGACGTGAGCAACGTGAAGTTAATGCTTCGATTGAAGTAATAACCTTACCGGTTACACCTATTTAATAACCCTGGAGTCAGGCCCAAAAAGTCCTTATCAATATAAGGCGCCTGCTACAAAAACAAATTAAAATTATGCCAAGATCAGTAAATTCAGTTGCTTCTAGAGCCCGAAGAAAAAAGGTGATGAAGCTTGCCAAAGGTTACTTTGGAAGACGTAAAAATGTATGGACCGTTGCAAAAAATGCAGTCGAAAAAGCATTAGTTTATGCTTATAGAGACCGCAGAGCAAAGAAAAGAACCTTCCGTTCTTTATGGATTACCCGTATTAATGCAGGTGCCAGACAACACGGAATGTCTTACTCTCAGTTTATGGGAAAAGTAAAAGCTAATAACATCGAATTGAACCGTAAAGTTCTTGCCGATTTAGCGATGAATCACCCAGAAGCTTTTACCGCAATAGTAAACAAAGTAAAATAAGGGCTACATGCCTATTTAATAATCTATTATTTCGCAAATGAAAAAAGTCCTGCCAATTGGCAGGACTTTTTTGTTTCTACTTATTTTCACTTTTAATTAAGCACAGCCTCTATATTCTTTAAAAAGGAGAAATCAAAGTTATCCTCATGCACGCCTTCCATAAGTTGCACTATCTTACTGGGCTCCATATTATCGCCCAAAACCCTGATTAAAGCAAAACCCTTACTATCATCTGATGCAAAAACAATTAACTCGTCTATGGCATCTTCTTCTCCTGTAAATTTAAGAGTTGCTCCCTTAGTATTAGAACCAAATTTCACTAGTGTTTTGTACTTTGCATCATTTAAAATAGCGGTTACATGTTCCTTTTCTACTTCATAAATTGCTACGTTTTCTTCTTTATTTTGAAGTGCTAGCAAATTCATTTTTTTTATGCTATTAAGTGTTTCTTTTTGTTCTAGTGTTAAACTGTTTTCTTTTTTACTAAGCAAGCTACTAGGAATATCTAAACTAATAAACGCATTGTCTTTTTGCTTATCTACATAATATTTTTGTAGAGAGGTTTCACTACTACATCCTAGCATTACTAGAATAAGTACAACCAATGTGGAAAATTTTGCGATTGTTTTCATCGTTTCAAAAAATTAGTTTTTCTTTTTTACATTTTTCAATTGATCACTTCCTGGCACTTTTAAATCAGAGGTGAGTTGGGCTATTTGTCTGAGGTCAATATTTCCGGTGATACTCATCACTACTGCCTGTTTGTCTTTGCTAGAGGAATCTTCTAAAAACATCAACAATTCACTTACAAAATTTTCATTTTTACCCTCTTTTACATAAAAGCGGATATTTTTTCCATCATCATTAACACGCATTAATTCTGTTAATGCTGTGGAAGATTTTAGATAACTGTCCACCGTATTTTTCATTTCTGAAGCGGTAACAGCATTATCGGTAGTAAATATTTTTATGTTTTCTAAATTTTCAACCATATTAAGGTAGTTTTTCGCTTCAGGGTCGTTAGAGCTCAAATCGATTTTACTCATCAACTTAAACATGCTTTTAGTAACAATCATAGAAGTGACATCTTTTTGATTTTCAAATTTATCAAAAACACTTTTTTGACCATAGTTACTTTGTGAAACTAAAACTATTGCGAGTATTAATATTATTTTTTTCATAATTTATGGGTATTAATAGTATGTTTATTATTTAAAAATTTTGTTAGCAGAAGTGCCGAATTCTGTTATGTATGCTAGTTGTTGTGAGCTTTCATTAAACTGTTGTGAAATATAATTTAATGCTTCTTTGGTTTTTTCAAATGCAGCAACGGCTTCCTTTTCTTCGGAGGTTAATTGGTTGCTATTTTGTTGCATAAAAAAGGTAATGCCTATAACGACAATAAGCAATGCGGCTAATGAATACCAACTTTTAAATTTACTTAACATGCCATTTTTAGAAACTTCATCTAGTGGAACTTCCGCTGGAAATACCTCTTTTTTAGATTCTAAAAAATAGGCAAACATACTTCTATACACTTCTAGATGTGTCGCAACCTGATTACTTTTAAAGTACTGATGCAACTGTTTTTCTTCTTCTTTAGAAGTGTTCCCATCAAAATATTTATCGATTAGTTGCTCCATTTTTTGTAATTCCATAATTGTACTTTTTTATTAATTGTTCTCTTACCGTTTTTCTAGCTCTGGATAAATTTACTCTAATTGCTGTTTCATTCATTTCTAAAATTTCGGCAATTTCTTTAAAGTCATATTCTTCCACATCGCGCAATTGTATGATGATGCGCTGCTGCTCCGGAAGATTCTTCATAATGTCAAAAACCATACCTATTCCGTCTTTTGCTTCTAATTGTGCATCCACCCCACTCTCGTTACTTTTAAAATTATGATGCACAATGGTTAAGTTAGACGCTTGTTTTGATTTTAAACGGTCCAGACAATAATTTTTAGTCATCGTCATTGCAAAGGCTTCGGGTTTGGTATAATTTTGTAAATTATCTTTTGCTTTCCACAATTTCAAAAAAACTTCTTGTACCGCATCTTCTGCCTCATCGTGAGAAACCAGAATTCTTTTGGCCAAACGATATACCTTATCTTTTAAAGGCAATATCCTATCTAAAAATTCTTGTTTTTGCATTCGCTTTTGGTTAGTTGTAATGACGCACTTCTTTAAGGAAGACGATTATACGCAGTTTTTGTTACAATTTATTTTTAAATCGCAATAAACTAACTATTTTAGTTGTTTGGTAACAATATACGATTAAATTTCTCCGATGAAAAATTTTAAAATAGGCATTCTTGCTTTAGCTGTTTTATTTAGTTTTGTGTCTTGTTTTGAAGACTTAGACGATAATTTACAACCCGCTTCTACTTTAGATATTCAAAATTTTATTTACAAAGCCATGAATATCTGGTATTTATACAAACCAGATGTTCCAGATTTGGCAAATGATCGTTTTGCAACACAAGGGGAATTAAACACATTTCTAAACACTTTTTCTACTCCTGAAGATTTATTTGAAGGACTAGTTGCTCAAAGTATAGACCGATTTAGCTTTATGGTTAGCGATTATAGAGAATTAGAAGCAGCTTTAGCAGGTATTTCAGTAAGTAACGGTATGGAATTTGGTTTGGTTTTTTACCCTAATAGTCAAACAAACGTTTTTGGTTATGTGCGGTATATAATTCCGAATAGTGATGCAGCTGCTAAAGGCTTACAACGAGGCATTATTTTCAACACAATTAATGGTGCACAAATCACTGTGGATAATTTTGGTTTACTTAATAGCTTGACTTCCTATGATATTGGTTTAGCCACTTTTGATGGCGTTACCATTACACCAACAGGAGAAACCGTTACCTTGAATAAAACTGAACTCCTTGAAAACCCAATTCATCTGGCAAGTACCTTAAATATTAATGGACAAAAAATAGGCTATTTGATGTACAACGGATTTACATCAGATTTTGATACTCAATTAAATAATGCTTTTGGACAATTTAAGGCAGATGCGGTTAGCGATTTAATTATTGATTTGCGCTATAATGGTGGTGGCTCTGTACGAACCGCTATTGGCATGTCCAGTATGATAACCGGGCAATTTACCGGGCAAGTATTTTCAACTGAAGTATGGAATCCTGAAATTCAAGCTATATTTGAAGCGGAAGACCCTGAGCAGTTGATTAACCGATTTACAAATACCATTAGCACCGGTGCTGCAATAAACAGTTTAAATTTAAATAGGGTTTACATACTAACAAGCAGAAGAACTGCTTCGGCAAGTGAATTGGTTATCAACGGCTTGAATCCTTATATTGAAGTGATACAAGTGGGAAGTACCACCACCGGTAAATTTCAAGCTTCCACGACTTTTTATGATGGTTCTGCACCAAATTTCAGACGTCAGGATGCCAATCCATCGCATTTTTATGCCATACAACCACTTATTTTTACTACGGCAAACGCTATAGGTACAACCGGTTTTGTGGACGGCTTACCCCCTACTATAGAGCTTTTTGAAGATTACGCCAATCTGGGTGTTTTAGGAGATGTAAACGAGCCCCTTTTAGACGCAGCACTAGGAGCAATTTTTGGTCGAGCTCCTAGAAATCAACACTCTGTGGAACGAAAAGAAGTGGGAAACAGTAAAATGAAATTTCCTAATTATGAAAGAATGTATGTAGATTTTAAGGAACATAAGGGTTTGTAATCCCTATTTTCTTCTTTGAAGAAGGTGATTTTATCGCTATTAACCCTCCGAGTCATTCATTTTGTATGCCATACTAGAATTTTGCTATTTATTACCTCTTTACATATTTTACAAAAGATAAATTTTACAAAGCAGTGTTTTCTGTATCTTTGCAGTCCACAAAAACCCTAATACATTGTCTTACCATCCCGATTCCATTCGCCTCAACAAAGCCATAAGCGATAGTGGTTATTGCTCACGCCGGCAAGCAGACAGCCTGATTGAAAAAGGTATCATAGCCGTAAATGGCGAAAAAAGTTCACTGGGTGACCGTGTTATGCCTAATGATGTAATTACCATTGATGGTAAACCCTTAAAAGGAACCGATAAAGAAGTTTTTATTGCATTTAATAAACCCGTTGGTATTACGTGTACTACAGATTTACGTATAGAAGGCAACATCATAAACTATATTAAACATCCTGAGCGTATTTTTCCAATCGGACGATTGGACAAACCTTCAGAAGGATTAATTTTTTTAACCAATGATGGCGATATTGTCAATAAAATATTACGTGCTGGCAACCAACATGAAAAGGAATATATGGTTACTGTTGACCGACCTGTAAACGATGAATTTTTAGAAAGAATGCGCAATGGAGTACCTATTTTAGAAACTATAACACAGAAATGTAAGGTAGAACGTATCAGCAGGTTTGTATTCCGAATCATTTTGATTCAAGGGCTTAACAGGCAAATTAGACGAATGTGCGACTATTTAGGCTATGAAGTAGTGGCATTAAAGCGTATTCGGATTATGAATATTACTTTAACAGATTTAGCAGTCGGTGCTTGGCGTAATTTATCTTCGGAAGAATTAGAAGAAATCAATGCTATGGTAAAAACATCTACAAAAATAGCTGCTTCTGAAACACCTATAGAAAAAAAGACCCCAAGGAAAGGCCCTAGAAACCATAGAAATTAAAAAAGACTGTCCCTCGATTGCGAAAGGAACAGTCCAATTAACTAACTAACCAACCAAATTAACATTTACCTGCAGAAGCAGATAAATTACGAAACTGCAATCATTCTCTTAGCTTTCTGTTTGCTATCTTCTCGTTTAGGAACACAAATATGCAAAACACCATCGGTATAGGTAGCTTCAATTTTTTCTTGTTCTACCGTTTCAGGTAAATTAAATGCTCTTTGAAAAGAAGAGTAATTAAATTCTTTACGGGTAAATCTTCCATCCTCTGAAGTTTCTTCATTCTCTGATTTATCTTCAGAAGAAATAGTGAGTACATTCCGGTCTAATTCAATAGTAAAATCCTCTTTTTTCTTTCCTGGCACTGCTACATCTACCTGAAAATCATCTTTGGTTTCTTTGATATTCACCGCAGGCAATGTGGTTGAAAATTGATTTACATCTGCTAACCGGCTATCATTAAACAAATCTTCAAAAATAGAAGGAAGCCAGCTGTCTTGATTTCTTTTAATTACACTCATGACTTTTTGTTTTAAGGTTAAACTTTATTTCCATGTACGCTATGCAAATTAAGTTCCATTCTAATAAAAATGCCATAATGTCTTGAAAAACAGATTTTAAAGTGACAATGTGGCGAGATTTAAAACAAAAAAATCCCAAGGTATTATGCCTTGGGATTTAAAAAAAATTCTTTTTTTGTAAATTAGTTAAGCAAGCACTTCTTGTACTTTGTCTGCAGCTTCTTGAAACTGGATTACAGAATGCACATTTAAGCCACTTTTATCGATTAATTCTTTTGCTATATCCGCATTTGTACCTTGCAAACGAACGATAATCGGAACATTGATAGTGCCTATATTTTTATAAGCATCCACAATACCTTGTGCTACACGATCACAACGCACAATACCGCCAAAAATATTTACTAAAATTGCTTTTACTTTAGGATCTTTTAAAATCAATTTAAAAGCAGCTTCCACTCTTTCGGCATCTGCTGTACCTCCTACGTCCAAAAAGTTAGCCGGCTCACCACCTGCTTGTTTGATTAAATCCATCGTAGCCATAGCTAACCCGGCTCCATTTACCATACAACCAACGTTTCCGTCAAGATTTACATAGCTAAGACCTTTTGCTCTTGCTTCCACTTCTGTAGCATTTTCTTCGCGTATGTCACGCATTGCTTCGTAATCTTTATGACGGAACAAAGAGTTGTCGTCAATAGTTACTTTAGCATCTACTGCTATAATTCTGTTATCACTGGTTTTTAATACCGGGTTGATTTCAAATAAAGAAGAATCTGATTTGTCATAAGCAGTATAAAGTGCCGTTACAAACTTAGTCATTTCTTTAAATGCTTTTCCTTCTAATCCAAGATTGAAAGCAACACGTCTTGCTTGAAAAGGCATAAACCCGACAGCAGGATCTACTTCTTCGGTAAAAATAAGGTGGGGTGTTTTTTCAGCAACGGTTTCTATATCCATACCACCTTCGGTAGAGTACATTATCATGTTTTTTCCGGTTGCCCGGTTTAACAACACACTCATATATATTTCACTAGTTTCACTTTCGCCGGGATAATACACATCTTCAGCCACTAAAACTTGATTTACATGTTTTCCTGCGGCAGAAGTTTGTGGAGTGACTAAATCCATACCGATGATTTGTCCTGCAACTTCCTCCACATGATCAATTCCCTTGGCTAATTTTACGCCACCACCTTTTCCTCGGCCACCGGCGTGAACTTGTGCTTTAATTACATACCAGCTTGTACCGGTTTCCTCTGTTAACTTTTTTGCTACTTCAACAGCCTCTTTAGGGGTTTGTGCAACGTATCCACGTTGGATTTCTACTCCAAAACTGTTTAATATTTCTTTTCCTTGGTATTCGTGTAGATTCATATCAGAAATTTTCTGGGTTCTTTTTGTGATGCAAAAGTAAGAAAAGGATGGGAGAGTGGCACTGTTTTATAATTTTAAAATTTAGCCATTTAAAGAATAAAACATTTTAGATTACGACAATAAATCCGTGAAGACCCGCTTAATTCGTGTCATCCCTGCCTTTGCCGGCAGGCAGGCGTGCTCTATTTATATAATTGTTCCTGATAACGCGCAATAGCAGGCGAATGACGCGGATGCAACTTATATCCGCTGGTTTTTAAATACTGCCTATCTTAGGCGTTTTTGAATTTAAAAAATAATTTTTGTCGTGTACAAATTTCTGCAATACAATTTTTTTGGAGAAGTTTTTTAAAAATGTAATGAATTCATAATATCCTATGCTAACTATTTTTAATGTTTTATTGCATATTATGTAAAAAAATAAGAGGAACCTATTTCATTATATACCTAATGAACTGACTTCTACCCTATTTCAAAAATTTCTTAAAAATTTCTTAAAAATTTCTTAAAAAAAGTGAAAAAAATTAGTTTATGT
>MNYN01000085.1 GCA_001873105.1 Flavobacteriaceae bacterium CG2_30_34_30 | reverse complement strand
TATTCCTTAGGTATGGGTGTAGAACACAAACACCTAAAATTACAATCCATAACCCTTGGCGATAGTATTCAAAATAAGGCAGCTGTATTTGAAGATACTAATTATTTTAGTGCTTTTGGCAATCTAAAATTAGACAATTTAGACAATAAATATTTTCCAAAAAATGGTGTTTTTTTTGAAGGAAATTTTAACTTTTATGTATTAGCATCCGGTTTAAATAAGTCCTTTGACAGATTTTCAATTGCCAGAGCATTTTTAGGATATGCTTTCACACCAATTAACAAGATCTCTATTTATACGAGCACAGAAGGAGGTTTTAAAATAGGTGGAGAAAACACAAGTACCTTAGATTTTTTTGTAGGTGGTTATGGCTATAAACCTTTTAATAATTTTATTCATTTTTTTGGTTATGACGCTTTTGAATTGCGAGGCGATACCTATTTAAAATCGACGATGCGATTAAATTATCAGATTTTCAAAAAAAGTTATATAAGTGGTGCGGTCAATATTGCAAACGTAGGAGATAAACTATTTACAACATCTCAATGGATTGATGGTATTGATTATAGCGGCTACGCTATAGGTTGCGCTACAGAAACCATAATAGGTCCACTAGAAGTATTTTACTCCTATTCCCCGGAAAGAAAAAGAAATGAATGGTATGTGAGTTTGGGCTTTTGGTTTTAATAATTTCTTAAGCTAAAGAGTTCTAAATTTTTCCGATATTTGTCTTTCAAATAGTATTTATATGCCATTCTATCACACATTAGGAAAAATTCCACCCAAGCGACATACACAATTTCGCAAGCCTGATGGCACATTATATTACGAACAACTTTTTGGAACCGTTGGTTTTGATGGGATGTATTGTAATATCTACCACACCCATCGCCCTACTCAGGTTAAAGAAATAACTAGGCAGTATAGCGTTGCCCCCAAAATTGTTAATCCAAATAATTTAAAATCGTATAAACTGAAAGGTTTTGAGGTAACTCCCGAAAAAGATTATCTGGAAAGCAGAAAAATTGTAATGACCAATCCTGACTGCCATATTGTTTTAGCAGCACCTCAAAATAAAACACAGGATTATTTTTACAAAAATACCGATTCAGACGAATTGCTTTTTATTCATAAAGGTTCCGGAAAACTTCGTACTTTTTTAGGGAACATCGATTTTAAATACGGCGACTATGTATTAATCCCCCGAGGAATAATTTATAAAATAGATTTTGATTCAGAAGACAACCGAATGTTTATTGTAGAATCCAGAAGTCCAATTTATACCCCAAAAAGATACCGCAATTGGTTTGGGCAACTTTTAGAACATTCGCCATTTTGTGAGCGCGACATCCGCAAACCCTATGAACTAGAAACCAATGACAAAAAAGGGAATTTTATTATAAAAGTTAAAAAAAGAGATGAAATTTTTGAAATGGTGTATGCCACCCATCCTTTTGACGTGGTTGGATATGATGGTTATAATTTTCCATATGCCTTTTCCATACACGATTTTGAACCTATTACCGGGCGCATCCATCAACCGCCACCAGTTCACCAAACTTTTGAAACCGATGCTTTTGTAGTGTGTTCTTTCGTGCCAAGATTATATGACTATCATCCACTTTCTATACCCGCTCCATACAACCACAGCAATATTGACAGTGATGAGGTGTTATACTATGTAGATGGCGATTTTATGAGTAGAAACGATGTTTCTCCCGGCAATATTTCTTTACATCCTGCTGGAATTCCTCACGGTCCGCACCCGGGTGCCTATGAAAGAAGTATAGGAAAAACAAAAACAGAAGAACTCGCTGTTATGGTAGATACCTTTAAACCATTAATGCTTACAGATGAAGCAATGAAAATTGCAGATGAAACCTATTTTCAATCCTGGTTAGAGTAAAATAAATTAGAAAAAAATTACCATAGTAAATCATCCATAAAAAGAGATAAAATGAGTAAAGAAGTAAAATCTGTTGACTACGGTCTGGAGAAAATTTTTGAAGGAGCACAAGATTTTTTGCCGCTTTTAGGCACCGATTATGTAGAATTTTATGTAGGTAATGCCAAGCAATCTGCTCATTTCTATAAAACCGCATTTGGTTTTCAGTCTTTTGCCTACTCAGGTTTAGAAACCGGTGTAAGAGACAGAGCCAGTTATGTATTAAAACAAGATAAAATACGCTTGGTTTTAACAACCCCTTTAAACAGCAATTCTCTCATAAATAAGCATCTTGCAAAACACGGTGATGGAGTTAAAGTTATTGCTTTGTGGGTAGAAGATGCCACGAGTGCCTTTGAAGAAACTACAAAACGCGGTGCTAAACCTTTTATGCAACCCACGGTTGAAAAAGACGAACACGGTGAAGTAGTTCGCTCCGGAATTCATACCTATGGTGAAACCGTACATATTTTTGTAGAAAGAAAAAACTACCATGGCACCTTTTTACCGGGCTATAAACCATGGAAATCAAATTACAATCCAGAGCCTGTTGGTCTTAAATATATTGACCATATGGTAGGAAATGTTGGTTGGGGCGAAATGAACCAATGGGTAAAATGGTATGAAAATGTCATGGGATTTGTAAACTTTCTTTCTTTTGACGACAAACAAATACATACAGAATACTCTGCCTTAATGAGCAAAGTAATGAGTAATGGAAATGGAAGAATTAAATTCCCAATAAATGAGCCAGCAAAAGCCGCAAAAAAATCACAAATAGAAGAATATTTAGATTTTTATGAAAGCCCAGGAGTACAACACATTGCAGTAGCTACCGACGATATCATTAAAACAGTTGCCCAATTAAAAGCACGTGGTATCGAGTTTTTACCGCCACCGCCACAAGCCTATTATGATGACATTCCGAGAAGATTGGGTACACATATGAAAATGATGAAGGAAGACATAAACGAATTACAAAAGCTTTCTATTTTAGTAGATGCAGACGAGGAAGGCTATTTGTTACAAATATTTACAAAACCACTAGAAGATAGACCCACACTTTTTTTTGAAATCATTCAACGAATGGGAGCCAGAGGTTTTGGCGCAGGAAATTTTAAAGCGTTGTTTGAATCCATTGAAAGAGAACAAGCATTAAGAGGAACACTGTAGTTTTAAAATAAAGTATACTCATCACAAAACGCCATCTAATTTACGATGGCGTTTTTAAAATCACATTTGGAATGACAATTGCAATAGACCATATCAAACAATAAAAAACGAATGAAAAATCTACTTTTACTAGTTTCTATTATCTTTTGCATCACGGTAAATGGACAAAAAAAATCCTATCAAGATGGCGAATGGTTTAAATTTAAAGTTTCCTATGGTTTTATAAATGCCGGTTATGCTACCTTACAAGTTAATAATGCCATTTTGAAAGGCAAAGAAGTATATCACATAAAAGGCTATGGAAAAAATACCGGAATTTCTAGAATATTTTTTAAAGTGGAAGATATTTATGAAACCTATATGGACAAGCAAAAAGATATTCCCTATCGCTTTATCAGAAATATTGATGAAGGAGGCCACACAAAAAACCTTCAAGTAGATTTTGATCATAAAAAAAGGAAGGCATTAGTATTTAACAAAAAACACAACACCCAAGAAACCATTTCATTTCCTGAAGGCGTTCAAGACATGATTTCTACCTTTTATTACTTGCGAAATCAAATTGACAGAACCAAACTTAAAGAAGGCGATTTTACCGATGTTAATATGTTTTATGGCGATGAAAATTTTAAATTTCGCTTAAAGTTTTTGCGTAAGGAAGTAATAAAAACTAAATTTGGCAGCATATCAACTTTGGTCTTTAGGCCTTATGTAGAATCGGGTCGTGTTTTCAAAGAAAAAGAAAGTTTAACCGTTTGGATTTCTGATGATGACAATAAAATTCCATTAAAAATCAAAGCCGATCTAGCTGTAGGTTCCATAAACGCCGATTTAGACGAATACAAAGGATTAAAACACTGGTTTAAAATAATAGCAAATTAATTTTTATGCAAATATCCTCAAAAACCAATGAGCTCATCGAGCAATTAGACAAAAAATTTTTGGATTTAGGTCAAGATGTCAATGTGCATTTAGAGGGTTTATTACATAGTAAACCCATTACTTATTGGGATTATATTCAAACAGACGCTCTTTTAAACCTTCAAATTCAACGCACCAAACTTCCAGATGAAATGGTATTTATTATGTACCATCAAGTAAATGAATTATTGTTTAAAATGATTCTTTGGGAAATTGAACAAGTAGCGCATCAAGAGCAAATTACTGCTGCATTTTTCTCGTCAAAATTAATGCGTATTAGCCGATATTTTGATATGCTCACATCCTCCTTCAACATAATGCGAGAAGGCATGGATGCAGAACAATATATGAAATTCCGAACCACATTAACTCCTGCGAGTGGTTTTCAAAGCGCTCAATACCGAAAAATAGAATTTGCTTCAACCGAGTTAATAAACCTTATAGACAACCGTTTTCGAAAAACAATAGACCGAAACACCCCTTATGAACACGCTTTAGAACATTTGTATTGGCAAGCTGCCGGTAAAGATTATACCACCGGGAAAAAATCCTTTTTATTAAATGCCTTTGAAGAAAAATATCGAGTAGAGTTTGTTGCTTTTACGCAAGAGTACAATACTATAAATCTATATTCTAAGTTTAAAACATTACCCGAAGAAGTAAGAAATGAAAAAAACCTTATTCATGCCATGAGGCATTATGATTACACCGTAAATATTACTTGGGTAATGGCACATTACCATGCTGCAAACTATTATCTTTCAGGTGGTGATACTAATAAAATTGTCAAAGCAACTGGAGGTAGTGAATGGGCAAAATATATGCATCCTAAATACCAAAAAAGAATCTTTTTCCCAAGCTTATGGACTTCAGATGAATTAGAAAACTGGGGCAATGATGTTTAAATTAGATTAAAAATAACGCTTCTTGAAAAAAATAATTCCCCTTATCCTAATTACCCTTTTGTTTTTTAACTGCAAAAACAAAATTGAAGAAAGTGAAACTGAACCAGAAAAACAAATCAAAATTATTGAAGAATTTGGGTTCAAACTAAATGATTTTGAAGTAGTTAGAGACACCATAAAAAAAGGAGACACCTTTGGCTTTATAATGGATAGGCAAGGCGTTTCCCCCGGAAATGTTTTTAATATTGTCAACAAAGTAAAAGCAGATTTTGATGTTTCCAAAATCCGTGCCGGAAGACCCTACACGATTTTAAAATCTAAGGACTCATTACATCAAACTCAGGTATTTATTTACCAATCCACACGTATTGATTATGTGGTTATCGATTTACGCGATAGCATAAAAACCTATAGTGACAAACTTCCTATAACCATAAAACGAAAAATGGCTTCCGGAGTCATTAATTCATCTCTTTCAAAATCGATGGAAGAGGAAGGTTTAAGCCAGACTTTAGTTCACGAGCTTTCAAGTATTTATCAATGGACTGTAGATTTCTTCAAACTTCAAAAAGGCGATAACTTTAAAATTATTTACAATGAAATTTACATAAACGACACTGTTTATGCAGGAGTTGAAAGTGTTGAAGCTACCCTTTTAAACCACTATGGTAAACCTTATTATGGATTTAAGTATGTAACAGACAGTATACAAGGCACCGCTGATTATTATGATGAAAAAGCTAATACCCTTCGAAATTTTTTTTTAAAAGCACCCCTAAATTACAGTAGAATATCCTCACGTTTTACACAAAATAGATTTCATCCCGTTCAAAAACGTTGGAAAGCACATCTCGGAACAGACTATGCCGCACCAAGCGGAACCCCTATAATGAGCACAGCAAATGGAACGGTTGAAGCATCCGGCTATACCTCCGGAAATGGCAATTATGTAAAAGTAAAACATAACAGCATTTATTCTACACAGTATTTACACATGTCTAAAAGAGCTGTAAATGTAGGTCAAAGAGTAAAACAAGGAGATATTATTGGCTATGTGGGAAGCACCGGTTTGGCTACAGGCCCACACGTGTGCTATCGTTTTTGGTACCACGGAAAACAAGTAGACCCTTATGCCATAAAGCTTCCAGCCGCAGAGCCTATAAAAGAAAATTTAAAAGAAAACTATTTCAACTTTATAAAAACATTAAAGGTTGAAATAGACAACATCCCAGAAAAAGATTTTCAATAAAAAATGGATTTATTACCATTTTTTACACCTTATTTTACCATAATTTTTTGTTAATAAAAAAGTTGAAAAGTTTAAAATACTGGACGTAAGCTACATATAAATAATTTTACCTTTGTATTATTTTATTGATAATATCAATTATTCTTAACAATTAATTAAGCTTGAAATGATGGAATATACTTTCTTTTGTAAAAAATTTAACTAACACTTTTTATTATGAAAAAACAATTACTATTTACGTTCCTTTTCATTTGCTCGCTTGGGTTTTCTCAAGGAGTTGTAACGGGAAAAGTTGTGGGATCAAACTCGACAGATCCTTTATCAGGTGCAAATATTTTGCAAACCGGAACTACAAACGGAGCAATTGCTGATTTTGACGGAAATTTTTCCTTAAATGTGAATACAAATTCCGGCACTCTTGAAATTTCTTATCTAGGATTTGTAAAAACTAGAGCAACATTCACTTTAATTAATGGGACTGCTAATCTTGGAACCATTTCATTAGCTGCTGATGCAGACGCATTAGATGAAGTAGTAATTATTGGTAAAGGAATTATCGATCTTGCTGCTGACAGACAAACACCTGTGGCAGTTTCTACAATTTCTGCAGCACAAATACAAGCCAAAGCAACAGGAAATGTTGAATTTACAGAAGCAATGAAAAACACCCCTTCTGTGTATGTATCTAACCAAGCAGGTGGTTTTGGGGACTCAAGAATCTTTTTAAGAGGCTTTGATGACACAAACACTGCTTTTCTTTTAAATGGACAACCTATTAATAGTGTTGAGGATGGGAGAATGTTTTGGTCAAACTGGGCTGGTATGAGTGATGTAGCAAACGCAATTCAAGTACAAAGAGGTCTAGGATCATCAAAACTAGCTATCTCCTCAGTTGGTGGAACAGTGAACATCATATCAAAAACTACAGATCAAAAAGAGGGTGGTTTTGTTCGGTTTTTAGGAGGTAACGACAGCTACTTTAAAGGAACTGGAAGTTATAATTCAGGACTAAGTGAAAAAGGTTGGGCATATTCTATTCTAGTAGATCATTGGCAAGGTTATAGAAAATGGTCAGAAGGCACTGAAGGTCAGGGACAAAACTATTTGTTTTCTGTGGGTTATAAACCAAGCGAAAAACACGCCTTTAACTTTTTAATTACCGGAGCGCCACAAAGACATGACCAAAACTTTTCTAACTCACTAGAAACTTATGAATTAAGAGGTGAAAAATACAACGGCAACTCAGGTTTCTTAAACGGAGAACGCAAAACAGAACGCAGAAACTATTACCACAAACCTGTAGCTAATTTAAACTGGGATTTTAAAATAAATGATAAATTAGATTTATCTTCTGTACTTTATGCCTCTTGGGGTCGTGGTGGTGGTACCGGACCTTTAGGCAGAGCCTCGAGAGTAAGAGATGAAAACGGAAGAATTGATTTTGATCAAATAGTTCAAAATAACATAGACAATTCAGACAACGGAATAGGAAGCAATGCCAACTCAAGAATAATTAGATCCTCCGTAAACAACCATGATTGGTATGGTTTACTTTCCAATTTGAATATAGAAACAGAAACAAACTGGTCTTTTAATGTTGGTTTTGACGCAAGAACTTATACAGGATCACACTGGAGACAAATTAATGATCTTTTAGGTCTTGATGGATTCTTAGACAATGACAGGGTTTTAACAAACACTTTTAAAGCCGATCCTTGGAGTTCTCTTTCAGATTTTGCAGACAGTAAAGACAGAGTAGCTTATGACTATACGGAAACCATAAACTACATAGGTGGTTTTGGTCAAATAGAATATGCAACCACTAAATTTTCTGCATTTCTTCAAGGTGCTGTATCTACACAATCTTATGAAAGAGAGGAAAATTTTATAGTAAGAGCACCTGAATTATTAGGAAAATCAGATCAAGTTAACAAAGAAGGGTACAATATTAAAGGAGGTACTTCCTACGCCTTTACTGAAAACCATACCATATTCGCAAATGCTGGTTTTTATTCTCGACAACCTTATTTAGACAACATTTTTGTGGATATAAGAAACTCTAACGAACTAGTAAAACCAGATGTTGATAATGAAGAAATTTTAGGCGTTGAAGGTGGCTATAGATTTAAAAACAACAATTTAAAAATTAATATAGATGTATATTATACGGAATGGGGAAATAGATTCTTAGCTCGTGGCGGTCAAGACAATACAGATCCTGATAATCCTATATTTTTTACTGATAGATTTACTGATATCTCTCAAGTACACAAAGGCTTTGAGTATGAAGTAGAATACCGTCCGGATTTTGGAAGTTGGAGAATTAGAAGCTACGGATCCATTGGAAACTGGGAGTTTGATGGCACAACCCCATTTACACGTCAAAACGATGAAACCTCTGTATTTACCATTACAGATGGAAGTATAGATCTTACCGGCACAAAAATTGGTAACGCTCCGCAAACCTCTTTTGGTTTTGGAGGAAGTGTTGATATTTTTAAAGGACTAACCATAGATGCCGATTATAATATTTATGCTGACCTTTACGGACAAGTAAATCCAGTTGATGTAATTAATGCATCTGAAAGCGGAACCGTTTTTCAACCAGTAAGTTTACCCGCATATACTTTAGCTGATGTAGGTGTAACCTATAAATTTAATTTCGGTGAAAATCGTTTTGTATTTAGAGGCAATGTTTATAATGTTTTTGACGAAGACTATATCAATCAAGCAGATGCTTTTGGAGTTTTCTTAGGCGTAGGAGCAACCTATAACGCAAGCCTTAAATACATATTCTAATATATTTATAATATAGTGTTAATTCAAAAAACCACTTCTTGGCAACAAGCGGTGGTTTTTTATTGAAATAAACACTATTTTTGCTTTTAATTAAAATCAAAACGTATGGCTTTAGATAGAATTATAGATGTTTTGCACAGTTATTGGGCGTACTTAGTGCTCTTAATCCTTTTATTAGCATCGCTTAATGCTCTTATAAAATATTTCTCCAACCAACCTTTTGGAGCGAAGGACTTTAGAATTTCTCTTTTTGGTTTAATTGTTACGCACATTCAGGTTTTAATCGGGTTTATCCTTTATTTTTCGCATCCTGCATTAGGCTTCGCTTCTTTTACTAGAGACGATTTAACCATGGCTGACATAATGGGCAATAGCGATTTACGCCTTTTTGCAGTAGAGCATCCACTTGTTATGCTTATAGCAGTTGTTTTAATAACCATTGGCTATTCCAAACACAAAAAACAACTTACCTCTAAAGGCAAGTTTAAAATGTTAGCTCTGTTTTATACCATAGCATTATTGCTTGTTTTAAGCAGAATACCTTGGGGTCATTGGTTTGCTTCTTAAATAAGGTAAGTCTTTTAAAAACAGAAAACTCCTGCTTGTTGCAGGAGTTTTCTGTTTAAGGATAAGTCTTGTTTTATTTTGAAATTTCTTTTATCAACAAAGCAAATACCGGAAAGTGATCGCTATACCCTCCTGTAAAACCTCCGTCGGCATAGGCTCTGTACGGATACCCTTTATACCTACCTCTTGGATTTGCAAGATACGGAGGATTGTAAATTCCTGATTTATAAAATTGATAGGCTGAATAGTCTTTTGAAAGTAAACCTGCTGAAATAATAGTTTGGTCAAATAAATTCCAACCATCTCTGTAAGCCAATGTGCCAAGTCCTTTTTTATGCATTTCTTCCATTGGGTTATACAATTCTTTTATAAGTACGTCCTCCCTTTTAGATTTTGTTTTTAAAACTTTCTTAAGGCTTTGGCTTGTAGGGTCATCATTTAAATCACCCATACTAATAATCTTAGCATATGGATCTATAGAATGAAGAGAATCGATTATTTTTTTATTTAGTTCCGCGGCTTTCAGTCTATTGGGACGGCTTCTTTCTTCCCCTCCACTTCTTGAAGGCCAATGGTTTACAATGAAATGCACTTTATCTCCATCGAGCAATCCACTTACTACCAACTGATCTCTTGTATATATTCTTTGCGTTACATCGTTATTATTATAAAGCACTAATTCTCTACTTTGGGTATTGGTAGGAACAAAAAGTTTTTTTTGATAAATTAAAGCCACATCAATTCCGCGTCTGTCTGGAGAATTGTAGTGAATAATTCCATAATCACTAGCAAGAAGTGCCTCCTGATTCACTAAATCTTCCACTACTTTTCTGTTTTCTACCTCACAAAAACCAATGATAGCTGGTGTATTTCCTGTTACTTCTCTTCCAATTTGTGAAACAACTTTAGCAATATTTTTAAGTTTTGCATCATAAACCTCTTGGGTGTAAAAAGCATCTGCCCTCACTGTTCTGTCGTGATATACTGTGAATGCATCATCCTCTAAAGAAAAAAGGTTTTCTACATTATAAAAAGCTACAGCATTAACTTTGTATTCTTTTTTTTCTTGAGCCTTAAAAGTATATAGGTTAAAAAGGCAAACTGCTATAAAGCAGTAATTTAATAATCTCATAAAGCAATGGCATTAAGTTTCTGTAAAGTTCTGTTATTAAGTTTTTGTAAAGCTATGGGCAAAAGCCACGCCAAAGGTAAATAATTACTATAAATAATGTAAATTTGCAGCACATTAATAATAATTAGTTAATCTAAAGAACCAAAAATCGAATGAAAAAAAGAATAATAACTTTACTATTCTTCTTCTTTTGTCTGGCAAACGTTTTTGCACAAGAAGCAGAAGTAAAGGGTAAAGTAGTAGATTTAATTTCAGGGGAACCACTCCCTAACACCCAGATTAGTATTCAAGGAACTGTTTTTACTACAACAACAGATGCAACAGGTGAATTTTCATTAAAAGGTGCAAACCTTCCTAAAGGAGAACAAGTTTTACTTGTTGAAAAAAATGGATATACAAAACTTCGCATGCCCATTACTATTCAATCTGGAGGTACTGTAAATTTAATCCCAATCCTTTTAGAGGTTGATTTCACACAAGTTCAACAACAAATTGGAACCATAGCTCTTGCAGATGATGAACTTGACCAAGATGACGGTACTTCTACTAATGTATCCGGATTGTTACAAGCATCAAACGATGTGTTTCTAAATGCAGCATCCTTCGATTTTAGCGCAACATTTTTCAGACCTAGAGGACTAGATAATTCCAGTGGAAAAGTACTTATCAATGGCCTTGAAATGAACAAACAATTTGACGGCAGACCGCAATGGTCTGATTGGGGCGGTTTAAACGATGCTCAAAGAAATAGAGATTTTTCTATGGGTTTAACTCCTAATGATTACGCTTTTGGTGATATTGCAGGCACGACAAACATCATTATGCGAGCTTCCCAGTACCGTTCAGGAGGTCAGGTTT
>MNYN01000030.1 GCA_001873105.1 Flavobacteriaceae bacterium CG2_30_34_30 | reverse complement strand
TGTCATACGTTTTTATTGCATCTGCATTGTTATTTAAAGCCAAATGGGTATTGCCCAATTCATAAAGCGCATCATCACGATACCCAGAATTCGGAAAACTTCTGTCAAATGCAGTAAGCTCTTCTAGTTTTGTATTTGTGCGATCCACAAAACCGTAACTTATGGCTTTTTGATAGGCTGCATAATCGGCATCAGCACCTCCTATGGCAATTACTTTGTTATAATTTTCCATAGCCGGCCAATATTGGCTAGAAACAAAATAACTATCACCAAGTCGTAAATTGGCGTCTTTTTTTCTTTGATTATCGATGTTTGTATTTCCTAAAAACTGTTGAAAAGAAGTAATAGCATCGGTGTAATTTCTGGTTTTGAAATAGGTGTAAGCTATGTTATAATCAACGTTAGTGGTTTCAGGTGTGTTTTTGTTTTCCGGCAATTGTTTAAACTGTTTAAACCCGATAAGTGCTTGTTCAAAATTATGTAACTGGTAATCACTTTCGGCTTTCCAGTATGTTGCTCGAGCAGTAAAACGAGCGTCTCGTGGTTCTTTTAATGATTTTTCAAAAAACACTTTTGCATCGTTGTAATTGCTTTCATTGTACAACTCCAGCCCTCTAAAAAAAGCAACTTTTTGGTAAGCCAATTTATTTTCAAAACTTTTGTTGTTTTCTAATAAGTTAAGTGCTTCTTTAAAGTTTTTAGAAGTTATGTAGGAATCTATAAGTAAATCCTCAATTTCCGTTTTGTTGTTGGTTTTTGGATATTTTTCTAAAAAGGAAGTGAGTACTTGCGGCACACTAGTGTAGGCATTGCCAATTTCATAACTCAATTTAGCATAATTATACCAAGCATCTTCTTGAATTTGTGGACTAAAACTCATTTCAGAAGCATTTTTAAAAGCGTTTAAAGCCTGCTGTTTTTGGTTTTGTTTTAGATAAGATTCGCCTAAATGATAATAGGCGTTTTGTGCTACGGCATCCTTTCCTGTGATAATTTTATTGAATTCTGCAATGGCATTTGCGTAGTCTGCTTGTTTGTAATAGGCATATCCTAGTTGGTAATAATCGGTGTTATTCCATTTTCCGCGAGTGCCTTTGTACTCTTTTAGGTAAGGAATTGCAGCTTCATATTCGCCCAAATTAAAATAACTCTCTCCTATTATTTTTGACAGTTGCGATTTTTCTTGAGGGCTGGATTTGTCGTACTGCGATTTGCCGAGGGTGATAGCTTCTTGAAATTTTCCTAATTTAAAATTCATATCTGCTTGGTAGTAGGACATATCTTCGGCATATCGCTCTTTGTCTTTTACTTCTTCAAAAAGCTGGGTTGCTTCTTCATAATTATCGCCTTCGTACGCCATATAACCCAAATAATATTTGGCTTGTGACCCGTATTCCTTAGAATTTGCTACTCGGTTTAAATATTTTTTTGCTTCACTAGGCCTTTTTGTTTGAAAAAAAGCATAGCCATTGTAAAAATAAAATTTCTCTTTTTCGGCATGGCTTAGATTGCGTTCTTCCACTTTATCGAACCATTTTCTTGCCTGTGGATACCTTCCGCTTTCAAAATAATAATTTCCTACTTCAAGAAAAGCACTATTTCTTTTGGTACTGGTTGGGTATTCTTCCACAAATTTTTCCATTAAAGCATCGGCACTTTGCTGATTTAGCCGTATGGCTGCATTTGCAATATAATAGCTGCAATCTGCTTCTATACTTTGGTTTTTTGTCGTGTTTTTTATTTTTGTAAACTGCGTTTGCGCTGCAAGATATTGCTGGTTGTTGTACAAAGCAACTGCATCTTGAAATGCCGCCAAATCATTTGTAAAAACTGCCGTTTGCTGCGAATAAAAAAAAGAAGTTGTAAATAAAAATGCAAGTACTAATGCCGTGAGGTATCTTTTCATTTAGTGGTAGGTTTAAGTGGCCAAAGATATATGAATCTATTAATTATTATCGTAAGTACAACGTGAGAATTTTAGGAATGTTGTACTTTTATGTACATTTTGATGGGTTGAAAAAAGTGTTTTACTAGGTGTTCTATTTACTAACTTTATGGATTTGTGGTGAAGTAAATACCTATTGCAGAGAGTTTCTTTTGCCTGCGACTTTGTGGCATTTAAAAATAACGCCAATTTAATAATGCCCCAATGCTGAAATTATGACAACTAACATTTCTGGCTCTTCAATAATTCGGTAGATAAGACGGTCTTTTTTGTTGATTCTTCGGCTCCAATAGCCCGATAAACTGTGTTTTAAAGCTTCGGGATTGCCAATGCCAAGGGTTGGATGTTCTGAAAGTTCAAGAATTATTTTTTCTAATTTTTTTATGGAAGATGTATCGCCTGATTTATAGATTTTCTGAAGGTCTTTCTTCGCTTCCTCCTCTATTTTAATCCTATACTTCCCCATACATCTTTTGGATTAATTTCAGTTACTTTGCCCTTTTTTGCATTTGCTGAACGTTTTAAAACCATTTTTACAAATTCAGGGTCATACACCTCATCCTTTTTGGATTCACTTTTTAATTCAAAGGGTACTTTTAGTGGCTCTAAAAAATCTTTTATTTTTTGAGTTACCACTTTATTGGGCGAGTTTATAATGATGATTTCCATTGGATTAAATTTTATACTTCTACAAAAATAACCTATATTTATGAAAGTTACTTCGTGTTCTATCTATTTTTTTAGGGTTAAAATTTCCCGACACAACACCCCTCCTTACCTATAAAGAAACCTAGAAGTTGCAAAGCCATTTTTGATTCTTGATTTTATTTTTGAATATCTTCTAAAGAAAAACAATAAAGCTTATTTTTATACCTTACTAAACAAAAAACTTTTTATGAAAAAGACACTCATACTTTTCATGCTGCTTTTCCCCATTATAGGAAGTTGCCAAGCTACTGGTTTTAAAAACATTACAGAAATCAAAAATGGTTTTGTAGGTATTGGTACAAAAACCCCGGATGCCATGCTAACAGTTAAGGGCAGCATTCACACCCAAGAAGTTTTGGTCGATTTAGACGGTGCTGTGGCACCCGATTATGTTTTTGAAACCTATTACACCGGAATTTCTTCCTTGAAAAGTGATTATCGCTTTTTAAGTTTGGGAGAAATAGAAACTTTTATTCAAAAAAACCACCATTTGCCTAAAATTCCTTCTGCAGCTTCCTTAAAAGAAGATGGACTTTCGTTGAAAGAAATGAATTTGTTGTTGCTTGAAAAAATAGAAGAACTAACGCTGCATACCATCAAACAACAAAAACAGATTGATTTTTTAAGCGAACAGATACAAATGCTTAAAAATGAATAAACTAGCACTTTTAATCTTTGGCTTTTCAACTGCTTTTCTTTTTTCACAAGAAGAGCAACAGGAGGATCGCTATTTTTTTCATGTAAGCATTCCCAATTTTGAATCCCTAGAAATCACTAAAAATCAGGATGGCACTTTAGAGGTATTTTCATTAGAAAGTAGGCAAGAAAATGAAATTTACAACCAATATAAAGTATTTGCATTGCAACGCGCTTTTCCGAATACCCAAAAAGAAAATTTACAAATGGTATATCGATTAACCACCGATAATAGAGCACTATTAGAAAAGTTACAGCTATTAAATCCAATAAAATATTCAAAAATAGGTGAATATTTTCCTCCAAAAATCGAAATTTATCCCAATGATTACGGCACTACCAGTCCGGTGGAAAACCTTGGCGCACCATATCCACTAAACGGATTGGATCTTATAAATGCGCCCGGAGCTTGGGGAATTACCAAAGGAAATAAAAAAGTAGTTATCGGCATTTCTGATGCACGAGTAGATTCAACTAATGCAGATTTACAAGGTAGAATTAGCAACTATCTAAAATATCTAAACGTGCAAAAAGGAATTACTTGCTCGCACGGCACCAATGTAGCCGGAATTATAGGTGCTAGAAGTGACAATGCTTTTGGTATGCCCGGAATTTGTTCGGAGTGTGATATGATTACCAATGGTTACGGTCAATTTGATTATATCATACAACTTGTGGAGGCAGGAGCTAAAGTAATTAATGCGAGTTGGGTGTTGTGCGGTTTTGGGGCTTATCATAAAAATGTAGAAGAACGAATAAATGAATATTATGATGAGGGAATTTTAATAGTAGCCGGAGCCGGTAACAAATTGAATTGCAACCCAAATCTCAAAGATAAGTCGTCAAATTACGGTTATCCTGCTTCGTTTAAAAGAGTAATTTCCGTAACCACCGTTTTTGCAGATTGCGAAAATTGGGAAGACTGCATTATCGCTGATGAAAAAAGCGTCGATATTATTTTAGACAGATATAGTGACCGACACGTACGACGACATAAAGTTGTAGATGGAAAAATTATACCCATTAACCTTCAATGGGCAAACCAGCACAATCTAGCGGTGGACATAGCAGCTCCAGCTGATACATTTTTACTGGGAAGTGCAGATTGTGAAATGGAAGACAAACAATACGGAGGAGCATCCTCAAGCTCAGCAGCTGTGGTTACCGGCGTTATTGGCTTAATCTGGTCTGCCAATTATTGTTTGGGCAGCGCGGAGGTGGAAAGCATCATGAAATTAACCGCAGCCGATATAGAAAACTTACCCGGAAACGAACCCTTTAAAATGCTTGTGGGAGCCGGAAGAATAGATGCTTTCAAAGCCGTAAAAATGGCAGATGCCATGCAGCAAGAAAAAGGAGAAGTTGAAATTTCAGGAAGGGATTTTTACCGTTTTGAGTTTGTATTAAAATCGGCTCCGTATATGTTGAAAATTAATAATCAAACTTTTAGAGATTCCAGTACGGTTACTTTTAAAGCGCGAAAAGGCATTCATCTACAGCCCAATACCCATTTAAAACCAGACCAAAATGGTTTTGTAAAACTGAGCATCAACCCCAGTTTGCCCACAGCGGAATGTTTTCCGAAAGTAAGAATTCCAAAACCTGCATTAGAAAAAGACACCGTTTCCGTCCCAGTAAAATCAAAAGACCCTGTTATTATTGAAATTGCTAAGGAAATTAGTGGGCTGCTTGTCCGTCCAGTGGAGCAAATTATGGATTCCGAGTATGAAGTGGAAATCAAAGCCGATGAAAAAGTGGTTTTCAGAAAAAAATATGCACAAACAGAAGTGGCATCTATCGCGTTGGAAAATATTCAAGAGAAAACGGTAACGGTAACGATAACCTCCACAAAGTATAAAATGACAAAAAAAATTCGAATAAATTATCCTTAAAAAATCGTTAGTGGAAATCAAATAACCAAACCAAATAACTTTTTCTATCTTTACACGTTGCATGATTTAAAATAAAGTTAATTTCGCTTTTTCAATATAATTCTACTATGTCTAAACCCGTATTGTTTTTAAAAAACGCCTCTATTTTTCAACGAGAAACCCTTATCCTTTCTGATGTAAACGTTTCTATAGACAAAGGCGAATTTGTATATCTCATCGGGAAAACCGGAACAGGAAAAAGTAGTTTTATGAAAACCTTGTATGGCGATTTGCCCTTACAAGAAGGCGAAGGTCATATAGTAGATTTTGATTTACCCACTTTAAAAGAAAAAGACATTCCCTTTTTAAGGCGAAAGTTGGGCGTAGTTTTTCAAGACTTTAAACTGCTGAACGACCGCACAGTAAATGACAATTTATTATTTGTATTAAGGGCAACCGGCTGGACTGATAAAACCGCCATGGAAAGCAAAGTAGAAGAAGTGCTGAGCAAAGTAGATATGAAAACAAAAGGGTTTAAATATCCTTACCAACTTTCGGGTGGCGAGCAACAGCGTGTTGCCATAGCCAGAGCCCTACTTAATGATCCTGAATTGATTCTTGCCGATGAGCCTACCGGAAACCTTGACCCCCAAACTTCTGTGGAAGTTATGGAGGTGTTGCGAGAAATCAATAAAAACGGAAATACTATTTTAATGGCAACGCACGATTATGCTTTGTTATTAAAATATCCTTCCAAAACTTTAAAATGCGATGAAAATCAAATTTTTGAAGTGGTGCAGAAAACGGTGTAATCACAATTTAAATGCTTTCCATACTTATCCCAACATACAATTACGACATAACTTCACTTGTTGCCGTATTATACAAACAACTTGAAGAAGTATCTTATGCGTATGAAATTATTGTGGTGGATGATGCTTCTACAAAAGAGGAGCTGAAAGTAAAAAACAGAACCATAAAGCAATATCCCCACTGTACATGTATAGAACTACTTGAAAATAAAGGTAGAACGGCAACCAGAAATTTTTTGGCTCAAAAAGCAAACTATGCATGGTTATTGTTTATGGACGCCGATGTACTTCCTAAAAAAAATACCTTTATCCAAACTTTTAACCTAGAAAATACCCATGCTGATGTCGTTTTTGGCGGGATTTCCTATGAAAATAATCCACCCGAAAAATCAAAAATGCTTCGTTGGAAATATGGCAGAGCCAGAGAAGCTAAAACCGTTTCTACTCGCAAAAAAATGCCTTATCTTTCTATTATTTCACAATGCTTTTTAATTAAAAAAAAGGTATTTCTTCAAGCCAATACTTTTTTTGAAAACACCTATGGCATGGATGTGCTTTTTTCAAGAAATCTCGAAAACCTAAACGTACAGGTATTACATATCGATAATCCAATCATTCATTATGGTTTAGAAACTAATACCTCCTTTATCCTAAAAACCAAAAAAGGATTAGAAACATTATCTAAACTGGAAAAGGAACGAAAAATTCCAAACAACTACCGCCCTATTCAAAAAGCGTATGTAGCATTACAAAAAAGAAAGTTGGGTGGTGTTTTTGGGTTTGCAATAACGGGTTTAGAATTTTTGATTTTAAAAAACCTCAATTCCCGAAACCCTTCGCTGCTTTTGTTTGATGTGTTAAAACTAAATTACTACTTAAAAATCAAGAAGCGTTTATAATAAATTTTTTTAATACACGACAAAAAATCCGTGAAGATCTGTTTAATCAGCGTCAACTGTGTTCTATTTATACAATTGTTATTGCTAATGTAAAATAGCACGCACCTGCCTGTCCGGTAGGCAGGGATGACATGGATGCAACTGATATCCGCTGGTTTTTAATTAGGTTTGGTTTCCTATGTATGTCAATTGTATGCAAGAAATAGGGTTCGACCCCTCCAGGGTCGGGTCGTGCGACACTAACATAATTTCTATACATATTAGACCCCTCTGGGGTCCTATTTGACTATTACAATTTCTTTAAGTTTACGCCTAGCCCAGCTGGGGCTAAATTTAAAAAAACATAAAAAATGATAAACTAATTTACATTTCTCTTAGTTAATAGCTTTTCAGTATTATAATTTTAACTAGACAATATTTAATATTTATATTTAAAAGAAGTATATAAATCATCCCATTGTTGCATAACCACATCTAATTTAAATCGCTCTACACTTTGTAGTGCTTGGTTTCCCTTTTGCAATCGCAAGTCTTTGTTTTCAAGAATTTCTTTAACTTTAATCGCGTATTCATTTTGGTCGAACATCGGGATTAGGAACCCATTTTTTCCATTTTCAATAATTTCTCTTGGACCTGTGGGGCAGTCAAAAGCAATGCAAGGCAACCCGCAAGCCATGGCTTCTACTAAAGCCATCCCAAAACCTTCATGTCTGGAGGTCATTAAAAAAACGGAAGCCTCCTTATACTTTTCGAAAATAGAAAGTACCGGGGCATGAAAATGTACGTTTTTTTCGAGGTGCAATTCCTTTGCTAATTTTTCTAATCCTAATTCTTGGTCTTTCTCGCCATAAACATCCAAAATCCAGTCCGGATAATCGGCAACCACTTGTTTCCAAATAGCAAGGAGAAGGTCAAATCCTTTTTCATACACCTGTCTGCCCACGGCGATTGCTCTTTTTTGGGTTAGTGCATTATGATAAAAAGGCGCAAACCAAACCGGATTTGGTATGGCGATACATTTTTTTGTTTTCCATTCCAATTTACTTTCCGGCGTTAAAACAACCAATTGATCTACTTTAGCAATAGAAATGTCAACGAAACTATTTAAAATCTTTTGTTTTATTTTCTTCAGAAAAGAACTATTTTCTTCAAAATCTGCATAATAACGGTGACCATGTTGTTCAAAAATAAGCGTGTTTTTTTTGTTTTTTAAAAAATAGGGCAACAAAAGACCCTTAAGTCCATTGTCAACAATAACAATAATATCGGGGTTTTGTTTTTTGATTTGTTGTTTAACAATTTTCAGGTAGTTGTAAAAGTAAAAAAGTCCTTTGCCGGGAATATGTTGGTTACGAATAGTTGCTTTGCTAAAATCAAAAAAATAAGAATTGGAACGCGCATTTGTGGTTAAAATGGTAATTTGATAGCCCAATTGTTCCACTAAATATTTTGTCTTTACAGAAAACATTTTAGGCAATCCACCGGAGCCGTCCAAACGTGGCGTTATGTAAAGCAAATTTTTCATCTTTCCATTTTTTGATAGACCCCAAAAATGGCATCGGTTTCTTTGGTTTTTAGCACAAACTCTTCTTCTCTTTGTATTAAAAAGTGCAACCACTCTTTTGTTTGGTTTGTGCTATCTAAAAAATTATGGGCAATGCCTTTTAAAAGAATATGCAAGATATTCCACCCCAACATTTTTTCTTCAACAATTTCAAAATTTTGATGGATGGCGTTTCTTAAATTGGAGGAATCAGGAGCTTCAGATGGATCTACGAGCAGCATGCGCAAAAGTCCGGGACGATATACTTTCTTTTTTATAGTGCTGCCATCGAGGAGCATTTTATAGGATTTGGGCAATTGTTTTAAAAGTACATTTGCTTGTTGCAGTTGCCTATTTTTCCATTGCAGCCTGTTTGGACCACAATATTCATAAACCACTACATATCCTTTATTTTTTAAAAGTGGGCGTATGTCTTCCTTTAAAAACCGACTTAAAAAAGTAAAATGATGTAAACTCGAACTGAATAAAACAACATCAAACGAACCTTTTAGCAAATCTAATTTTCGAAAATCTTCAGCAAAATACCTAATGTGAAGCTGTTCGTCTTTAGCTTTTTCTGTAGCTATTTGAATCCTTTTTTCAGAAAGGTCCACTCCTATTATTTCAGAATTTTTAAGGTGTTTTGCAAAATTTCGCTCATGAACCCCTTCGCCGCAGCCTATAGAGAGGATTTTTAATCCTTTTGGCTCGCTTAAATATTTTTTTGCTACATACTCTTCATATTCCACCGCCGAATTGCCGGAAATTTTTTGATTCCAATACGCCTGCAATTCCGGAATAATCCAAAAATCAGATGCTGCTTGATAGTTATCCCATTTTCCAGAAACTCTTTTGCTTGCTTGTAGATGAAATAAGGAAAGAAATTTTGCAAGACCTTTTTGTTTCAATTTTTGATAAACATCAACAAAATCGCCAATAGAGATAAGTGTGGTTTCTTTAGAGAGCATCCTTTTGTTTGCTATTTACAAAAGTTTTAAAATCACGAATATAATCTTCTTCCTCAAACACATTAGATGCAATTACCAAACAAACTGCCCCTGAGGAAAAGTTTTTGAGTTCCCGCCATATTCCGGGATGAATAAGCAATCCTTCGTTGGGTTTGTTTAAAGTGATTGTTTTTTGGGTAAAGCCGTCGTTTAAATGCACATCAAAACTACCGCTGATGGCAATTAAAAATTGTTGCAAATTTTTGTGTGAATGACCTCCCCTTTCCGCGCCACTTGGCACATCATATAGATAATAAACCCTTTTAAATTCAAAGGGCAAAATATCTTTTTCAAGGATAGACAAATTGCCTCTTGGGTCTTTTATTTTTGGCAATGTAACTAGTTCTACATTCATTTTTTTACCGCTAAATTTTCAAGCAATTTCATCCACTGTTGTCCAATGTGTTTCATATCAAATTTTTGAATACTGCAAAGGCTATTTTTTTTGCATGCTGCATATAAATGAGTATCGTCAACCATTCTCTCCATTGCTAATTGTAAAGCCTCAAAATTTTGGTCTTCTACCAGCAATCCATTTTTTTCATGAACTATAATTTCGTTGGGTCCTGAAAAACAATCAAACGCAATTACCGGAGTTTCACACCCTAAGGCTTCCAACAAAACCATAGGAAATCCTTCAAAAAGGCTACTTTGCACCAAAAATAAGGCATTTTTTAGATATATGTATGGATTGTCTTTAAATCCTAGTAAATGAATTTTATCCGAAAGCTGTACTTGCGCTATTTTATTGTTTATTATTTGTACTTCTTTTTCGTCCCCTTGCCCTAATAACACAAAATGTATATCTAAATTGGGCAATTTGGAACTGCTATAGGTTTCTATTAAACGATTCAACTGTTTTGAAGGTGCAAATCTGCCCGCGGCAATGATGTATGTATAGTTTAAATCGATGGTTGTGTGCAGCTTATTTTGAATGCCTTCGATATCCACAGCATTATTAATAGTAACGAGGTTTTGAAAATGTAATTCCTTTTTAATCACATTTTTTTGTCCTTCAGAAACGCAAACAATGGCATTAAAATTTTTAAAAATATATTTTGAAAGTGCTTTATTTTTAAAAAGATACGAAAAATACCTACCACTGTGGATGGTTTGAATGCGAATACCTCTGTAAATAAATGTATAGATAAAAATTTCTTGTAACCAATGCACCCGAAACCTAAAGTCGATTATAGCATCAAATTTCTCTGTTTTTACATAGTTTCTAAACGCTATAAACCTTTTCACTTTGTTAAAAATTGAATTGGAAGCATTCCGAAGTTTGCCCAAATTCAATAATGTTCCGGCATAAGGATAGGTAACTTGATCTATCATAACAAGAATATGCACATCCAAACCCATTTTTTTAAAATAAATAGACAAATCAGAAAGGACGCGTTCGGCGCCTCCGTGACTTAGTTTGTACCCTACAAGAGCTATTTTAGTAATTTTAGGCATCGTTTTTATTGCTTAGCAAACCTACATAATTTTTCGTTTTGAACAGAATATATAACGAACCATTTACTAATTTAAGTACTGTCTTTCCATTATAAATAGCTATTTTGTACCTTTATCCTAAATAAAAACCAATGAAAATACTTCTTGTAGGAGAGTATAGCCGACTGCATAATTCATTAAAAGAAGGTCTAATACATTTAGGACATAGCGTTACTATTATAGGCGATGGCGATTTGTTTAAAAATTATCCGGTAGATATTTCTATAAAACCCAAGGTACTTCACTTTAATTGGTTTACCAGAAAATGCAAAGTAGCCTTTTATAAACTTACCACAATTGATTTGGCATTGTATGAAAGTGCTTTTCGGTTTTATTGGTATCAAAAGAAATTAAAAAATTATGATGTGGTGCAATTCATTAATTCAAATGCATTAAAAACCCCTTTATTCCTTCAAAAAAAACAATTAGATTATTTAAAAAAACACAATAAAAAACTTTTTTTATGTGCTTGTGGCACAGACACACCCATTATGGAATATCTTTTAGAAAACAAGATGAAATATCACATACTCACTCCTGTTTTGCTGGGTGAACATAGCAAAGAAACTTTTAAATTTGAATATAGTTATGTTACCCCCACCTACAAAAAATACTATGCCTATTTTGAAAACTTCATAGATGGTATCATACCTTCTGATATCGATTATTATTTGGCCCTACAAAACAATCCGAAAACTATACAACTAATTCCTAATCCCATACATACGGAAACCCTAATTAAAAATAACGGAAATCTTTCCTCTAAAACCCACATTTTTTTAGGGATTAACAGCATGACCGAGTTAAAAAAAGGCTGTCATTATTTTGAAAACGCTTTGAAAATTATTGCTAAAAAATACAATGATAAAGTTGAAATAACAGTGACGAGAAATCTGCCTTATAGCCAATATATTCAGCATTATAACAGTGCACATATTTTACTGGATATGGTGTATGCTTATGATCAGGGTTTCAATGCATTGGAAGCAATGGCAAAGGGAAAAGTGGTTTTTACCGGTGCTGAGCAAGAATTTTTAGACCATTATGGCATAACAGAAAACGAAGTCTGCATTAATGCCCTCCCGGATGTAGATTATTTAGTAGAAAAATTAAGTTGGTTGATAGAAAATCCTTCAGAAATAACACGAATAGGAAAAAATGCAAGTGCTTTTGTAAAAAAAGAACATCATTATATAAGCGTAGCACAAAAGTATTTGGAAGTGTATAAAAAGGTATCCGGATAGAACCTAATTTTTGAGAACTAGTATTTTATTTTTTCTGATTCTTGCACATTGTTTTTTGTCTTTTTAGCAAAAAAAAATTAAATAAAAAACCATCTATAAACAACCCTAATCAGAAAGTAATACCTCATTTAATATTTTACTGAGTTTTTCAGCACCTTCCGCCGTTAAATGGTCAGCATCGCGCATGTCTGCATCAAAAAAACGAGTGTCATTCCAGAAATTTACATAGTTTACATTTGCATTATTCCAAGCAAGTGCGTTACAGGTAGCGATGATTTTTTCTACTTTTTCAGGGATTAAATTTTTGTAATATGCTTTGGATACAGGAGTATTTACAAGTAACACTTTAATGTTTTTAGCTTTACATCTTTCGATAATTTGTAGCAATCTGTTTTGGTTTAGCGCAAAATCCATAGAATAATCTTCATGTTTTTTGGCAATCATTGCGCCAATGACTTCGGTATCTGTTTTGGCCCTTGGTTTTAAATACTTTCCAAAACCTTTGACATCGCAAGAAATTAGGGTGCCAAAGTTTCTAAATTCATGAAAGGTTTCCACAGAGTTTTTTAATTTTCTAGAAAGTGAAAGACTATATTTTCTAGGGTCAAAAAAGGAAATATGAGGCACTTCAATATCCATTTGTTGGTTGTAAAAATACTTTCGCCAAATATCTTCTCCGGTATTGTCTTTCAAGCTTAACGTAAAATAGCTCACTGTTAAAATAATAGTTTTTAAATTGGGTAAACTATCGATGTGTTTTTCTAAAAGAAGTTGGTCAAAATAAAGCGTCTGGCTTATATTTGCAAGGCTAAATGCGTTTTGGGTAAAGCGATTGGGATTGATACCATAAAATGCCTGCGAATTGCTAAGAATAAGGACTTCAATATCGCTGTAATTTTCAACTAAGGCTTTATTTTTATAGGTATAATTGGTTTCAACAGTTCTGTAAAAAACCTCTAAGGCAAGCCATACCAGTAAAACCGGAACTAAAAACAACCCTATTTTTACGTAAAACTTTTTCATTTTTTAAAATTGAAAATAGATAAATGGTTGTAAATCGCCTGCAAAATAAAAAGTGAGAAACACAATAAAATAATAAATTGCCATTCTTAGCATTTTAGATGGAATATATGCAATATCTAAAACATGGTCTCTGTTTCGTTGTAGCCATTCCACAGCCATATATAAAAACAGAAAAAACACTATTTTTTTTGGAACATCAGGTACAGAAAACAGACTTTCAGAGAAAATAATTTTTAAGTATTGCAATGCATCTGTAATGGTTTCCGCCCTAAAAAATACCCATGCTAAAGTAACTATTATAAAAGTAATCCCTATTTGAAAAATAGTTCTCAAACTTGGTAAATACCCGCTTTTTTGTAACTCATTATTAGTGCCAATAAAAATAACCGGCACCACAAAAAGTGCGTGAATAAATCCCCAAAACACAAAAGTAAGGTTCGCGCCATGCCAAAGTCCGCTGAGGAGAAACACGATAAAGATATTAATGACCAATTTAGTTTTAGAAACTCGGTTTCCGCCTAAGGGAATATAGACATAATCACGAAACCAAGTGGATAAAGAGATATGCCACCTTCGCCAAAAATCGGCTACATTAACTGCTAAATAGGGAAAATGGAAGTTTTTCATTAAACGAAACCCCATCAATCGGGAAGTGCCTATGGCAATATCTGAATAGCCGGAAAAGTCGCCATAAATTTGAAAACCGAAAAATACGGCACCAAGGAGTAAAGTGCTTCCACTTGCCTCCTGATAATTTGCAAAAATGGCATTTACTAATAACGCACAATTATCGGCTATGACCATTTTTTTAAATAATCCGGATAAAATAAGGCGTAAACCGTCCACACTTTCGGAATAATCAAAGTGTCTTTTAGATTCAAACTGCGATAATAAATTGGAAGCTCGTTCAATGGGTCCAGCGACTAATTGAGGGAAAAAGGATACAAAAGCAAAAAAGGAAATTATATTTTTAGTAGGTAAAATTCTTCCTCGGTAAATATCAATGGTATAACTTAAGGTTTGAAACGTGTAAAAACTAATGCCAACAGGAAGAATAATACTCCAGGTAGTGCTTTCAAATTTACTTCCAAAAAGTGCAAAAATTTCAATAAACGTTTCTACAAAAAAATTAAAGTACTTAAAAACCGCTAAAACGCCCAAATTAAAAAACAAACTTACCGCTAATAGTAGCTTTCTTTTTTGATTATTGGAAGTTTTCCCCAGATAATACCCCACAATAAAATCTAATAAAGAACTCATGAAAATGAGGGAAAGAAAACGCCAATCCCAAAAGGAATAAAACAAATAACTAACTACAATGAGAAAACTATTTTGAAGGGTGATGTTTTTTTTAAATACCGTCCAATACAAGAGCAATACCAGTGGAAAGAAAATCGCAAAATCAACGGTATTAAAAAGCATACAAAATCATAAATTGGTTACGCTAATGTATAAAAATCAATTACGTTTCTTTACTAAATAATTTTTTTCTTAGAATAAAGACAACCATAAAAAAATAAAGCACAAAACTAAATAAATGTGCCATAGAAGCCCCCACAAATCCATATCTACTAATTAAGAAGATACTGGAAGCATAAATGATTGCCAAAGAAATAATTTCAGAAATCACATAATACCAAAACATGTTTTTTGCCAGAAACTGATAGGCAATTACCATGGAAGCCACCTTAAATAAATCGCCGGAAAGTTGCCAAACAAACAGTGGTTCCATAGGTGCAAACTGGGTAGTTAGCAATACGTTTATCACAAAATTTCGCAAGAAATAAACGAGTAATAAGCCAGCAGCAAAAAGAGGTAAAATGGTTTTATAAAAATTAGCTACTTCTATTCTAAATCCCTTATTAGAATTGATTCCGGAAAGTTTAGGAAGCACATAAAGTGTCATCAGGGTGGTGATAAACATTAAGTAAAAATTAGAAAGTCGGTTCATAGCTTCCCAATATCCCACTGCTACTTCATCCTCTATTTCAGCAATATAATCGCGAATGGCAATTCTCACCACAGGAAGTGCCAGTGTGGAAAGTAAAGCCATAATTGCATAAGAACTCAATTTTTTCAGACTATCAACTTTACCATTTTCTAAAGAAAATAATTGCAGCTTCCCCCTTTTTTTATAGATAAATCCAATGGTAACTACAAAGGCTAATAATGGAGCAACAAGTACAGCATAAATAGCGCCTTCTAGATGAAATTGCCACATCAATACCACCGTTACAACAACTCCAGCAATGTTACTTACAATGTTAATACCGATAAACTCTTTGTATTTTGAATAGCCATTGATGATAGCAACTAATAGAAAGTTTAAAGCATAAATTGGAATGGCAAGGGCACAAACTTGAATGATGGTAGTAAAGTCATACTTTTCACCAAAAATACTGGAATTCCAATAAGAAGCCGTAAAAAAAATAACCACAGCGCTAACACTTGAAGCACCTATAATTAATATCAGTGAAGTGCTTAAAACTTGCGAAAGTTTGTTGGTTTCTTTTTTAAATTCTGCCACATATTTTACAATGCCGTTAGTAATTCCCAATGTAGAAACCGATTGAATGGCAGCGAGAAAATCTCTAAAATTACCCACGACACCCATTCCCTGGGGGCCAACAAAAACAGCAATGGCTTTTTGTGTGATAAATCCGGCAACAATTCTTACCAAAACACCTACAGCGTTCATGGAAGTGACCTTCAATAGCATGTTTTCGTTAAAAAGTTTTTTTAGGAGTTTCACTTAATACGAATTTACAACCTCTATAACTTTTGCCACATCGGCGTTGGACAAAACAGGGCTCATAGGAATACTTAGTATGGATTGATGAATTTCTTCAGTAACCGGAAAAAGCAAATGGGAAAATTCTTTAAAGGCCTCTTGCTGGTGAGGCGCAATGGGATAATGAATCAAATTACCTACACCATGGGTATTTAAATACGCTTGAAAATGATCTCTATGCGCCACCCGAACCACAAAAAGATGAAATACGTGCGATTCCATATTTTCCACTTGAGGAAGTGTTATTTTAGGGTTTGTAATTTTAGCAAGATATTCTTTGGCAATCGCTCTTCTTCGTTCATTATCGGCATCTAAATAAGGTAATTTTACCCGAAGAAATCCGGCTTGAATTTCATCCAAACGCGAATTGATTCCTAATAATTCATACACATATTTTTTATTTCCTCCGTAATTGCGAAGTTTTTGAATAGCCTCAGCCAGAGTAGCGTCGTTTGTAGTTACTGCACCGCCATCGCCTAAAGCACCTAGATTTTTTGTGGGATAAAAACTAAATCCAGCGGCATCACCAAGATTTCCGGCTCTTTTTTCTTTGTAAATGGCACCATGAGCTTGGGCGGCATCTTCCATTATTAATAATTGGTTTTCTTGAGCTATTGCCATAATAATATCCATATTGGTAATTTGCCCATACAAATGCACCGGCATAATGGCTTTGCTTTTTGGTGTGATTGCTTTTTCTAGTTGTTCTATATTAAAGGAATAGGTTTCGTTTTCAGCTTCCACTAAAACAGGAGTTAAACCAGCTTGTTTGATAGCAATTATTGTTGCGATGTAGGTATTGGAAGCCACTAAAACTTCATCGCCGTTTTTTAGTTTCCCCAAGACTTTATAGCCTTCTAAAATAAGACGAAGCGCATCTAAACCATTTGCCACACCAACGCAATAGGAAGTTCCGCAATAGGCTGCAAATTCCTTTTCAAAAGCACTTACTTGATTTCCTAGTACATAGAATCCGGAATTTAAAAACTGCTGAAAGTTTTCCAGAAATTCGTTTTCAAAACGGGCATTTACTTTATGAAGGTCAAGAAAAGAAATCATTTTGTTTCTAGCTTTAATGTTTTATAGGATGCGGTATCTACTAGGTAATTATTAGAAATTATGGAACGTGCACCACAACTTTCTTTCCAAAAGATAAGTCCTTGATTTAGTATGTTTCCATTTTGCTCGCTGGATATATTAAAATCAAAGTAATCCTTATCTGTGCAAAATTTATTTATGATAAAATCATACAACAAATCTAAACTTCCATATTGGTTTTTGTCTTCATTTCCCGAAACATATTGCGGATGAATTGTTGTTTTTGTTAAAAAAACCGTTGTACCTGCAACGATTTTATTGTCCTTATAAACGTTAATTTGTTTAATTTGTTTTGGAAACCTGGTAGCTAATAAATTAATTTCCTCTAAACTATGCACGGGAGCCACTTGGTGTTTATTTTTAAGATTTGGAATTAAAATTTCATCCCAAAATTCTTCAAAACTTTCTTCTACCTGAATATGTAAACCATTTCGAATGGCTTTGTTGATGCCTTCACGCCTATTTTTTTGAAACCGCAATTTATTTCGATAATCAATAACCATTAAAATATCTCGCTTTATTATGGTTGCTCCGGCTTTATACAAAAAATACTCTACCTCATCGGAAGGAATAGTGTTATAAAACGAAGGAATAATCCGCATATCCAATTGTTTAATGCCTTGTATATTTAAAAATTCTAATATAGACTTAAACGCCTCAAAGGAATCCAATAATTTAGCATCTTCCTGCAACACAAAACTGCCATAGGTTAAACCTTGGTGTGAATATACTAGGGTATCAACAACATTAGCCGGCAAAAGTGCATATATCGTGTTTTCCTTAAAAACCAAAAGCGAAAAATCTGTAAAACGATTGCTATGATATTCCATAAAATCGCGATAAAACAAAAAGGTGGCATTTTTTGCTTTGCTGACAAATTCGTCCCAAAGTTTTTTATGCTTTTCTTGGTATTGTTCTACCCTAAATTTTTGCAAAATATTTTATTTTATTTCTTTTAAAATGATATTTCCATCACCATCAATATAGCCGTAAACGCCTTTTGGAGCTCCTTCTTTTATTTGAATATAACTTGTATCGTCTTGCAGGTTTTTCAACAAAGAAAGGTCTTCCCCTAAATAAGCAAACAAGATACGAAATAGATTGACAGAACTTTTAAAGGAATCATCAAATTCCGGGGGGGAATTTTCAGGCCATTTTATTGCCAACGCTGCTGAAAAAATAGTGTAAATGTTATCTCTATTTGTGGTATAGGTATTACTTTGCAAAGAGTATTTAAGCCCAACAAAGCCGCCGTGGTCTGCAACAATTACAATGAGACCCTCAGGGTCGTTTTCCGTAATATTTTGTATTAGTTTTTGCAACCAATCATTAGCATGTACTAAATTTTCAAGATATCTTTCACGCTCTGCTTCTTTGGATTCTGCTTGGTCTTTATAGGTGGTGATATGCCCTGGAAGTAATTTTTCAAAGAAATAGAAATTTTTTCCTGTTGCCTCTTTTGCAATTTCCGAAAAATCCTCTAAAATAACTCTATGGCTGTCCAAACCTTTGCTTAGATAAGGTATATCCTTGAGTTTAAAATTGGTATAATCAAAATTTATTTTAGGTCGATTGGTTAATAAATAAGGAACCTCAGCCAGAAAATGGGTTTTGTATCCATTATTTTTGAAAATAGCAACTACCGGATTTTTATCAAAAATTACTTTTCGTTCGTCTAAAACATCGTAATGGTGGTGTTTCATAGCAAAAAGCGAACTGTTTGAATGTAGCGTACTGTTGTAATTGCTTCTAAAATCAGGATATAACACAAAATTATTTTCTTGCAACCAAAGCTCAAATTTACTGTTGTCAAAATTATAAAACCCTTTTCCTAATTCTGAAAAGTTAGTATAACCATCGGGTTGAATGACATATATATTTGGTGTTTTTTTAAATACAACTTGTTCAATAGCATCCGGTTGTTTCAGCCAATCTTCAGAATAAAAAAGATATTGTTTGGCAATTACGGCAAGCAAATAAGCGGTTGTAATTAAAAGTAAAAATTGAATAACCAACAGTTTGGAAAATAGATTTTTTACTAATCGAGTTAAAATTGCTACAAGTACTGCTAAGACTATAACCAATGCCACTTTTTTATATCCTACACTCGCGTATAAAGCATACATTACCAAAGTAAAAAAGGTTAGTGCATTTAAAAAAGGAAGAACAATGGTCGTATAAAGATGCAGGTGTTTTTTTCGCATAACGAAATAATACAAATAATAAACTACCGTAGGAAAAAGTACAAAACGAGTTAGGAAAAAGAAAAAATGATCCCAGGAATTGACGAAATTGAAGTTATTGGTGTAATAAAATGCCCAAGGGTATAACCCGGAAGCTAGTCCTGCAATAAGGGGTAAGTACTTATCTTTACTCAAAAAATTACGGATTTGTTTTTTGAAAGGAAGCGTCATTTTACACGTGTTTTCGCTTTAAAAAGTAGAGAATTCTTTCAGAATCTATAATTTTTTCTTTTTTTGTAATTTCAAAAAAGGCGGTATAGCCTTGCTCAAAATTCTGCTCGTTATAAAAATCAAAATGATGTATAAATTCGCGTTTTCTCACCAAGAGCGATTGTACCCAAGAATCATCGCGAGTAGGAAATTCTAGGATTAAATGTTCAGAAAAAGAAGCAAAAAACTGAGCCGATTTATAAAAAGGCACATTTCCGGAAAGTGTGATATGGTGAATTAATGCAAGCGCCATTGTCACATCAGGGTGGTATTCTTTTAATCGTTGCAACAAAGAGCTGCGTTCGGTATTGTTAAACCCAACGGCAGGAGCGGGATTCAATACATCACAAACAAAAGGAAGCATTTTGGTTTCTTTGTTTTTTAAAACGTGATGGTAATTAAAATCAACCGCATTCGGATCGATATCGGTTACTAAAATTTCATCTACTAGTTCTATTAATTCTCTACCAAATGTTCCGTCATTTCCACCTACATCAATTACTTTTTTAGCAGCTATTTCTTGCGTCCATTCTTTTATAAGCGTTGCTTTTTGTTGAAAAGAAGCGTCTGTATAGTTGGTTTTGTTGTAATAATCACCCCATTCGGTTTGTTGATTTACCTTCAGGTTTTTAATATAGTCATACAGACTTTCTATGATGTTATTTTGCGCTTTTTTTGAAAGGGTGGCAATCTTACTTTCTGCTTTATAATCATCGCTGTATTTGTCTTCTAATTTAGCCAGCAAATGTATGTTAGTGTAAATTGTTGAACTTAATTTTGTTTTCCACGGAAGCAAGGAAGCGATAAGTTTTACGGGTACACCATCCACATAGGTGCTTAACAATTTCAGCATTTCTGTGCCGTGGTATTTTGCTAAAAGTAAAGGGCCGAAAAAATGGGTGATAAATTGTTTGAAGGCGCGCCAAGGGGTTCCTTCCTCATAAAAATCAAACGAAAGGGTATCTATAAAAATAGCATTTCCGTTGTGGAAAGTAATATTAAATGCAGAAGCGTCTTTTAAAATAAAACCATTTGCTAAAGCAAGTCGATGCACTTTTAGCGTTAATAAAGCGGCGTGCTTGTATTGCTCAAAACTCCATTCATACGGATTGGTAATAAAGGAAATTGGCTCGGGCTGCAGAATGATTTGCGATTCCGTTCTAGAAATTTCCTGATGTGGAATAAGTAATTTTGCTTTTACCAGCTTGTTAAAAAATCCGGAGGAAGTAAGTTTATCGTACTGCGAAAAATAGATAGGTTGGATAATTCTTTTAATAATCCCTTCGTCTTGAATAATATACCCAGAAGGATCTCTAAAAGATGCCTCGTGCGAATTAAGAATTGGATTGGGGTTGGTCATTCTCGTTGTCTTTGTCTTTATCTTCCACCTCATCAATGTTATCGTAAAAATCAGGATTGTCTTTGTAAAGGCCTAACATCGATTTTATTTTAAACATCGCTGTTTTTGAAAATAAGACTACTGCTGCTACAATAGCCACTGCTGCCTGAGCAACCATTGCGCCTAAACCTGGATCAAAATATAAAAATTGCATAACCTTAATTTTATGTATAGGCGGTAAAAATAACGATAATTTAATAAACCAACGGTATAATAGTGGTGAGTTTTTGAGTTTGTGAGTGGTGGGTGGTGAAAATTATTATTTAGATTTTAAATTACTAGTTTCATTTTCTTTTCAAAAAAAGATAATAAAAATTAACACCAACAATAAAAGCATTTGTAATAATAATGGGCCAAGATGTTTGTAACATAAAACCATAAATAATAAAGGCAATACAACCAAAGGAGTTAATGATTCGCAATTTGGTTAGATTTCTCATCAAAAAAGAAATAACCAGCAGTAACGATGCAAAGTACCCTACTAGCTCAGTAAGTGAAATTTCAAAAAGTTCCATAAAAGAGTTAAAAAAAACCTCAAAAGTTGAATAACAATTGAGGTTTAATGTAGTTTATAAATTTTATTAAATTATTTTGTTTCTTTTGCGTTCATTTTCCGTTAAATATACTTTACGCAAGCGAATAAAGTGAGGAGTTACCTCTACATATTCATCTTTTTGAATGAACTCTAAAGCTTCTTCTAATGAAAATTTAATTGCAGGAACAATTTTTGCTTTGTCATCATTACCAGAAGAACGTACATTAGACATTTTTTTGGTTTTTGTAATGTTGACCACAATATCATCTTGACGTGAATTTTCGCCGATTACCTGCCCTTCATAAATATCCTCGCCCGGCTCCACAAAAAATCGTCCTCTATCTTGCAATTTATCGATAGAATAAGGAATAGCTTTTCCTTTTTCCATAGAAATTAGCGATCCATTTTGTCTTTCAGGAATACCCCCTTTTAAGGGTTGGTATTCTTTATATCGGTGGGTCATTACGGCTTCTCCAGCAGTAGCGGTAAGCAATTGGTTACGCATACCTATAATACCACGTGATGGAATCATAAATTGAATAATCATTCGTTCACCTTTAGCTTCCATACTTATTAACTCTCCTTTACGAATGGTTACCATTTCTACAGCCTTACCGGAAACATTTTCAGGTAAATCAATAGTTAACTCTTCCACTGGCTCACATTTTACACCGTTAATTTCACGAATAATAACTTGTGGTTGCCCTATTTGAAGTTCATATCCTTCTCTTCTCATGGTTTCAATCAAAACAGAAAGATGCATAATGCCACGACCAAATACTAAAAATTTATCAGCGCTATTGGTTTCTTCCATGCGCAATGCAAGGTTTTTTTCCAACTCGCGTGTTAAACGATCCTTTATATGACGAGAAGTTACAAACTTACCATCTTGACCAAAAAAAGGAGAATCATTAATGGTAAACAACATACTCATTGTGGGTTCATCAATAGCAATTGTTTTCAATCCTTCCGGATTTTCAGCATCTGCTACGGTATCTCCAATTTCAAAACCTTCTAGTCCCACAAGAGCACAGATATCACCTGCAATAACTTCTTTTACTTTTAGTTTTCCTAAACCTTCAAAAGTAAAAAGTTCTTTTATTTTTGTTTTTTTAATGCTTCCGTCTCGTTTTACTAACGCCACTTGCATTCCTTCTTTAAGGGTGCCTCGTTGTAATCTTCCTATGGCAATTCTACCGGTAAAAGAAGAGAAATCTAAAGAAGTAATAAGCATTTGTGGGGTTCCCACACCAACAACTGGAGATGGAATATGATTTAAAACCATGTCTAATAATGGTTCAATGCTATCGGTTTGTACATTAGGGTCTTCACTCATCCAATTGTTTAGGGCAGAGCCATACACTGTAGGGAAATCTAACTGCCACTCTTCAGCACCTAATTCAAACATAAGGTCAAACACTTTTTCGTGCACTTCTTCAGGAGTACAGTTTGGTTTGTCTACTTTATTGATAACCACACAAGGTTTTAAACCAAGGTTTAAGGCTTTTTGAAGTACAAATCGCGTTTGTGGCATTGGCCCTTCAAAGGCATCTACAAGAAGTAAAACACCATCAGCCATATTAAGAACTCGTTCCACTTCGCCACCAAAATCGGCGTGACCAGGGGTATCAATAATATTTATTTTTGTGTCTTTGTAAACAACAGAAACATTTTTTGAGGTAATGGTAATTCCTCTTTCACGCTCTAAATCGTTACTATCTAAAATTAAATCTCCTGCATTTTCGTTGGTACGAAACAAATGGCAATGGTACATAATTTTATCTACCAGAGTAGTTTTACCGTGGTCAACGTGAGCAATAATTGCAATATTTTTAATCTTAGTCATGATAATGCTTCTTTAAGAGCGTGCAAAGGTACGCTTTATTTTAATTGATTTTACGTGAAGTATTAAAATACAAATTGTTAAATTTTATTTAAAAAATTGAGGTGTTAAAAGTAACTTTATTCTGGGTTTCCTCGTAAATAAGAAAATTTAACTTTAAAGAAACTTCCAGCATATTTTCAAAAACCCAAAATTTATTTATACATTTATTCTAAGATTAATTGATTTATGAATCAAGTATATCACTAATGATAAATTAAATCTGATGAAATATTTAATTACTTTTTTGTGTTTACTTGGATGTATATTCGTTCAGGCACAATTTGGTCCTCCGCAAATTATATCAACAAATGCTGACGGTGCATTTAGATCTATTCCTTTTGATGTGGATAATGATGGTTTTATTGATGTTATTTCCGCATCAACGCTTGATTCAAAAATTGCGTGGTATAAAAACACGGATGGACTTGGCAATTTTGGTCCAGAACAAATAATTCCAACTACTTTCAGTCCAAATATTTTAGAAATGTTTGATGTAGATGGTGATAATATGCAAGATTTGGTCTATAAATCAGGGAATACTAAAATCATTTGGCTTAAAAATATCGATGGTCTTGGAGATTTTTCAGGAGAAACGATTGTAACTACGAATAACTATATATATACATTTACTTTATTTGATTTTAATGGTAATGGATCTTTAGATATACTAGCCATACTTTACAATTCCTCTTTTGACGAGCGATTTGTGTGGTATGAAAATTTGGATGGAAATGGAAATTTTAGTGCAGAACATTTAATTTCTGTGGGAAACTACTTCAACTTCAACTTAGCTCTTGCAGATTTGAATAACGACGGTCTCCAAGATATAATAACAAGTATAGACGATGGTTATTCCCCAAGCAAAATTGTTTGGATGGAGAATTATGGACAAGGAAATTATAGTGCACAGCAAGATATATTTGAGTTTCAACTTCTATCTGCTTGGATGCAAGTAATAGGTATTTTTACGGCAGATATTAACGGAGATGGTTTGAATGATCTTGTTATAAATACACATCACGATGATTTAAATGTTAGTGGTATTTATTGGTTGGAAAACATGGATGGAACGGGTTCATTTAGTTTGCCTAAACTCATACATCTTTCTGATTATGTTAATGGATCGAATATTCGTTTTTATGATTTGGATAACGATACTGATTTAGATATTCTTCTTCCTAAATCATTAGCCAATGAAAGTATTGTCTGGCTTAAAAATAATGACGGCATGGGCCACTTTGACTCTCCGCAAGTCATAGCAACCCAATTACAAGGCCAAAAAGATGCTACAGCTGCTGATATAAACGGAAGCGGTTTTTTGGATGTTATTTCAGCTTCTGCATTTGATGATACCGTAGCGTGGTATGAAAACCAACTCTTAAGCACTTCTGATTTTGATAGAACCAAATGGACTCTTTATCCAAATCCTTCATCAGGAATGGTTTTTATTTTGGAAAATTCTGAAATTCAAACCGTTGAGCTTTATACAAATTCAGGGCAAAAACTTACCACCCATCTATTTGATGATTCCCTTGATATTTCCTCCTTTAGCAACGGGATATACTTTATAAAAATTATCAATAAACTAGGGAATGTTCAAGTATCTAAATTGGTAAAAAATTAAATCAGATGAAAAAATTAATTACTTTTTTGTTTTTACTTCAATGTGTCCTCGCAACTGCACAGTATGGCCCACAGCAAATTATTTCTACTGCAACTGAAAAACCGTTTCTATCCATTCCATTTGATATTGACAATGACGGATTAATTGATGTTGTAACGACAGGTTTAGAAGAGTTTAAATTGAGTTGGTATAAAAATCTAGATGGTTTAAATTTTGGCTCAGAAATTATCATAAATGAAACCCCTGTTTTTTATCTTTCAGTGGACTTTGTTGATATGGACAACGATGGAGATAAAGATATTTTATATCTCAGCAACAATAGTAGATACATTGCTTGGTTAGAAAATATTGACGGAGTAGGAAGTTTTGGTCCGCAGCAAATCATCAATGAACAAGATTTCATTACATCCGTTATTCCTTTAGATATGGACAATGATGGAGATCAAGATTTAATTGTCGCAATAACCGACACGTCTTCAGGCTGGATAGTCTGGTATGAAAATCTTGACGGGCAAGGGACTTTTAGTGAAGAAAATCTGTTGTTTCAAAATGCCACTGAATTTTCAAAAATTTCATTGGCGGATATTGACAATGATGGTCTTCTAGATATTTTAGCAACAGATTATGTGCTTTTCGGGGGTAAGATTTTTTGGTACAAAAATTTAGGAAACACAACCTTTGGACCATTGCAAATTATTTATCAATTTGATTATTTTCAATCAGGTGGGACAAATATCATTGAATTTCAATATGAAGATATTAATAGTGATGGAAAAAAAGATATTATTATTACTTCAGAAGATGATAACAACCTAAACATCTTTTGGTTAGAAAACATAGATAATCAAGGCAACTTTGGCGACCTTCAATTCATTCTGGGTTTTAATCACCAATATCTTTTTTATGATCTCGATAATGACTCAGACAATGACATTTTACTTTGGAACAGAAATAGCAATACCCTAGCTTGGATGGAAAACGAAAATGGACTGGGTACTTTTGGCACCCCACAAATAATTAGTACAGAAATAAACTTTATAGTAGATGCTAAAGCTGCTGATTTTGATAGTGATGGTCTTCTTGATATTGTTTCAGCTTCAATTGCTGACAATAAATTAGCCTTATACAAAAACAACACCTTAAGTATTTCAGAAAATGAAAATAACAGGTCTCAAATTTATCCAAACCCAACATCTGGCATTTTATATGTAGAATCAAAACATCCTATTTTAAATGTATCTGCCTATAACCTATTAGGACAACAAATTCATGCAAAAACAGAAAACAACCAAATTGATCTTTCTGAAATCCAAAAAGGAATCTATCTCATAAAGGTGGAAGACCTTAATGGAAATTTCAAAATTCATAAAATTATAAAAGAGTGATTCTTATAAACAATGTTTATTTCTCCAAAGTTGAGTGAAAGTTACTTTTAACTATCTTTGTAAACTAATAAACATACACCATGCAACTCCATTTAATACCCAAAATAAAACATACCCAGTCCAATAACTTCTTTTTACTTGCAGGTCCTTGCGCTATTGAAGGCGAAGAAATGGCACTTCGCATTGCTGAAAAAGTGGTAGAATTGACCCATAAATTCCAAATACCCTACATTTTTAAAGGAAGTTTTAAAAAAGCAAATCGAAGTCGGATAGACAGCTTTATGGGTATAGGCGATGAAAAAGCCTTAAAAATTCTTCGGAAAGTTTCTGAAACTTTTGATGTTCCTACCGTAACTGATATTCACGAAGTAAGCGATGCCGTTATGGCTGCTGCCTATGTGGATGTTTTGCAAATACCAGCTTTTTTAGTTCGCCAAACCGATTTAGTTGTAGCCGCTGCAAATACCGGTAAAGTAGTTAATTTAAAAAAAGGACAATTTATGAGTCCGGAAAGCATGAAACACGCTGTAACTAAAGTAACCGATTGCGGTAACACTCAAGTAATTATTACTGATAGAGGAACCATGTTTGGCTACCAAGATATGATTGTAGATTTTAGAGGCATTCCAACCATGCGAGAATATGCCCCAACCATTCTGGATGTAACCCATAGTTTACAACAACCCAACCAAAGTAGTGGCGTAACCGGAGGAAGACCCGATATGATTGGCACTATTGCCCGTGCTGGTATTGCTGCAGGAGCAGATGGCATTTTTATAGAAACCCATTTTGACCCTGCAAATGCCAAGAGTGACGGCGCAAACATGCTGGATTTACAATATCTAGAAAAATTGTTGAGCGATTTATCTGCAATAAGGAAAACGATAACAAGTTTATAAACTAATGAGGATTTTCAGTAGTTTAAGTATTGCTTTTTTACTTTCCCTTTCAAGCTTTGCACAACCGGGAATTGTGCACGAATTTGGAAAACCATTTCCAAGTGAAATGAAAATGGAAAAGTATGATAAAGACCCTGCTGCGGATGCAGTTTATTTATATGAAAGAGGTGATGTTTATTTTGAAGCAATAGAAAATAGAATCTGGATTGTAAAAGAATACTATGCAAAAATAAAAGTGTTTAACAGCTTGAAATTTGATGGTACGATAGGAATTCCTTTCCGAGTAGGAAATTCTATAGGCGAAAGAATAAATTCATTGGAAGCAATTACTCATAATGAAGGCACTATCGATAGATTATCCATTGAAAATGTATTTTCCAGCCATTATCAAGGAAGATGGCATATTAAAACATTTGCTTTTCCCAACCTAAAAGATGGTAGCATTTTAGAATACCGTTATAAACTTGCCTCCCCTTATCATTTTGCTTTTGAAGACTGGGAATTTCAATCAGGATATCCAAAGGTTTACAGTGAACTTCATGCAAAAATAAACGCTAATTACACATATAGAAAAACTTTAATAGGCAACTTGAAGCTCGACGTTGAAAGTTCAACATGGCAAAAAAAATGCTTTTTTGTTGATGGGTTTGTAAATGCTGCTGATTGTGAAGTAATCCATCTAGCAATGAGCGACATCCCTGCGTTTATTGAAGAAGATTTTATGCTTTCTAAAAAAAATTATGCTTCAAGAATTTCATTTGACTTGATTAAATATATCAATATCTATGGTGAAACAACTATCTATTCTCGTACTTGGAAGTATATTGATGAAAACTTTGAAAAAGAAAATCTTATACACAAACAGTTAAATAAAAAAAATTTCTTCAAAAATAAAGTTCCAGCAGAAATAGTGAAAATTGAAAACACACTAGAAAGAGCAAAGAAAGTATTTAGTTTTTTTCAAAATCATTTTACATGGAACGATTACTTATTTAGAATTGACCAGGATATTGAATTGAAAAATGCATTTACCAATAAAACAGGTAGTGTTGATGAAATAAATTTAAGTTTACTCAACAGTTTATTAGGCTTAGGATATAAAGCTCATATCATGCTTATTGCCACTAGAGACAAAGGTCTACCGAGTGATTTACATCCTAATTTTTATGATTATAACTACCTTGTTGTTCGACTGGAAATTGACAATAAAGTATATTTACTTGATGCCACAGATAAATTTATGCCTTTTGGGTTTTTGCCCTTTCGAGCTCTCAATTACCACGGAAGGGTTTTTAATTACAATGGTGTGAGTTTTTGGCAGGACACCCGTGTCTATCAGCCAAGTGTTCATCAAATAAATGTAATTGCAAAATTGGAGTCTGATGGGACTTTGCAAGGAAAAGTTAATGAAAGACTTACAAATTATGATGCCAGAAATAGAAGAGCAACGCTTTCAAACTTAAGCCTACCCAATTATATACTAAAAAAAGAAAAAATATTTAATAATAAAATTATTACCAATCTTGAGGTTTACCATCAATTTGACAATGAAGCACCTCTGGTTGAACGTTTTGATATTCAGATTGACAACAAATCTCTAGAGGATAAAATTATAGTCAATCCCTTTTTATATAATTTTTTTAACCAAAATCCTCTTACACTAAATGAGAGAAGTTATCCCATTAATTTTGGATATCCAAGAACTTATATATACCAAATATCTATGGAACTTCCTGATAATTATGAGGTATTAGAAATACCAAAAAGTAAATCTTATTTTTTGATAGACAATAGTATGGAAATTCGATTTTCAGTAGAAAAAAATGAAAACAAAATGGATTTAATATTTGTTATGAAAGTTAATGGTATAGAATATCCGACAGAGTCTTATGAAGGAATCAAAGATTTATTTTCTCATAGTATTGATATTCAAAAAAACAGCCTAATTATTTTGAAGAAAAAATAAAAATCAATTATTAAAACTCTAGACATCTCCAAAAAGTAAAACTAATGTCTTAAAATAACTTTTAATGCAATAAAAAAGTAAAAATTTAATTGACAAATCTATTTCTAATTGATTTAAAATCTAACATCAAAAAAGGGTTTCACGAAATTGCAAAACCCTTTTTAATTCAAATAAAACTTATTAAATCCCCAATTAATAAGATGTTGTAAAGATGGGTAAATAACAAGTACCAATCAAGAGGGTTTTTCCTGTTTTTTAATAGGAAAAATTAATTAATATCTTTCCTAATTAAGTTGCTATAAAGCATTACTTGCTAATCCCCTTTTTTAAAAAAAAATAGTTGCTGAAAAATTTATCTAATTGGAATTGTAAACTAGGTAACCCTTAATCGTCTAAGTGGTAAAATCATACCCAGTAATGCTAAAACCTAAAAGAATTACCCTACTACTATTAACATTTTTTTTTAATTTTAATGTACATTCACAAACCTCAGAAACCCCTAAATATACTGAAAACAATAAAGGAAAATTTTTTGTTTATTATGGAGGTAATCGAGAAAACTATTCAAAATCTGATATTCATTTTAAAGGTGCCGACTATAATTTTACCCTACAAGATGTAAAAGCACACGACAAACCAAAAGGATATAGCAGTGATTATATTAACCCTGCAAATATGACCATACCTCAAACCAATTTTAGGATTGGGTATTTTTTTTCTAATCAGTATTCCATTTCTTTAGGTTTAGACCACATGAAATATGTAGTAACCCAAAATCAATTTGGAAAAATTACAGGAAATATTAACTTACCAACTTCTGAAGAAGGCTCTGCATTTAATGGTATTTATTCCAACGAAAATATAGAATTTACAAAAGAATTTTTAATATTCGAACATACTGACGGGCTAAATTATATAAATGCAGAAATCGCAAGAATAGACGATATTTCTGCATTATTTCATATTAAAAATACCGATACATTTCAAGTAAACCTTACCGAAGGCATTGGAGGCGGCATGTTATATCCAAAAACAAATTCCACTTTATTAGGAAAGGAAAGAAACGACGAATTTCACGTAGCAGGATATGGCGTATCTTTAAAAACGGGCATAAATCTAACCTTCTTTAAGCACTTCTTTTTTCAAGCTGAACTAAAAGGCGGCTATATCGATATGCAAGATATTCGCACAACAAGCAATCCAATAGACGAAGCATCACAACACTTTTTCTTTCTTCAAAGAATGATGGCGGTTGGGGGTATTTTTAAAATATAATTTCTCCTACTTATATGGTTTTTTCCAATTCGCTTTGATTTGTATTAGTTATTTTTCCGTTTTAATATACTGTACATTTCTTTCTTTTAAATAGTGCAGAAAATACGTGAAACATTTTTCATGTTTTCCTACAAGCTCTGGTGGAAAGACTCCTTTTTCAGTAAAAATTCCGTCTAAAAAAAGATTAGCAGCAGCTGTAGCAGTATAACCGGTGGTTCTTGCCATAGAAGATGCGTTGGTTTCCTTGCAAAATTCATCGTATAAACTATACACAATGGTTTTGTTTTTTCCATTTTTATCTGTTCCTTTTAGGGTAAGTCGCATTACGGTAATTTCTTCTTCCAAATTGCCTAATTTCCATTCCTTAAACAAAATTTTTGATGAAAATTCCAAAGGAGAAATTGCAACACCATTTACCATCATTTTTTCTTTATTAAAAAATCCGCTCTTTTTCAACACATTTATGTATTCAATGTGTCCGGGATACCGCAATGTTTTTTCTTTCATATTTGGAATATGCGCCATTGTAAGAAGAATAGAGCGCAAACCATCGGAATTAAAGGACTCTAGGGTACCTATATTTTCAAAATCAACCAATTCTACATCAGATAGAGCCTCTTTTATAACCACATTCCCATTTTCTATGTATCTAGCAGGGCGTGTATATTCTTCAATAACATCTACCGGAGAAAAAGGTGCTTTGTAATTAAAAGGCCATTTTTTACTCTTAGGTAATCCACCTACCAAACATTCAAAATCAGTAAGGTTTAGTTTTTCATTATAATAGCCTAAAATAATATTTCCCATTCCGGGAGCTACACCACAATCTACAATAGCTGTTACATTTTTTTGTTTTGCAAGCTCATGTAATTCAAAAGCATTTTCGGGGAAAAAGGAAATGTCAATAACATTTTTTTCCGCTTCAATAATAGATTTTAAAGTTTCAAATCCTAAATACCCGGGCACTGCGCAAAGTACTAAATCAAAAGGATGAATTGTTTTCTGAAGCGTTTCTTTATTGGTTACATCTAATGCAATTGGGATAAGATTGTTACACTTCTTAACAGCATTATCTAATGCTGCTTTATTAAAATCGGTTATAGTAACCGAGTGCTTTTTTGCCAAATCGATTGCCATTGTGGAACCAACCATACCGGCACCTAATACTATTATGTTGCTCATAGTGTGTTTTAATTTAAAAATGAATAAAAAGAAAGTGAAAGGAATAATAAACTAGAAGTAGAAAAAAAACTATAATCCCGGAATTAAGATCCAAGGCATTTCAGCGAGTTGTTTTTTATAAATAAACATCATGAGCTAAAGGTACGATTTCTTTTGAAAAGTAATAATTTTTAAAAAACAAACCTATTAATATTTGAATAAAATAACATAGATAAAAAATAAGTTTAAAAAAAATAGACGCTGAAATATCAACAAATAGGAATAAAAAAAGTGACCCTTTTCAGAACCACTTTTTTTTAGCCGCTACTATTAACTCCCCAATCAATAAAGCATATTCAAAGATGCGCTATTTAAGCTATATGGGTCAAGAGTACTTTGCCTGAAATAAAAAGGGGTTTTTCCTGTTTTTTATTTTAAAATTATTAGTTTGAAAATTTGGATATAATAAAATTTATATTTTACTTTGTATTTCAAAGTACTTTAACATGGGACAAAAAGATTATTTAAAAGACATTAGTGAAATTAAACAACTAATGAACCGCTCTTCACGTTTTATATCATTGAGCGGTCTTTCCGGAATTTTTGCAGGCTTGTATGCTATTCTAGGCGCTGTCATAGCTTATTTTTATTTATTTCCAAAAACAGGAACTTTAACGCTGCATAGTTGGAATTTTAAAATGTTAGTCATATTACTTATGTCAGTAGCTGTTTTGAGTATTGTTACTGCAGTTCTTTTAACCTCAAGAACTGCCAAAAAAAATGAGGAAAAAATATGGGATAGTACAACAAAACGTTTATTAATCAACTTTTTTATCCCACTTGCTACAGGAGGAATATATATACTTATAAAATTAAACAGCCAGCATTATGGATTAACTGCTTCTCTAATGCTAATTTTTTATGGACTTGCTTTGGTAAATGCGTCAAAATATACGGTTGGGAATATAAAATACTTGGGCTATGCACAAATAATCATCGGTCTTATTTGTGCTTCCCTTCCCGGATATGGCTTTTGGTTCTGGGTCATTGGTTTTGGATTATTTCATATTATTTATGGGGCTTTGATGTATGTTCAAGAGAAAAAAATATAACCGTGGGAATTATAGACGGCATAAATAAATTATTTGATCATCGCATAAGGTTGGGTATTATGTCAATTCTTGTTGTAAACGAGGACACTGATTTTAACAGGTTAAAAGAATTATTGGAAGTAACAGACGGTAATTTGGCAAGCCATTTAAAAACCCTGGAATCAGCTGCTTATATTTCAGTAGAAAAATCATTTATCGACCGAAAACCTAATACTCGTTATAGTATTACAAAAATGGGTAACACTGCCTTTAAAAAACATATTGAAGCACTTGAAAAATTAATTAATTAGCATCTAATCTCTTATTTATTAATATACTTTGAAATTTAAAGTACTTTAAATTTAACTTTTATGGAACAAAACACAAGTAAATTCAGTTATTGGTTACGCAACTCTATTACAGTAAAAATGCTCGTGGTAGGGTTTTTATTTTTGGTACTACTTATACCTTTGGAATTTGTAAAAAATTTAATTTCAGAAAGATCAAACAGGCAAAAAGAAGTGGTTAATGAAATCAATGAAAAATGGGGAAATGAAATTGTTATTTCCGGACCAATATTAAAAATCCCCTACAAAACTTTTAAGGAACAAAAAGTATCTCAGGAAGGTTTAAATAAGTTTATTACAACACAAGAAGTTTTAATCAACTATGCTTATTTCTTTCCGGAACAATTAGTTATAGATTCTAAAGTTACAACAAAACCTCTAAACCGAAGTATTTATGAGTCTGTAGTATTTCAATCAGACATTCATTTTAAAGGAAATTTTCCTGTAATTGATTTTAAAGAAAACGACATTTCAGAAGAGAATGTTCTTTGGGATAAAGCAACCATTTTGGTAAAAACTTCCAATTTAAAAGGTATCCGAAATACATTAGAAGTAAATTTTAATGCAGAAACTTTACATATGATTCCAAAATATGATACCAATTATCTGAATACTTTGGAAAGTGAAGCATTTTCAAATCAGGCATTAAATACAAAACCTAGTGATTTTTCCTTCCAAATGAAAGTGAACGGAAGTCAAAGCGTTTCTTTTATTCCATTAGGTAAGGAAACTTCTGCAACTATGGAAAGTAATTGGCATTCCCCAAGTTTTATAGGTGAGTTTTTGCCAGAAGACGGCTCGAGAGAGATATCAGATACAGGTTTTAAAGCCTCTTGGAATATTCTACAGATAAACAGGCAGTTTGAACAGTCATTTTTTGAACCTTTACCTGACTTAAACAAATTTGCTTTTGGCACGCAATTAATCGTTCCTGTAGATGAATATCAAAAAAGTGAACGAACCGCTAAATATGGAATTTTAGTTATTGGCTTGACCTTACTTGTTTTCTTTTTAATCCAATTAATAAGTAAGATTTACATACACCCTTTTCAATATGTAATGATTGGTCTGGCATTGGTAATGTTTTATACATTGCTTATATCTATTTCAGAACACAGTTCCTTTTTAAAAGCTTATCTTATTGCAGCTATATCCGTCTTGACATTGATTACCCTATATTCAAAAACCATTCTCAAAGGTTTGAAATTTCCGTTACTGATTTGTTTTTCTTTGGGTGTGCTGTATAGTTATATCTATATTATTATCCAATTGGAAAATTATGCGCTCTTAACCGGAAGTATCGGTTTATTTATCATTCTAGCAATAATCATGTTTTCCTCAAAAAAGATTGACTGGCAGAAATAAAAAAACTGTCCGGCATTATACCGGACAATTTCATCTTGGTTTAAAACATACCTTATTTACCATCTACAAAATCTTGTAAATAGGAAAATCTTTTGGTAAGTTTCCCATCTTTGGTTACTAGTGCACGTTTTAAAACGCCATTTTTATCCCCATTAAAAAAAGCAGGAATCACGTTTTTGATAAACATTTCTCCAAAACCTTCACTTGCATCTTTAGGCAATTCGCAAGGCAAATTATCTACCGCCATTACAGTAATAGCTCCTTTGGCATTAAAAGCAACTTCACTTTCACTTTTAGAGTCATAGCCATAAAAAGGTTCGGCAATAGTAGATGCACGTATAGTTGATGCTATGGGACCATCAATATCACAAGAAATATCAGCAATTAAGTTTATTTTAAAATCCGGCAGTTTTGCATCCTCACGAGTAAATAAGTATGGTGCACCATTTCCATAAAAATGACCGGTAATTAGCATATCACTAACTTTTGCAAAACGCATAAAATTAGATTCATACGCTTCCGGATTTGTATAAAAATCGTGTTTTTCAGCTATTGTACCATCTTTTCGTTTGTTGTAGTCTAAAACGTCGATTAAACAAAAAACAGGCTCTGAAAATGATTTTGAAAGATACTCATTTATCTCAACTTGTTTAATTTTTAGGTGATCCAAAATTTCTTTAGCACCGTGTGCCACTTTGCCACTTCCCGTTAATACAATTTTAATGTTGGGTAATTTTATTTTAAGCAATTCTTTCTTTACAGCTTCCAAATCCGGCAGCGTTTCCACCTTGGGCAGATGAAAAAGAGTATCTCGTAATCCCAATGCACGAAATCCGTTGTACGTACCAACCAATCCTGCATAACGACCAAAGCCTATAAGCCGATTTCCTTCTTTAGTTACAATGGTTTCGTGATCGTATAATTGAATATTTTTTTCTAAAATAGCCTGTAATAAATTTCGATTGTAGGGTTGTTTTTTTATGGTGTGACTAAAGAAAAAGTAAGTTTTATTAGAAATTAAAGCTGAAATAGGCACCTCTTTAACGCCTATCATCACATCGCAATCGGAAATATCTTCACGCACTTCAAACCCTTTTTTTCGATAGACTTCATCCTTAAAAATTCGAATGTCAGAAGTTTCCACTTTAATATGAGCTTCCGGAAACTTTTGTATGACTTCTTGGCATTTTTCAGGGGAAAACACGACACGTCTATCGGGTGGATTTTTACGTTCTTTAATAATTGCAAAGGTAATTGGCATTTGGAATATTTTTTGTTGTGAATAAAATAGGATTGCAAAGATAAGATTTTAAGCCGTATCTTTGCCCTTCGCAACAAGCGAAAATCATTTTTTAGGGGTCGACTGGTTTTGACAGCAAGACTAATGAAATGGTAAGCACGTCGAGCGCTGGGTTACAGCTCGTAAATATCATAATTCACACTTTTTAAACGGCGAAGATAACTACGCCCTAGCTGCATAACCCGAATAAAGTAAGGTAATGCCTCGGCCCGCAAGGCGGGCAAGCAGGATGTCTCTCAACGGCCTTGGTTTGCGGCATTTGATATAGAGACATCGTAAAAGTAAACCTAGAAACCATAGGATCCTGATGTGGTTTTGAAGCTCAATTGGGAATAAGGATAAATTTGGTAGTTTTTGACCGGCTTTATCACGAAAAGTAAATAAAAACTAAGCGTGTAGAAAGCTTTTTTATTACTTGTTTGGACGAGGGTTCGAATCCCTCCGACTCCACTTTTAAGCCTGTAAACCCTGTGTTTACGGGCTTTTTGGATTCTGGGGGCATAATAAGGGGCATGTTTTTTTAGATAAAAGAAAAAATAATATTAGGGTGCAAGTTGA
>MNYN01000006.1 GCA_001873105.1 Flavobacteriaceae bacterium CG2_30_34_30 | reverse complement strand
TACATAATTGGTTCTCTTAAATTAATTAATAACTTCAATATGTCACCCCTAAAGGGGTTTTTGCTTCGTGTATTATGTGTTTTCTACCAATATGTCACCCCCAAACGGGGTTTTGTTTTTGAGACATATAATTTCATTTTTAAACAAAAGTCAAAAATATATTACTCATCACGGTGTTGAAAAAACATAGTTTATCAAGTCCCGTTAGGGACGATATATCGGTAGAAGAATAAAATAGGTTATGTTTTAAATCCCTTTGGGGATGGCATATTTATCTTTAATTCCCCAATAGCAATTAACGAATTAACGATGTATAAAATTACAAAGCTTCTGGTAATGTGTTTATGAGGTTTTTAAATTTAAAAACTAGCTAAAGCGGGTATGGTATTTTTTGTTTACTTTTGTTACAAAGAAATTTGAAACCAATATGAGTCAAAAAGTGTTGCTTAATGCTAAAGAAGTGAACATAGCTCTTCATCGGTTATCCTGCCAATTAATGGAAAATCACAATACGTTTCAAAATACTGTTTTAATTGGAATTCAGCCAAGAGGCATATATCTTGCCGACAGAATAAAAACAATTCTTGAGGACGAATATAAAATTAAAAATATCCAATTAGGGTATTTGGATATTACCTTTTTTAGAGATGATTTTAGACGTGGAGAAAAACCCTTAGAAGCCAGTAAAACCAGTATTGATTTTTTAGTGGAAGATAAAAAAATAGTGTTTATTGACGATGTATTGTACACCGGAAGAAGCATAAGAGCTGCATTAACGGCAATACAATCTTTTGGACGCCCTTCTGAAATAGAGTTGTTAACGCTTATAGACAGAAGATTTAGCAGACATTTACCCATTCAGCCCGATTATCGAGGAAGGCAGGTGGATGCCATAAATAATGAAAAGGTAAAAGTATGCTGGAAGCAGAATGATGGAGAAGACGGGGTTTTTTTAATAAAAAGTTGAGGTTTTATTAGATGGTAGAAAAGAGATAAAAGAAAAAAGAAGAGAAAAAAATAACATAGAGAAAAGAGTAAAAAATTTGGGAATAGAGAATTTTAAATTATAAGCACATGAGCGAATTAAGTGTAAAACACTTATTAGGAATAAAACACCTCACACAAGCAGATATACAACTCATTTTTGAGACGGCCGATCATTTTAAGGAAGTAATTAATCGTCCCATTAAAAAAGTGCCTTCGCTAAGAGATATTACCATTGCAAATCTATTCTTTGAAAACAGTACGCGCACCAGGCTTTCTTTTGAACTTGCAGAAAAGCGGCTTTCAGCAGATGTGATAAACTTTTCAGCGGCTTCTTCCTCTGTAAAAAAGGGAGAAACATTAATAGACACCGTTAATAACATACTTTCTATGAAAGTGGATATGGTGGTTATGCGGCACCCCAATCCCGGTGCAGGAGTTTTTCTTTCTCAGCACATCCAAGCCAGTATTATTAATGCCGGTGACGGTGCACACGAACATCCCACACAAGCTTTGCTGGATTGTTATTCCATTCGGGAACGTTTAGGTAATGTTTCCGAGAAAAAAGTGGTTATTGTGGGAGATATCCTCCATTCCAGAGTAGCACTATCCAATATTTTTGCACTACAATTGTTAGGAGCAAAAGTAAAAGTATGTGGTCCTAAAACCCTTATTCCGAAATTTATTGAAAAACTAGGCGTCGAGGTAGAAAGTAATTTAAAAAATGCATTAGAATGGTGTGATGTGGCTAATATGCTTCGCATTCAAAACGAGCGTATGGATATTAGTTATTTTCCTTCCACCAGAGAATATACCCAACAATATGGTGTTAACAAAGCACTTTTAGATAGCTTAAAAAAGGAAATTGTTATTATGCACCCAGGACCCATAAATCGTGGTGTAGAGATTACAAGCGATGTAGCAGATTCTAAACAAGCCATCATTTTAGAACAAGTGCAAAACGGTGTCGCCATTAGAATGGCAGTTATTTACCTCTTAGCATCTAAAATTAAAGTTCATGAAAGTTAGTAAACACAACACCTTTCAACTTATTGAGGATGAAAAAGACGATATTTTAGACTTCGCTACTTTTTTAGAATATATTATTCCTAAGGAGTTTTCAAAGGATAATGTAGTGGTAAACCTTACAAAATATGAATCTTTAACACTTACTGAAATTCTTTTTTTTCTGAATGTTTCTAACACCCAAAGAGCCAAAAAAAAATCTTTTATCCTAATTAGTGAATCACTAGACCCTGATGCTATTCCGGAAGAGCTTATCGTAGTTCCAACACTTCAAGAAGCAGAAGATATTATTGAAATGGAAGAAATTGAAAGAGATCTAGGATTTTGACGTAAGATGGCAAATCGTATAACATAAAACCCAACCCAACCAACAATTAAATAATTAAATCATCACACCATCATATCATCAAAAAATGAAGCTTACCATACTTGGTTGCTATTCCGCCACCCCTCGAACATTTAATAACCCCACTTCACAACTTTTAGAAGTAAAGGGGCATTTATTTCTTGTGGATTGTGGAGAAGGTACGCAAGTGGCTCTTAGAAAAAGTAAGGTTAAATTTGCGCGAGTAAAACACATTTTTATTTCCCATTTACACGGCGACCATTTTTACGGACTTATCGGGTTGATATCCACTTTTAGACTTTTAGGAAGAGAGGCTGATTTACATATTTATGGTCCAAAAGGAATAAAGGAAGTAACACTATTACAATTAAAATTGGCAAATTCATATACCAACTACAACCTTATATTTCACGAATTAGAAACCAATGAATCTACATTACTTTTTAACGACGAAACCATAGAAGTCTATACCATTCCATTAAACCATAGAGTATATACCAATGGATTTCTTTTTAAAGAAAAGACCGGGGAACGAAAACTAAATATGGATGCCGTTTTACAAGCCAATATTCACCAAAGCTATTACCAAAAAATAAAAAGTGGAGCAGATGTAACCAATGAGGATGGTAAAATAATTCGGAATGCACAAGTAACTCTAGAGGCTCCAACTCCTAAAAGTTATGCTTTTTGTAGCGACACAATGTATAAACCAGATATAGTGCCTATTATCCAAAATGTAACGGCTCTTTATCATGAATCTACATTTTTAGACCAACACCGGCACTTGTGCGAAAAAACCAAACATAGCACCGCAAAACAAGCGGCAACAATTGCAAAACAAGCCAATGCAGGTCAATTAATCTTAGGTCATTTTTCCACACGATATACTTCTATGGAATTTTTTAAAGAAGAAGCACAGGAGGTGTTCGATAAAACAGAACTTGCAGATGATTTTAAAGTTTTTGAATTTTAAGGATACTTTATTTTGGAGACATTCTATTTTCTCTAAAAGATTTATAATTAACTTCACATTTCCTTTTTTTTAAATCGTTCAAAAACGCGTAAATTGCATACCAAATTTAGATTATGCAAAAAGATTTAAGTCACTATAGAAAATCTTATGAAAAATCCGAACTTCTCATCTCAAACGTAGATGAAAATCCTATTCAGCAGTTTCAGACTTGGTTTTATGAAGTGGAAAAATTTGGCGGTATCGATGAAGCAAATGCTATGACTATTTCAACGATAGGATTAGATGGTTTTCCAAAAAGCAGGGTAGTACTATTAAAGAAATATACAGAAGAAGGTTTTATATTTTTTACCAATTATGATAGCGAAAAAGGAAAATCTATTTTAGCAAATCCTAAAGTCTGCCTTTCTTTTTTTTGGCCAAATGCAGAACGTCAAGTTATCATAAAAGGAACTGCCGAAAAAGTTTCTGAGGATGTTTCTGAAGCATATTTTCACTCCAGACCTACCGGCAGTAAGCTTAGTGCCATTGTTTCTAGACAAAGCAAAGCGATAGCTAAAGACAGAGAACCATTAGAACAAAAGTTGAAAGAATTAGAACGAAAGTATGCCGGAAAGGAAATACCCAGACCCAAAAATTGGGGAGGGTTTTTAGTAAAACCTGTTTCCATTGAATTTTGGCAAGGCAGACCCAACCGTTTACATGATAGAATAAGATATACATTGAAAGATAAATACGACTGGAAAATGGAACGTTTAGCACCGTAAAATTATAGTATAATTTACTAATTATCCCTAAACTTTGAAAGTGTTTAGAAGGAGTGGCTTACTAAATAAAAGAAAATGAAAACGTTATACCTAACAAGACACGCAAAATCCTCTTGGGAAGAAGAGGTCATCGATCATCAAAGACCCTTAAGCAAAAAAGGAGAAAAAGACATAATAAAGGTTTCTAAATATGTGGCCTCTAATTTTAAAAAACCAGACCTAATAATAAGCAGCGATGCAAATAGGGCACTAACAACCGCTTTACAATTTAAAAAGGCATTTAATGTTCAGGAGAATAGGTTTATAAAAAATCATGATATGTATGATTTTTCCGGGGCAAATGTGTTACAAATTATACAAAACTGTTCTAATGATGTGGATATATTAATGTTATTTGGACACAATCATGCTTTTACTGTTATTGCTAATAAACTAGGAGATAAATACATCGATAATCTTCCCACTTGTGGGTTCGTTAAAATAGATTTTGATATAAAAAGTTGGCATTCTTTAACCAAAGGAAAAACTATAGCAACGGTTTTCCCAAAAGATTTATAATACATGACAAAAAACCCAAATCAATATATAAATAGAGAACTAAGTTGGCTGCAGTTTAATGCCAGAGTACTTCAAGAAGCCGATGATGAAAAGGTGCCATTAGTTGAAAGACTTCGTTTTTTAGGCATCTTTTCAAACAACCTTGATGAATTTTTTAAAGTTCGATATGCTACCATTAAACGAATAGATTTAGCTGGTAAAGCAGGCAAAAGTGCTTTAGGTGGAATAGGCGCAAAAGAATTATTAGAAGAAATTACAAAAATTGTAATTGCGCAACAATCGGAAAGTCTTGAAATACTAAGTAATATTCAAAACCAATTAAAAAAATTTAACGTAAATGTTATTACTGAAAAAGAAATTTCAGAAAATCAAAACAAATTTATTAAAGAATATTTTTCACAAAAAGTGAGGCCTGCTTTAGTAACAATCATGCTTGACGAACTTCACCAATTTCCTTTGCTAAAAGATAGTGCGGCATATTTGGCAGTTAAAATAAAAATGAAGCCAGAAGACAATTTCTTTCCAAATAAAATTGCTTATGCATTAATTGAGCTTCCCAAATCAGTAGATCGTTTTGTTGTTATGCCAAAAGTTGGTGATCAACATTACATTATAATGTTAGACGATTTAATAAGAAATTGTCTTGGCATGCTTTTCAATATTTTTAATTTTGAAAGTTTTTCCACACACATGATAAAAATAACTCGTGATGCCGAGTTAGACATTGAAAGTGATTTGAGTAAAAGTTTTATCGAAAAAATATCAGCAAGCGTGAAGCACAGAAGGATAGGTGATCCTGTACGCTTAGTTTATGATAAAAACATGGACAAAGAAATGCTTGATTTTTTACTGAATAAAATGGGCATTGATGATACAGACAGCATCATACCTGGAGGAAGATACCACAATAGAAGAGACTATATGAACTTTCCAAATCTTGGAATAAAGGAATTGTTTTATGAAAAACATCAACCTTTGCCAATTCCGGGGATGGTTTTGCAAGGTAGATTATTGGACAAAATCGCTGAAAAAGATTACCTTTTATATGCGCCTTACCAAAATTTTGCCTACTTGATTAAATTTTTAAGAGAGGCAGCGCTTGACCCAAAAGTAAAAACCATAAAAATAACCATTTATCGTCTCGCAGAAATTTCAAATATTGCTAGTTCTTTGATTAACGCAAAGAAAAACGGTAAAGAGGTCACCGTACAAATAGAATTACGTGCTCGTTTTGACGAAGAAGCAAACATCAAGTATGCTGAGCAAATGCAATATGAAGGCATTCAATTAATATTTGGTGTACCCGGTTTAAAAGTGCATTGCAAAGCCTGCGTTATAGAACGTTTAGAAAACGATAAATTTGTACGTTATGGGTTTATAAGTACCGGAAACTTCAATGAAACAACTGCTAAAATTTATACAGACTATACGTTATTTACTTCCAATCAAAGTATTTTAAAAGAAGTAAACAAAGTATTTGATTTTTTTCAAATTAACTACAAAATAAAAAAATACAAACACCTAATCGTTTCGCCACATTATACCCGAAATGCAATAAGTGCACTAATTAATAAAGAAATAGCCAATGCCAAAGCAGGAAAACCGAGTGGAATAAAATTAAAACTAAACAGTCTGTCAGACTATGATATGATAGATAAACTTTACGAGGCAAGTAGAGCTGGAGTTAAAATAAAAATGATTGTTCGAGGTATTTGCAGTTTGATTCCGGGCATAGAAGGCATGAGTGAAAACATTGAAGTAATTAGTATTGTAGATAAATTTTTAGAACACCCAAGATTGTTTGTTTTTGAAAATGGAGGGAATTCCCAAATGTATATTTCGTCAGCTGATTTTATGACAAGAAATCTTGACACTCGTGTGGAAATTTCTTGCCCCATTTATGACCAAGAAATTAAAAAGGAATTATTGGAAACTTTTGAAATTTGTTGGAACGATAATGTAAAAGCACGAATTATCTCTATAAATCAAGACAATGCTTATAAAATAGATGACAAACCAAAAATTCGATCGCAGGTAGAAACCTATAATTATTATTTAAATAAAATTGATGTGCAAACCAAATTAGAAGAAAACAATGGGTTTCATTAATTTAAAAAACAATACAATGAAAATTCAAAAATACGGTGCTATTGATATAGGTTCTAATGCAGTTAGACTTCTCATTGCTACAGTAATTGAACGTGAAGGTAAAGACACCGTTTTTAAGAAAACTTCCTTAGTACGCGTTCCTATTCGTCTTGGTGAAGATGTATTTCTTAACCAAAATGTTTCAGATATAAATATAAAACGATTAACGGATACGATAAATGCTTTTAAACTCTTGATGGAAACACATCGGGTAATCAATTTTAGAGCCTGTGCAACCTCAGCTATGCGGGAAGCAAAAAATGGTATGGAGGTAGCCAAAAAAATAAAAAAGAATACCGGAGTAACTATTCAAATAATTGATGGTGAAGACGAAGCAACCATCATTTCCTCAACTGATATTCGCGATTTGATTATGGCTGATAAAACGTTTCTTTATGTAGATGTAGGTGGAGGAAGCACCGAATTCACTATTTTTTCTAATGGAAAAACAATTGTATCAAAGTCGTTTAAGTTAGGAACAGTTAGATTAATCAACGATATGGTGGACGATACTATGTGGGAGGAAGTAGAACATTGGATTAAAAATCAAACCAAACACTACACAAAAATAGCACTCATAGGTTCTGGCGGAAACATTAACAGTATCTTTAAACAAAGTGGTAAAGGGCAAGGTAAATCACTTTCGTATCTTTATTTAAATTCTTATTATGAATATATTCAAAACTATTCTTTTGAAGATAGAATGGTAGAATTAGATATGAATCCGGATAGAGCAGACGTCATTATTCCGGCAACACGTATTTATCTTTCCGCGATGAAATGGAGCAGAGCCAGAAAAATATACATTCCTAAAATAGGTCTTTCTGATGGTATTATAAAAGGTTTATATAAAGAAGAACAGGCTAAAAATTTAGAAGTTAATCATTGATAAAAGCATCTCGTTTACCCGTGAATGGTTTCTTTTTTACCTAAGTTTTTCATAATAGAAGCTTCAAAAGTAAGTAACTCCTGCCATTTTTTATTCACCACCTCTAAAGTACCGAATTTTCTTGCAAAGCCTAAAAACATAGTATAATGATTTGCCTCAGAAACCATTAATTTTTTATAGAAAAGTTTAAGTTCCTTATCTGTTATTTCTTCGGAAAGCAGCCGAAAGCGTTCACAACTTCTGGCTTCAATTAGTGCGGCATACAATAAACGGTGTACCATTTGTGTGGTTCTACTTCCTCCTTTTGGAAAGAATTGTAAAAGAGCCAAAACATAATCATCTTTTCTATCTCTTCCCAATTGCCAGCCTCTTTCTAAAATTTTATCGTGCACCATCTTAAAATGACTCATTTCTTCTTTAGCCAGAGCAATCATTTCTTCCACCAATTCTGAATATTCCGGAAAACTCACAATTAATGAAATGGCAGTAGAAGCAGCTTTCTGCTCACAATAGGCATGGTCAGTAAGTATTTCTTCCAAGTTTTTTTCTGCTATTTTTACCCAGCGAGGGTCTGTTGGTAATTTTAAACCTAGCATTTCATTTGTTTTTGATTTGCATTTTTATGAAATTTTCCCTAATTCTAAACGCACAACTATTAAATATCCAAATCAAAAGTCTTTCTTAGGGTATCCATTAATGGGTATTTTTCTCTTAGTTTTTCAAACTTTTCTCTGGAGGTATAGACATATTTTTTTTCTGCCTTTTCATCCACATCAATTTCTAAAGTAATATGATAATTATTTAGTTTTTTAGAAAGAAAACGCAAAAGATCTTGTTGCTCCCGCTCTAGCTCTACTTTCATGGTATGGTTGGGGTAACAAACTTGTATGGCATTGCCTTTTAAAATTGGCAAATTCATATTCAGTTGCGACGCTAAAATATGCTCACCTTTATGCTCTAATAGTTTAATATATTCATTCCAAAAAACTTGCAAATCTGTCTCTGTAAAAGTTTCATCTGGTAATTTTTCCGAATCGTTTATAGGAATATTAAATGCTTCTGCCAATTTTTTTTTCTTTTCAATACTTTTTAACGAAAATGCGGAAACTCTCTGGGCATTTTGGGAAGCTAATTTTTTAGAATTTTCATCTAAAGTGGTTTCTTTAATTTTTTTGGGTGAAACTTCTTCTTTAATAGGTATGGTATTTTCTTTTTTATTAGAAAAATCGGAATTATTATCTGGCTCTGAAACTACATTCTCTGGTGCAGTTTTTTTTGATTTTGGCTGCTGATAAACAACTGTATTTTCATCTTGTTGCTGTTGGGGAGGAATTATATAACGTTGCTGTTTTTTTTTTTCGCTATCAGTAACGATAGAAGCAAGTTGCATTAGGCATAACTCAACAAGCAGCCGTTGGTTTTTGCTGGTTTTGTATTTTAAATCGCAATCGTTTGCCATATCAATGGCACGTATTAAAAATTCAGAAGGTGCAGCTTTTGATTGTTGAAAATAGTTTGTTTTTATTTGATCACCAACTTCTAGAAGTGCAATGGTTTCTGGATGTTTACAAACCAATAAATCTCTAAAATGCGATGCCAAACCGGAAATAAAGTGATGTCCGTCAAATCCTTTAGCTAAAATAGTATCAAATAAAATCAGTACTTTAGGTATGTCATTCAGTAATAAATAATTGGTAGTTTCAAAATAGGTGGTGTAGTCAAGCACATTTAAATTTTCGGTAACGGCCTGTCGAGTAAGATTTTTTCCGGAGAAGCTTACCACTCGGTCAAAAATGGATAGCGCATCCCGCAATGCGCCATCTGCTTTTTGTGCAATGATGTGCAAGGCATCATCTTCAGCAATAATACCTTCGCTAACTGCAATTTCAGCCAAATGGTTTTTAATATCGGTCACCGTGATTCTTTTAAAATCAAATATTTGACATCTAGATAATATGGTAGGAATTATTTTATGTTTTTCGGTAGTAGCCAGGATAAAAATAGCGTGGTTGGGCGGCTCTTCCAAGGTTTTCAGAAACGCATTAAATGCCGACGCAGAAAGCATATGTACCTCATCTATAATATAAACTTTATATTTTCCAGTTTGTGGTGGAATACGCACCTGGTCGGTTAGATTTCTTATATCATCTACCGAATTATTAGATGCTGCATCGAGCTCAAAAATGTTGAAGGCAAAATCTTCGTTAGGATCTACATCTGTACCTTTTTGATTAATTTTTTTTGCCAATATGCGCGCACAAGTTGTTTTTCCAACGCCACGCGGACCGGTGAAAAGCAATGCCTGAGCTAAATGATTGCTTTCAATAGCGTTTTCTAAAGTATTGGTTATAGCCTGTTGGCCTACTACACTTTTAAAGGTAGTGGGGCGGTATTTTCTGGCTGATACAATAAAGTGTTCCATAGTATGATGTGGAAACAAATATAAGTATTGCGATGTAAATAGTAAATAGCATTCTAATAATTTTAAGAATAGATATTAACAAAGCAATCAGTATCTTTGTTCTTGCAGACTGCCTTATCGCTATCTCGATGCAAAATCGGGGGGGAGGAAAGTCCGGACACCATAGGGCAGCATAGCGGCTAACAGCCGTCATCTCGATTTTATATCGGGGTAGGACAAGTGCAACAGAAAGGATGTACAGGTAATGCTGTAGTGAAATCATGTAAACTCTATGCGGTGCAATGCCATGTAAACCTGTGCCTGAGGGCGGCTCGCTCGATGCAGGAGGGTAGGCAGATAGAACCAAACAGTAATGTTTGGTCTAGATAAATGATAAGGAGTCCGCCACCGGCGGATTACAGAATCCGGCTTATAGGTCTGCATTACTATAATAAGTCCCGCTTGAAAATGTATTTTTCAGCGGGATTTTTATTTTTTTATGGCATCAATTTTATCTAAAATTTCTTGGGCTTCTGCTTGTTTTTTATCACTAGCGGAACGATTTGTAGTGGAAAGTTCAAAGGCTTCTTTTAAAATTTTTTTGTACCTTTCTTGGAGGACTTCTTCCTGACTTTTCTTTTTAAATAAACCAAACATAATTTTTTCTTTGCAAGATACAACTAATCATAAAATTTTAAAAGTGGATGGACTAGTAAGTTGTGGTTGCGGAAACAAAGAAACTCTAGCTGTTGGGTAGTGTTATTTTTTAGTCCAGAAATAATTCATATTCACTAGTGGTCATTATTGTCGATAAATATGGTGTTATTTCAGCATCATCAAATTCCCATCTATCATACATTTTATCTAATTCTATTAAGCTTATCGATTTTCCCTTTTCGTGAGGAAAATAAATTAGTCTCCCATTTTTTGTAAAGTATAGGTTGCTTTGTAATTCAACCGAATAATAATTTACTAGTTGTTCATTTAATTCCAAGAGTTCAAAATCACCTGACCAACTTTTGCTTTCCACGCAGCCATCTTCAACACCGTTTATTGTAATTCTTGAGGGTAATTTTATTGGTAAATTATTTGAAATTTCAAATGTTAATTCTGTTGTGTAACAGTCAGGAGCTCCGCAATCTGGAGCGTGAAGGTTGAAAGGTAATCTGAATTTCAAAAAATTCATTTCATTTGTCACTAGTCCACGAATATAATGTTCTTCGAATACTGTATTCAATAAAAGTTTGTCATTTTTTATTTTCAAAAGTTCGTTTCGAAGGGAGTCTTGTCTTTTCTGAAAATTTTCCATTGAGTTATCTTGTTAAAAACACGAGAAAGTTATTATTCCAAATATGTAGATTAGTTTTTTCAATTTTTTTGTTCAGTCATAATGCTACCCAATGTTTTTGTGTATGAGCAGTAGCGGATTAAAATCCACTAACTTTTCGGTTAAACACTTACCTTTATTAATATTTATTTCGTTTCAATTTAGCACTAAACCCGCTATTGCTTATACACATTGTGTGTGCCCAGCATGGGCATCTTTTATTTGCCGAAAGGTAAATAATTAATTTAGAGGGTGCAAGTCCCTTATGGGCAGGGATAACGCCTTGAACCATTAGCAAGTCGCAAAGCCTGCCCCG
>MNYN01000046.1 GCA_001873105.1 Flavobacteriaceae bacterium CG2_30_34_30 | reverse complement strand
TTTGAAAAGTTGCGATTTGGGCCAATCGTTCAGACTTTTGAAATTAGGAACGGTGTACTCCTCATTCCCCAAACGGAAATACAATCCACTGCCATTCATGTTTTTGTAGAAGGAAAAATAAAGTTTGATGAATATATGGATATTTGGCTATCGCTACCTTGGAGTAACCTTAAAAGTAAGGATGGTTTGACGCTTCCGGAAAAAACAACCTTTGAAAAAGCAGGTTCAAAATTCTACGTGCAACTTATGCAGGACAAGAACAATGTAAAAGAGCGGAAGCAAAAGTTGCAGGTCAAAGTACGATTGAATAATCGGAAATTACAGAGGAAAAAATGGAAACGATAAGTAAAATTATTTTCGACTTTTAAGAATAAAATATTACGAATCGCCTGTTTTACCCTCTTGAAATGGAACGAGGCATTTTTCAGAGCAGGATGGCATTTTTTGATTTTCAATTTGTTAGTTTCCCATTTTCTCATTTTTGAGTATCTTTAAAACAAAAAAAATACTATGATATCTAACATAATTAAATTCAGACGCGCTGTATTTCCGGTGCAATACAACCAGGTTCCAATTAGCAAAAAGCAAATTTTAGAGGTTTTAGAGGCAGCCAACTGGGCACCAACTCATAAAAGAACAGAACCCTGGCGTTTTAAAGTACTTCAAGGAGAAAACTTATTAAGGCTAGGTTCTTTTTTAGCAGAAAAATATAAAGAAACCACCACCAATTATTCTGAATTCCAATACAACAAACTCAAAGAAAACCCTACGAAAGCCTCTTGTATTATCGCCATCTGTATGCAGCGCGACCTAAAAGAATCCTTACCAGAATGGGAAGAAATAGCCGCTACAGCTATGGCAGTACAAAATATGTGGCTACAATGCACAGAAATGAAAATTGGCGCCTATTGGAGTTCGCCTGGATTAATAAAATATATGCACGAGTTTTTTAATCTTGCGGAAGGCGAGCGCTGCCTTGGCTTTTTTTATATGGGAAATTATGACGAGTTGCCTGCAGAGGGTTTTCGCAAAAGCAGTATAGAAGATAAAACCGTATGGCTTTAAAAAAGAAGTTCTCTAAAAACCCATACCTTATAAATAAACAATCCTAAATAAACAAAAGCAGCCAGTATTTTCATAAAGGTAGAAGCGATAAAACCAACAAAAGAACCAAAAGCAGCTTTAAACGCCAAGCCGCTTTTGGTTTTATTAAACACCACTTCTCCCACAAATGCGCCCACAAAAGGACCCATTAGAAATCCGAAGGGAATTGGCGCAATAATACCAACAAAAAGTCCGATAATTGCTCCCCAAGCACCGTATTTGCTTCCACCAAAATGTTTGGTTCCTATGGCAGGAATGATATAGTCGAGCATATAAAGAAATACCGCAAGAATAAAAGTAAAACTGAGAAAGACCCAGTCAAAAGAAACCGAAGGAGCAAGATAAATCATTAAAAGACCTAGCCAACTAATGGGAACTCCTGGTAACACAGGTAAAATGCTTCCTATTATGCCCACGAGCATTAAAATAAAACCAATGCCTACTAATAAAATATCCATGCCTTTTTTTGAGTTAGGCTAAGATACTTGATTTAGTTACATAAAATTCTTAACTATAAAATTAGTTTAAACTAAATATTTAGTTATATTTGTAATGAAATGAAATAATAACCAAAAAATATAACCCTTAAAACTCCCATTCGAAGGAGGGCCAGGGGAGGACTTAGGACTATGAAACAACTAACAAAAGCAGAAGAAGAAATTATGCAAATTCTTTGGGATTTAGGAGAAGCTAATGTAGCTAGTATTATAAATAAATTTTCTGAACCAAAACCGGCATTTACGACAGTTTCCACAATTGTTCGAATTTTGGAAAGTAAAGATTTTGTGGGATATAGAAAAGAAGGAAGGGGGCATATTTATTTTTCAAAAATAGAAAAAGAAACCTACAGTAATCAATCGTTACATAAGTTAATGGATGGCTATTTTCAAGGTTCTTTTCAGAGTATGGTTTCCTTTTTTGTTAGAAAGAATGATATTGCAACGAAAGATTTAGAAGAAATTTTAGAAAAAATAAATAAAAACGAGGACAAGAAATGATATACTATCTTCTACAAACCATAGTTTTTCAATTGCTATTTCTAGCAAGCTATGATTTATTTTTAAAAAAAGAAACTTTTTTTCAATGGAACAGAGTGTATTTAGTCATCACCCCATTGCTTGCTATCTTTTTGCCTTTTATAAAAATTCCAATATTACAATCGGTAATTCCGCAAAGGTTTTTGGTTGTTTTACCCGAGGTTGTTTTGGGAAGTACAACCAATGCTATAAAAAGCAATAGCATTGGTTCATTTCCATCGTTTTCTGTAATTGAAATCATTGTTTTTGCTGGAATGGTATTCAGTTTACTATTATTTCTATGGAAATGGTCGCAAATACTTCAACTAAAACAAAAAGGGAAAATTAAGAAAATGGGTCAAATATCCATGGTGAGCATTGCCGATAGCACAGTAGTTTTTTCATTTATCAACACCATTTATATTGGAGAAGCTATTTCTGAAACAGCTAAAAAACAAATTCTTATGCACGAATTGACGCATATCAAACAAAAACATTTTATAGATCTTTTGTATTTTGAAGTCTTACGCATCCTATTTTGGTTCAATCCTTTGATTTATATTTTTCAAAATAGAATTGCCGAATTGCACGAGTACATAGCAGATGCTGAGGCTTTTGCAGTAACCGAAAATAAAGACTATTACCAACAGATTCTTTCGCAAGTTTTTCAAACCCAAAAAATCACTTTCATAAATACCTTTTTCAATCATTCATTAATCAAAAAACGAATCGTTATGTTACAAAAATCAAAATCAAAAAATGTTCATTTAGTAAAGTTTGCATTATTATTGCCGGTTGTGGCATTAATGTTAACCTTCAGCTCTTACAGTCAAGAAAAGAAACCTTCCGCAACTTCTGTAGAAAGTATTCCTACACCTCCAAATCCTCCAAATCCTCCAATGCCATCAGCACCACCCGCATCTGTAACACAAAGTATGGAAATACAAGAGGATATGTCTGTACCCTTTGCGGTTATTGACCAAGTGCCTATATATCCGGGTTGTGAAAATTTAGCGGATAATGAGGCGCGTAAAAATTGTTTCTCCGAAAAAATTAGTGCTTTGGTTATCGAAAACTTTAATACAAAAGTTGTTAAAAAGGGAATGAATCTGGAAGCAAAACAACGCATTGCCATTCAATTTAAAATTGATCAAAAAGGAAATGTAGTTGATGTTATGGCACGTGCGGCGCATCCTTCGTTAATTGAAGAAGCAAAACGAGTAATTCACTTAGTTCCAAAAATGCAACCCGGCAAACAAAAAGGTAAAGAAGTGGGGGTTATGTATTCCTTGCCTATAGTGTTTGAAATCTCGGATAAAAATTAAGTTTATACATCCGGTAGTTTAAATAAACTGCCGGATGTTAATAAACATTATAAGAATCAATAAATACATTCCTAATTCTTATTTTTTCAGCATTAAGATAATTTTTAGTATTTTTTTCTTTTAAAAAAATCGTAATTTTCAGCTTTATAAAAAATATAAATGAAAATTGGTTTTTTACTTCTAATCCTTTTGGCTTTAACTACTTCATGCAAGAATTTTGAACTGGAGAAAATTTCTTCGGAAGAATTTTTGGAAGAAGAATTAAAATCCATTACTTGGAATGAGGTGGATACGTATCCTAATTTTCCGAATTGTAAAGAAACTTTAGAAAAAATTGCACAAAAAGAATGTTTTGAAACAACGCTGCTCAACCATTTTCATAACCAATTACTACAAAAAGAATTAATCAGTACCACAGATTTATCAGACACCGTTTTAATGACGCTAAAAGTGAATCATGAAGGAAAGATAACTTTAGCAGAAATAGCAGGGGATACCATTACTTTCGCAAAACTGCCGGAACTTAAATTATGGCTTCAAGAAAGTGTAACAACACTTCCTTTAACGCAAGCCGCACTTAAAAGAGGAATTCCCGTGAACACGCAATTTACACTGCCTTTAGTGTTGAAAACGGAAGCACTTACAAATTAAATTTATATCCTAAAGTAAAGTCTAAGGGAAACTCATCATTAGTATCCACTCCAGGCGAAACAATATCATTTATAGCAAAAGTAATAAACCCTTTCCCTAATTTATAATCTAACCCTAAACCCATGCCAATAGGGGTTTGTAAGGAACTGCCGGTAGTATCTAACAATCCTTCTTGATTGTCTTTTGCTCTTTCAAAAAAAGTTAGGGCAATCAATTTTGTTTGGATAAATAGAGAGAGGCTTTCCTTATGTATAAATTTATAGCGGTAATTTATAGAAAATTGCGAGTAAGTCAAATCATAATCTGTTGCTTTAAAGGAGTGTCTAAATTGCACTATCGCTGCATGGTGTTTAAGCATTTGGCTATCGGTAACTTCAATTTCTATTCCCAAAAGTAGAGCAAAAACATTTTCCGGATTAAAAGTGGAAACATTATTAGAAAGACCACTAAAAATGCCAAGTCTTGTTTCTAAAGCAACACTAGTAGCGTTTTCTTGGTAATTTGGATCCACTTTTTTATTGTAATCATTAAAAAAACTGCGCAAACTTACCAAAGTCAATTTGGTTTTTTCAGAAGAAACACTTTGGTCAGAGGTTAGAGATACTAGAATTTCTTTGTATTCTTCCTGATATTTTCCATCTGTTCTTGTGTTTTTAAGTTCTACAAGTTCGTTTCCTTTTTTGGCAAAATAACGGTATTCGTCATCTATAACGTTCCAAAGTAAAGTAAGCGTTCCTTCAACTTCTGTTTGCAGGGCATAGGTTTTTCCTGAAACTGTGTATTGCTCTTGGGCAAAAATAGCATTCGAAAACACGAAAGCTAAAACTAGAAAAAAAGGGTGTAGGGTTTTCATAAGGGCGTTAATTGTTTAGATAAAGGTAAAAAATAAATTGGATAGTTGGTTATTTTTTAAAGGTTCTGCCTTTCCAAATATAGGTTCCAAATAATGCTTTCCAACTAATAAACAAGGTTAAAAATGGATATAAAAACGCCATAATCCAAAAGTAAGTCCAAGGAATTTCTCTCAGAAAAAATTTGTTTATTTCAAAAATAAAAAGTTTGTCCATAAGGAATTTAAGTAGCATCAAGCATATAATAAGCCCCCAATTTTCAATAAAAAAAAGTGAAAAAAAAGCAATAACCAAAGCCAAATTAATTCCTAAAATTAGAATACCCACAAATTTACTAAATCCACTTTTGTAACCTACAGATTTTGCTGCCCATCGCACCCTTTGGTTTATTGCCGCTGCCCAAGTAGTTTCGGTTTTTGTGGTAACTATAGCCTCCCTGCTTTTTATATAACCTATTGCATCGGGATACTTTCTTTTCATTTTTTCCATTAAAAAAATATCGTCACCACTGGCAATGTGGTTGTTTCCATCAAAACCTTTTACTTGATAAAATGCGTCCTTTTGATAAGCAAGATTGGCGCCATTGCACATTATAGGGTGGTTCATTCCAAAACTCCCAATGGTAACACCTGCTAAACTAATACTTTCTAAAACCTGATATGCCGAAAGCAAATGCACTTTGTTTGAGGTTAACAAAACCGGTCCTACAACCATTTTCGGATTGTTTTTTTGGATAAAAATAGCCAAGGTTTGCAGCCAAAAGCTAGGCATGATACAATCAGCATCCGTAGTGAGTATCCATTCGTGTTTTGCAGTGGAAATGGCGGTAGTAATGGCATCTTTTTTTGGGGACACTGAAGTTCTTTTATTTTCCAAAATTTGAAAATCAATTAATGGATGGATTTTAAAAAACGTTTGTATAAGTTCTTCGGAAGCATCTTCAGAAGTATCATTCACAAACAAAATTTCGAAATGACCGGGAGGGTAATGTATTTTTGACAAGGAAAGAAGCAGCGATGAAAGGTTGTCAGCTTCATTGCGAAAAGGAATAATTATAGTAAATTTTATAGTGGGCAAATGCGGGTTGGTTGTAATTGGAATTTCTTTGCATTTATAAAAACCATACAAAAGCCAAACCAAAAGCACTGCATAACTTACAATAAGAAAAAGAAGAAAAACACTCATAACTTTTCTGGATTTAATAGTGGTTTTTCATTAAAAGTCAAAACAAAATAAGAGCCAATAATTGCAGGTAAAACAGCATTAAACAGCCACATTAAAGTAGTTACCGAAAGGACTATTAAATCATTAAAATCAGAAAAAACCAAAATCGCAACACTCCCTTTTATCACTACATCAAAAAACTGCAATAGCGGAATGGCAGAACTAATCAGATACATTAAAAAAACGAATGGAAGGACTTCAACAATGGAAATAGGAATAAGACAATTCATAATAAAACAAAACTGTAATGAAAAAACCATATACCGTAAAAAAGCAAAGCCCAAAACCTTTTGTTTTATCTTTTTTGAAATAGTGGCACTAAAATTTTGGATGTTCCTCAATGTAAAATTTCCCATTAAAAAATTCATTTTCTTCCAAAAAGGATAGCTTAAAACTACACTAAGCATTGTAAGTAAGAACAATACAAAATAAGCCAAAGTAAACTCCGGAAATTGATTAGATATATAAACCCCCAATCCAATACTACCAAAAAATAAAGTAGCGGCTAATTGAGACATATTGCCTAAAAAATTTAAAAAAACCACTTTTTTTGCTTGTTTTTTTAAAAAAAAGAGTGTTTTTGTGCCATATTCGCCAATTTTAAAAGGAGTACATAAGGAAACGGCTTGTGCTGTTAAAACGTGTTTAGCACTTTGATTAACACGTATTTTTGAAACGACTGCTGCAAGAGTTTTCCATTTTAAAATCTCAAAACCCCAATTTAAACAAGTCAATAGAACAAGGACAATAATATTTTGAATTTTAAATAAAGAAGATTCTTCTATTGTAGTTTGAAACACTTCAAAAGTTAAAGCATCATTGGTAACAATTCGAAAATAAATAAACAAATAAGAAGCAATTACCACACTAACTTTTAGTGTTGCAACCAGATATTGTTTAGTTTTGTATGAAAGCATAGGCAAAGTAACAAATCACAAAGTAAGGTTTTTCTTGAATACCGAAAAAATTATATTAGGCATCGATCCCGGTACTACCATTATGGGTTTTGGACTCATAAAAATAGTACAAAAAAAAATGATATTTATACAACTCAACGAATTGCAATTGAGCAAGTATGACAATCATTACGTGAAATTAAAACTTATTTTTGAGCGCACTATTGAACTTATTGATACCCATCATCCAGATGAAATTGCCATTGAAGCTCCTTTTTTTGGAAAAAATGTGCAATCTATGTTAAAATTAGGCCGTGCGCAAGGAGTTGCCATGGCAGCCGGACTTTCCAGGCAAATACCTATTACAGAATATTCGCCAAAAAAAATTAAGATGGCAATCACCGGCAACGGAAACGCCAGCAAAGAGCAAGTAGCCAAAATGCTGCAAACCTTATTAAACCTAAAAGAACTTCCCAAAAATCTCGATTCTACCGATGGTCTTGCCGCTGCAGTTTGTCATTTTTACAACGCCGGAAAAGTCACAGGCGAAAAAAGTTACACCGGCTGGGGCGCATTTGTAAAACAGAATGAAGGACGGGTGGGGAAGAAGTGATCAGTGTTCAGTGATCAGTATTAAAAGAATTTTGTACAGTTTAAATTTTATGACATGAGATTTCAGGATTTAATAGCTTATAAAAAAGGATTTAATTTATCTATGAAATTATTTCATCTTTCTAAGTCTTTTCCAAAAGAAGAAAAGTATTCATTAACTGACCAGATTAGAAGAAATTCGCGTAGTGTTTGTGCTAATCTGGCAGAAGCATATAGAAAAAGAAATTATCCTAAAAGTTATGCTTATAAATTAACAGATAGCGATGCTGAAAATTCAGAAACTCAGGTTTGGCTGGAGTTTGCTTTAGAATGTAATTATATTGATAAAACAATTATTGATGAACTTGTTTCAGAAAGTAATGAAGTAGGAAAGCTCTTAAATTATATGATCTTAAACCCAGAAAAATTCGGCGTTAAAACAGAAAACTGACCACTGCCACTGATCACTGACCACTAAATAAATGTCTGGAATCTACATCCATATACCCTTTTGCAAACAAGCATGTCATTATTGTGACTTTCACTTTTCGACTTCGCTAAAAAAGAAACGGGAATTGGTGGACGCCTTGTGTAAAGAACTTGTTTTGCGTAAAAACGAAATTTTAGGAAGAGTTGAAACTATTTATTTTGGCGGTGGCACACCCAGTTTACTGTCTCAGGAAGAATTAGAAATTATTTTTAAAACTATTTATGAAAATTATACCATTATAGAAAACCCGGAGATAACTTTAGAAGCCAATCCGGATGATTTAAGCCGACAAAAATTAGAGCAACTTGCCAAATCCCCAATAAACAGATTAAGCATAGGTATTCAGTCTTTTTTTGAAGAAGATTTAAAATTTATGAACCGTGCTCATAATGCTGAAGAAGCCGAAAACAGTATAAAAAAAGCAAAAAAATATTTCAAAAATATATCCATCGACTTAATTTATGGGGTTCCGGGAATGTCTAATGTTCGCTGGAAACAAAATATTGAAAAAGCACTTTCCTTTGAAATACTTCACATTTCCAGTTATGCGCTTACGGTGGAGCCCAAAACGGCATTAGATACGTTTATTAAAAAAGGCTTGGTACCACCGGTAGATGACGCACTAGCGGAACAACATTTTTTCACCTTAATGGAAACCTTGCAAACTAATGATTTTGTGCAGTATGAACTTTCCAATTTTGGGAAAGAAGGTTTTTTTAGCCGAAACAATACAGCTTACTGGCAAGGAAAAACCTACTTAGGAATTGGTCCTTCGGCGCATTCCTATGACGGGAAAAACCGCAGTTGGAATGTAAAAAATAACTCCTTGTATATTAATTCCATCGAAAAAGGCAACCTTCCTTCTGAAACCGAAACACTTTCTATTACAGATTGCTACAACGAATATGTAATGACAGGATTACGAACTATTTGGGGTGTTTCATTGACTCGGGTGGAACTTGATTTTGGCAAAAAATACAAAGAATATCTTCTACTTCAAGCGCAAAAACATTTGGAAGAAAACCTGCTTTATCTGGATGGCGATTTACTTTTAGTTACCAAAAAAGGAAAATTTTTAAGTGATGGATTGGCAAGTGATTTGTTTTTACTAAATTTATAAACCTCTACGCACATTTGCGAAATCATCGAGAAATTTTAGCCCGCAGATGACGCAGATTGTCGCTGATTTTTTCAAAAAAATTTAATCCGAATGATTACAAAGATTACCTACCTAAATAATACCTATACCATCGATTTATCAAAATCCCTTGATATTTCTATTCCATTAATTGCCAGCAAAAAAAATCCGAATGCATGGTATATTGATGCACCAAAAATTGAACCTGTGGAAGATGATGGTTGGATTGCAAAAGTGAGTGAAGGGGCTTCTATAAATTTTAATAACATTCAGTTTAACCCTCATGCACACGGTACACATACCGAATGTTACGGACATATTTCTGAAGAATTTTATTCGATAAATAAAGCACTGAAACAGTTTTTCTTTTTGGCAGAAGTAATTACTGTTGCTCCGGAATCGTATGGTAAAGGAGATTTTGTAATCTCAAAAAAGCAAATAGAAAAAGCCCTAAAAGGAGCAAAACCTCAAGCAATAGTTATCCGAACGATTCCAAATACTGCAGAAAAACGCTCTAAACAATATTCGCATACCAATTGGCCATATTTGTTGGAAGATGCAGCGTTATATTTAAGAGAAATTGGCACAGAACATTTGTTGGTGGACATGCCATCAGTTGATAAAGAAAAAGATGATGGCGACTTATTAGCCCACCGCGCTTTTTGGAATTACCCTAAAGCTCCTAGAAAAACAGCCACCATAACCGAATTTATTTATGTAAAAAACGACATCAAAGACGGTACTTATTTTCTGAATTTGCAAATGGCTTCGTTTGTCAATGACGCATCACCGAGTAAGCCTGTGCTGTATGAAGTGTTGTAGATTTAAGAGATTAGATATTTTTTTAGAGTAATAATTTTATAAGGTTCAAGTATAAAATATTCTACAGGAAAGGTAGATTTATTAAGACGAAATTTGAAAACATCAATTTTTCTGTTGAAGGCACTTAAATAGGAGCACATGTAGGCTCACAAACTCAGAGCCTCACCAACCATAAATTAAAATGAATATTGAATCCTACCGTAACTACTGCATCACAAAAAAAGGAGTCACCGAAGATTTTCCTTTTGATGAAGACACACTGGTTTTTAAAGTAATGGGAAAATTATTTGCGCTAACTTCTTTAAAAGAATGGGAAGATGGTAATCCTTCCATCAATTTAAAATGTGACCCAGATTGGGCAGAAGAACTCCGCGCACAATATGACGCTATTTATCCGGGTTATCATATGAGCAAAAAACACTGGAATACAGTAGCATTAAACAAAGATGTTCCCGATACGATGATTCTTGAACTTATAAACCACTCCTATAAATTAGTTATTTCAGGATTGACTAAAAAATTACAAAGCCAATTCAAAGATTTATAAAAAAATTTTGAAGCTATAAAAACAACTTGGTAAAAATATACAAAATAAAATCACTCTATTTTTTTTACATTTTTGCATACTAATTTAATTCACAGTAATTTCGGGGATTCTAAAAAATGACGATGGCAACTACTCCTTTTGACTTTTATACCGCACAAATTGACACTTTTAAAAAGCAATTAAAAAACAGCAAAAAAAAACTATTTGCCTCGAGCATGCTTCGCCTTGCCTTGTTTTTATTGGCATGTTATGGTGTCTATTTTTATTTTGGAGACGCAAAAATGGTTATGGGGGTTTTAATAGTTGGTATTGCCTTGTTTTTATTTCTCATTTCTCGTCATAGTGACTTGAGTTTTCATAAAAAATTACTTCAAAAATTAATTGCTTTAAATGAAAAGGAACTAAAAGCATTACTTCGTAATGTTGTTGATTTTCCCGATGGCAACGAGTTTGAAGAACACGACCATTTTTATAGTCAGGATATTGATTTATTTGGCAAAGGATCTTTTTACCAATATCTAAATAGAACCGCAACGCAAGATGGAGCAAAAAAACTAGCCGAAAAATTAAAAAGCAACGGTATTAACAATATTCAAAGCAAACAAAGAGCCGTCAAAGAACTTTCTGAAAAGGCATCTTGGCGTCAAAATTTTACTGCCTATGCTTCTATTTCAAAAACAGAAACTTCTACTGGCGAAGTAATTGGTCTTTTACAAAAGCATACTTTTTTTGTTCCAAAACTAATGTGGATATTACCCATTGTTTTCACTCTGCTTTCCCTGATAGTTTTCACCAGTTATTTTATGGATATCATCGGCGAAATGCAATTGCTTTTGTGGTTTATTATAGGTTTGGGAATTACAGGTTTTTATGTAAAAAAAATCAATGGGTTATCGCAACAAGCCTCAAAAATTCAAGACGTTTTTCAGCAATACCAACATTTACTTTTACAAATAGAACAAGCGGATTTTGTTTCAGAAGAATTACAAAATCTTCAAAAAAAGATAGCGGTAACATCAAAAAAAGCTTCTTACATTGCCAAACAATTTTCCAAACGATTAGATGCTTTAGACCAACGAAATAATTTTTTATTTGGCATTTTTGCTAATGCATTTCTACTTTGGGACCTTTATCAATGTTTTTATATAGAACAATGGATGGTAGAATACAGTAAAAAAGCAGAAGAGTGGTTTGAAGTAATTGCTGAAATGGATGCTATAAACTCGCTTGCTACGTTTGCTTTTAACCATCCACAGTACACTTTTCCGCAAATTACTTCAGAAAAAGCGGTTTTAGAAGCAACTAATTTTGTGCATCCATTACTGGATCCTGCAAAAGCGGTTACCAACAATTTTAAAATAGAAAGCCAACAGTTTTATATTATAACTGGAGCGAATATGGCAGGAAAAAGCACGTTTTTACGAACAGTTTCACTAGGCATTGTAATGGCAAATATGGGTCTTCCTGTATGCGCTACATCCTTTCGTTATTCGCCCATAAAGTTAATTACTAGCATGCGAACCACAGATTCACTAACCGATGACGAATCCTATTTCTTTTCAGAACTTAAACGGTTAAAATTTATCGTAGATGCCATTACAACCGACAACTACTTTATCATTCTAGACGAAATTTTAAAAGGCACCAACAGTACAGACAAGGCCATTGGTTCTAGAAAATTTATAGAAAAATTGGTGTCTTCACATTCTACAGGCATTATTGCCACGCATGATTTAAGCTTATGTGAGGTAGCAAATACACTTCCCGATGTGAAAAACTACTATTTTGATGCGGAGATAATCGATGACGAATTGTTTTTTGATTATACCATAAAAACTGGTGTAGCAAAAAATATGAATGCCTCTTTTTTATTGAAGAAAATGAAGATTGTAGATTGAAAAAAGAAAAGAGGGAATAGAAAAGAGAGGATAAAGAAGTATAAATAAATGATGAAGAGGTGCATTAGTGAAGCAAACTAGAAACATGAAACCAAAAACCAGAAATTAACGATGGATTCATTAACGCAGATTGTTTTAGGAGCCTCAGTAGCAGAAGCAGTATTAGGCAAAAAAGTTGGCAATAAAGCCATGCTTTACGGTGCCATAGCAGGAACTATTCCGGATTTAGATGTTTTAGCAAAACTCTTTACTGATACCATTACTGCAATAGAATTTCATAGAGGTTTTACCCATTCCATTTTCTTTTCGGTGGTGTTTGCGCCTATCTTTGGGTGGTGTATTTCAAAAATCGAAAGGAAGTCCGGAGTAGGTTGGAAAGGTTGGAGTTTATTGATATTTTCGGCGCTTATTACGCATCCTATTCTTGACGGATTTACCACTTGGGGAACACAGTTTTTTTGGCCTTTTGAGTATCGTGTGGCTTTCAAAAATATTTTTGTGATAGACCCGCTTTACACCTTGCCTTTTTTGATGTTTTTGATTTTAACTATGTTTCAAAAACGAACTTCCCCTAAACGAAGAAAATACAATAGACTAGGGTTAATCATTAGCAGCACTTATCTTGTGATAACCCTTATTTTAAAAGGAATTACTTATGAAAAATTCACTGATGCTTTACAAAAACAAAATATTGCCTATAAACAATTACAAACGAAACCTGCACCTTTAAATACGATACTTTGGACAGCAAATGTAGAAACTGAAAATAGCTATTTAATAGGAGACTATTCTTTTTTTGACACAAATCCCATTGCCTTTCATTCTTTTCCCAAAAATCATCAATTAGTAGGCGATTGGATAGAAAAAAGAAACCTACAAAGGCTTATAAAAATTTCGGAAGGATGGTATATTATTTCGGAAAAGGATGGTGATTTATATTTTAACGATTTACGGTTTGGATTATTAAAAAATAATCCGAAAAATCCGGAGTTTATTTTTAGTTATAAATTGACAGAAATAGAAGGGGTTATTTCTGCCGAAGAAACTAAAAGAGGCAGAGTCGATGCTCAAAAACTTCTAGGCGATTTGTGGGGGCGGATAAAGGGAAATTGATTTAACCCAAAATCCCTTTTTGTTTGTTGTAAAAAGCATCTGCCTGTAATTGCAGTAATTCCCGTGCTTTCTTGCGTTTGTAGTCGTAGAGTTCCTGCTCTTCAGCTATGTCGGCATAAACACGGTTGTTGACTTCTGTGTCGGTTTGTAATACGGCTTTTCGTTGGTGTACTTGTTGTGCCACCCAGGTTTCCAGGGCATTTTCTTCTTCTTCTAATTTCAAGTCGTAAGCACCTTTTGGGGAAAGCAATTTGGCAATAATAGGCGAGGTCTCGATAGCTAAAAATAACAAAAACAGGAATAGAGATGGCAGCAAAGGCAGAGCGTTTAACGCGTTTACACGTGACATCAGACCATCAAAACCATCAATAATGGGTTGGGTTTCATTAACCTTGGTGTTGTATTCAGTTGCTAAAACGGCCAGTTGGGCTTCGGCTTCGTTAATTTTTTGGGTATTGGTTTGTTTTAACTCTTGCATGGCTAAAAGTTCAGCGTCGTGCTTTTCTCTTTTTTCTTTGTACACTGGTCCTTTGCCTAATTTTTGAGTGCCGGCAGTACCTTCGGCTTCTGTTATATAGGTAGTGTAAAGCGTGTTTACTTCAACTTCTTTATCGGTTATTCCCTGTTTTAATACTGCAATTTCATCAGAAAGCGCTTTTGTTTGCGGGGTATATTGTAGGGCAATTTGGTCTTTGTTCGCTAGTGTTAATTCGTTTTTTTGTTCCAGTAATACCTGGTTGATTTCTTTTTCAAAGATTTTTAGTTCCAAAGGTTTAGAAATCACCACAGCAATGATGATAGCCAAAAGAATTCGTGGGGAAGCCTGAAGCAATTCGCCTTTAAAACTGTTTCTTTTTTTTATGGTAGAAATAATAAAGCGGTCTAAATTAAAAATAAGAAGACCCCAAACGATACCAAATGTAATAGAAGTAAAATAGGAGTCAAAAACCGTAAAAAGAGCATACGAAGAAGCGATAAATGCCATCACGGCAGTAAAGAAAACGGTGGCACCTATACCTGCATATTTGGTTTGTTCGCCGGGAGAGCAGGAGTCAAGAATGGCAGTATCTGCCCCGGAGCAGAAGATGAAAAAGCGTTTTAGCATTATATGGATTTGATTGATGAATCAATATAACGTGATTTGTAACAGATTGTTTCATAAATTGTTATCAAAATCTAAGAATCATATCAAATTCTCGATCAGCAACCCATTAATTTTACTTTTGGGTAGTCATTGACATCAATACTTATGTCTTTATTTTTTTTGGCAAGTTCAATCGCTTCTTCAACTCTGTAGGGGTGAGGCCCCATAAAAAACACAGCTCCTTTATTTGACAGCTCCTTTATATATTGAACAGGGTCATCATTAGGAGTTGGTGGCGATTGTACAGGCTTAGGTAAATAAGTTGTATTGAATTCTTTATTTTTGGGTGGTTCTGGTGGTATTGGTGGCTGGGCAGGAAGTATATGAGGAAATGGTTCTGCATTTTCTTTTTGCTCTGCGGTCATTTTGTTATAAATAGATGTTATTTTGCCAACTTCAGCCCTAATAATTCTTATATTTTCCCTAGACATCGTGTTGTATTTTTTTGCCAAGGTGTTGTATTCTTGTATTTCGGATTTTGTGGCATTTTTTTGTTGAAATTCAGTTTTTGCTTGTTCTGTAACTACTTCTTTTTGAATAATTTTTTTTGTGCTAAAACCATACACTAAAAGTGTCAATAAGGGCAATATTAAAAGGCTTCGCAGCCAGATCGTTTTGGTGGATGTTTGTTTTTTCATAACTGTAAATCGTTTTTTGATGAATGAATAATTAATGGAATTTGCCAGTGCAGGCGTGGTTGCATTTGATGAGAATGCCAGTAAAAGTTTTTGATAGGCAATTGTGTCAGTACCTTGATTTAAAACGGCGCGGTCTGCTAAAAATTCGTGGTTGAGTTTGATGCTTGTTTTAATAAAATATAATAATGGGTTGAACCAAAAAACAATCTGTAGAAGTTCCACTACTAAAATATCGAGGCTGTGTTTTTGTTTGGCGTGAATGTGTTCGTGCTGAATTACTTCGTCAGGGATTTCTTTTGCTTCAAATTGTTGTTTGTTGAGAAACACATAGTTTAAAAAGGTATGCGGAATTACTGGTGTTTTGAGTAAGACATGGTGGATAGAATCCCTAGTGAATTTAGGGTTATTCCTGATTTTTGAAATCAGTTGATAGAGGTTTTTTACAAATTGTATGCTGAAAAATACAACCCCCAAAGCATACAATACCCATAAAATGGATGACCAGTAGTTTGTGGTGCTTTTGATTTCAGTAACAGAAATAGCGCCGGAATCCATAAAAACGGAAGGAATTGTACCCGATATTTCTACGTAAGTTTTAAAAGTTATTAAAGGTATAAGAAAAGAAAGTAATAAAGTGCCCAGTAAATAAAATCTTTTAAAAACGTGCATGTTTTCATTTTCCAAAAACAGCTTGTAAAATCCAAACAGTATGGCATTACAAAACCCCGATTTTATTAAATACAGTTCCATTACTTTTTCTTTTTGATTTCGGTATCTATTATATTTCTAAGTTCCTCGAGTTCTTTTTTGCTGAGGTTGGTTTCTTGCGTAAAATAGGAAGCAAATTGTGCCGTATCGTTGTTAAAGAAATTTTTGATAAGCCCGTTTACCTGTTTTGAAAAATAGTCTTTCTTTTTGATCAGCGGGAAATATTTACGCGAGCGGCTTTCCTGTACATAATCCACAAAGCCTTTGTCCTGCATGCGTTTTAATAGTGTTGCCACGGTTGTACTGGCAGGTTTGGGCTCCGGCGAAGCTTCAATAAGGTCCTTCATAAAAGCACGCTTTTGTTTCCACAAAAGTTGCATAAGTTGTTCTTCGGCTTTGGATAATTGCATGGATAAAATATATATTATTCTACAAATGTAGAATAAATATGTAATTCTACAAACATAGAAGTAAATATTTTTGAAATTAAATTTCTCAGGGTTCCATACCTTGTGAGAATTGCGTGAAAATCTAAAGGGCTTCAGGCAGGTAAACGTTGTTTGCCAAATATAATTGGTGTAATTTTTATAGCTTTGTTAGGATTGTTTTGCAAATACGTACTAATGAAAAAGTTAAAAAACTAAGAATTATGGAAATGACAAAATTTCACCAATTATGCGGTGCCTATGACAAAGCACAAACTAATTTTGAAAAGTATCAAAAGGACTGCCACTTGCTTTCCATGGAAATAGTAAGAGAATTAAAATCTTTTTTTCAAATACCTGAGAGCCAATTTTCCTTATACAAAATAAATGACAAAGGTGGATTTGAATTAGTGCCTGCAGCATTAATACATGCCATTAGGCTTACCGAGGATCACTATTGGCATTTTGGTGTTGGATTAACGGTATGTAAAGCTCCAGAAACTTTACCCGAAGAACTTATTTTAATTCATCTTATGTTTCGGCGAAATGATAAAGAGGAATGTTTTATAAAATATGCTAATGGTAACGAGGAATTTCAAATTAAAAAGGGAAATTCCTCATCATATATTCCCTTTTTTGAATACCTTTTTATCCTAATTTTAAAATCTTATGACGAACAATTACAACTGTTTATCGGCGAAAAAACTACTAGAAGATTGGGGTATGTGAAATCGTAGTTTTTAGTGGTATTGCTTAAAAATTTGTAATTATTTTAGTGTATTTAAATGTAAATTTTATTTTAATATATTTTTAGAAGTATTTTAGAAATTAAAATTAATATCCTCATTCTACCTACACTTTCTATTCTTTGATAATTTTTTTAATGTTTCTATTTTTTCCATCAGTAAGTATTACAAAATAAACACCTTTTTTTAGGCTTGATACATTTATTTTAAGTGAAGTATTAGGTATACGCAACAAGGTGTTCCCTAAAATATCAAGAATGGTAATATCCACAAATGGCGTAGTACTATTTTTAATATGTAAATCATTTTTTACGGGATTGGGATAAAGAATAATGGTATTTAAATCATTATCCGGTATGCCCAATATATTGTTTTTATACCACACCACCTTATCATCATTTTGTGAGCAAGCAAGGACATCTACAGCCCCATCTTGATCCATATCAGCAGCAAAAACAAACCTAGTGCCTAAGTGGTCATTGCTAATTACCTGCTGTGGGCCAAAGCTGCCCAACCCATCTAAATTTTCATACCAAGCAATTTTTCCATCAATGGCAGAGGCAGAAAGTACATCTAAGTCGCCATCATTATCCATATCTGCGGCATAAACAGAAACAGCTGTATCTGTTTCTGTTGAAATAATTTTTTCCGGGCTAAAATTACCCAACCCATCTAGGTTTTCAAACCAAGAAATTCGATCACTACCATTGTTAGCTCCCAAAATATCCATATCGCCGTCACCATCCAAATCAAAACCAACAATTTTGTTAAAATAAATTGGGGTTGGGTTTGTGTTTATAATAATTTTAGGACCAAAAGTGCCTTGCCCGTCTAAATTTTCAAACCAAGTTAGGTTGATGAATCCGGATGAATTTGCGACTATATCTAAATCGCCATCGGCATCCATATCTAAAGCAATAACTGAACGACAATTAGTATTGGTTGAGGAAATAATTTGCTGAGGGCCAAAAGAGCCCAAACCATTCAAATTCTCATGCCAAGCCACCTTGCTTTCTAAATCAATGGCAGTTACTATGTCTAAATCGCCATCGCCATCCAGATCTGCAGCAACAGCAGAAAAGGGTTGATTTGCGTTAGCTAAAATCACTTGTTGCGGACCAAAAGTGCCGTTGCCATCTAGGTTTTTATACCATACCACAGTTTGAGTAAATGGAGAAACTCCTATAACATCCATATCGCCATCGCCATCCAGATCTGCTACATGCACCCAAGAGGCTTCTTCTAAAATGCCTATCAGTTGTAAAGTGCCAAAGGCACCTTGTCCATTAGTGTTTCTCACCCAAGCAATGTGGTTGCCAAATCTAGATGCAGTAACTACATCTAAGCGGCCATCGCCATCTATATCGGCGGCTACTACTACTTGCGGTCCATCTGCTTCTAAAGTGATGATTTGTTGCGAACCAAATTGGCTAAAACAAGGAAACGCAATGAATAAAAAAGCGAGAGGTGTAATTTTGTTTAGCATAAAAAAATCACATCTTCTATTTATGAAGGTGTGGTAAGGGTTTTAATTATTGTCTTTTTGTATAACTGTTTGATTTGTACTTCCGTCATTATAGTTTTTATCGATAACATAAAGACCTTGAGGAAGATTATCTATAAAATTAGGATTGTTAATAGTTAAAGAATCCTTTTGTGTTATGGTTACATTATTATTAAAAACATTGTCTTCAAATTTAGTGACGGTGCCAGAATCGGCTGCTTTATTCCAGTTGTCATAACATCTTCTGGTATTTTGTCCATAGGGTTCACATAAATCTAAATCAATTTGAATAGCAGAATGGTTAGGATGTGTAATGCTGCTGAAACCTGTATTATCTTTTGAGATGGTAAGAAGCGAATTATTGGTATAAGAAAAAGATACATCTTCATAAGGACTTGGTTCCGGACAGTTACAGCTACATTCCAAAAAGCGGTAATTAAATCCCGGCTGAAAAAGTGGGGGATTATATGGGTTAGGTTCCGGGCCGGTAACATAGTATTCGCCTGCATAAGGTTCATAAAGTGATGCAATGGTTGTTAGTGTGGGGCCAAAATTACCTTGTACATCTGCTATTAATGCTTCTCTTGCACGGATGCCTTGCCCTGTTGTTAAGTGTATTTGACGGCAAGGATAGGCATCACCCATAGCATTGTTTATATCTATAGGGAAAATTTGATACAAATCACCAACGTTATCTTCTTCAAATCCAATATAAGAGCAAGTAGTTAAATCGACAAAAGGGTAACAAGCGCAACTATTATCTCTAAACCCGTTGTTTGCTGCGGTATCAACTACTGCATCGCCTGCTGTATCGGCATTGAAGTTAGGGTCATTGATGTCACGAGTTGCATGTTCAGTTGAAGAGCGAGTATGCTTAATAGTAAGGTTATGTGCAATTTCATGGACAAGGGTTACTTTACTAATACCACTAGAGTTTACACCACAGTGAGTACTTCCTGAGAGGTTTGGGGCAATACCACCACCAAAACCGGCCCAGCCAAATAAATAAACATTAAAGGCATCTGGTTTTCGAAAGCCTTCATTTGTAGCCCAAGTGACCATGTTAAAATAATCAATAACCTGTTCTAAAACATAATATCCATCCTCGTCATTAGGTAAAGTGGGGCTATCAATTTCTTCAAAACCTCTGTATTTAAAATAAATACCAAATTCATTATATAAGATATTCAAATTTGCAACGCCACGTAGTACATCATCAGCTCTATTAGGAAAATCATTTTGCCCGTTTGGTCTATTTATACCCCAAAAGTAGATGTTTAAAACTATAGGATCGCAGGAATTTAAAGAGGTAAGGTCAACACCCCCGCTATAAACACCCATTGGATCTGGATTGCCACGATCCGTTGTTGCGCAAGTAAAGCCGTCAGTTTGGGCGTCCATTGCCTAAATAATTAAAATAATCATAGCTAAAGATAGAAAAATTCTATTCAAGCGAGATCTGATTTTAAATTTTGTTTTCATAATCTTTTGTTTTAAGGTTGGTTACATATTGCTAATGAAATAAAAAAATATAAATAGCATATATGCGTTGTATTATTTTAATTGTTATTCCAAGTTTTACCCTGTGAGTAAAAACAGGAATGACATCATTTTAAAAAATTTTGGAGCACATTTAAAAAAAATAAGGATTCAAAAAAATGTAACACAAGAAACCTTAGCTTTTGATGCTAACATTCCTATTTCCCAAGTTGGAAGAATAGAAAGAGGAGAGATTAACCCTACCTTAAATACTATTTATATGCTTTCCGTTGCATTAAATATCACAATCCTGCAACTAATGGATTTTGAAATTTATTACCCCAAAGCTCAAAACTAAAGCCTAAATTCCCATTAAAATAGAGACAACCCCGCCAAAGTTAAATTTTACAATTTTTTCTAAAATTTCTATGTAGAGTTTTCAAGCAACTGTAAAATAAGCATATCTTTGCCGAATAGTAAAATTTTAAAAATGAGCATAGAAAAAGGCCTCCATGAAAGAAGCAATTCCACTTGTGAACTAAGCGGAGCCAAAGAACATTTAGTGGTTTATGAAGTGTCTAACTCAACAGTTAAAGGAGTAGATGCGTGCGTTTTAATATCAGAAACCTGTAAAAATCAAATCGAAAACCCCGAAACCATGGACCCCAACCACTGGCGTTGTTTGAACGATAGTATGTGGAGTACAGTGCCTGCGGTTCAAGTTATGGCGTGGCGTATATTAAACCGTTTAAAAAACGAAGGCTGGCCACAGGATTTGCTGGATATGCTTTATTTAGACGAAGATACTTTGGCTTGGGCATCCGCTTCCGGCGAAGGTATAGAGGAAAGCGATGTAATAAGGCATGTAGATAGTAATGGCGTTCTTTTAGAAGCTGGAGATACTGTAGTTTTAATAAAAGATTTGGATGTTAAAGGATCTTCCATAACCGCAAAAAGGGGGACTGCTGTTAGACGCATATCCCTTGTTCACGACAATACCGAACAAATTGAAGGCAAAGTAGATGGACAAACCATCGTTATTTTGACCAAGTTTGTGAAAAAAGCATAAATTTTATAGGATATTGTTTAGATTTAAGACTTGATTGTTTTAAGCCAATCTTTTAGCCTCCTTCAAAACAGTTTCCTTAATTGTTTGCCAATCCATTTTTTTCATCATGATAGGCATTTCTTCTTTTTCGGCATCATCAAAGTAGGAGAGGCTTTTTAATGCTAAAAAAGTGGAGCCATCCGTATATTTTTCAGAATAAAATTGAAATATTTTTTCTAAAGGAAAGATAGTTAAAAGAAAATACAGGTCTATAAAATCTTTTTTACTTCCTCTTCCTGATATAGCATTTAATTTCATGGCTGCAATGTCTTTCAAAGACAACATTCTAATTGAGTTTTCAACTTTGGGGCTTTCTAATAAAGGGTAAGGATAATTAACAAAATCTATTTTTACCCCGTCGATTGCATACACTAAAATATTTTTACTCTTTTTTAAAATAGTAAGATTACCTAGGATAGATAGCTCTTTATTAAATTTTATTTCATTGATTTCAGAATCCCCAAATAAATCTAAATCTACTGAAATGCGATGTCCAATTTGTAACGCCAAGGAAGTCCCACTAACCAAATGAAATGCTTTGAAAGTACTTGAATGCATAATACCATCCAATAACTCCAAAAGTTATATTAATGTTTTGTGTGAAAAGCATCTAAAATCTTGCTTGTTAATTTGAAAAATATTGGATAAAAAGGATAGTGTCACCTCGTCTAAGTTTTTCAAATGAAGTGCTGTATTTTTTATAACTTCCCTGCCATAAACGGCATTGATTATACACCAATCTTCCATAACACCATATTCCAAAACTTTCTGAATAATAATATTTTTGGATAGCTCAAATTGTAACAAAGAAGAATCTACATCCCAAAAAAGATGTGGAGATAAATCGAATATGGTATAGTCACGTTTCATAGTTTACAAAAGTACTCATAAAAATGGGTTAGATAAACCTGCCGGAAATATACACCCCGACAGGTTTCACACTATTCTATTTACTCATCTCCGTAAAATAATGATAAAACTGTGGGATGGTTTCAATGCCTTTTAGGTAATTCCATATACCAAAATGCTCATTTGGCGAGTGGATAGCATCACTGTCTAAGCCAAAGCCCATTAAAATACTTTTACTTTGGAGTTCTTTTTCAAAAAGAGCCACAATCGGAATGCTTCCACCGCTTCGTTGTGGGATAGGGGTTTTTCCAAAAGTTGCTTCATAAGCCTTTTCAGCGGCTCGGTACTCCATACTGTTTATTGGCGTTACATAAGCAGTGCCTCCATGGTGTGGGGTTACTTTTACGGTAACACCTTTTGGCGCTATAGATTTAAAGTGTTTGGTAAACAATTCGGTGATTTCTTTCCAGTTTTGATCAGGTACAAGGCGCATGCTTATTTTAGCGTAAGCTTTAGCGGCAATCACCGTTTTTGCGCCTTCACCGGTATAGCCTCCCCAAATGCCGTTGACATCTAATGTAGGGCGAATGGAGTTTCTTTCATTTGTAGTATAGCCTTTTTCGCCATAAACAGCTTCAATATCTAGTGCTTTTTTATAGGCGTCTAAATGAAAAGGTGCTTCTGCCATTTTTGCTCTTTCCGCTGCGGAAAGTTCTAGTACATTATCGTAAAAACCAGGTATGGTAATATGGTTATTTTCGTCGTGTAAAGCGGCAATCATTTTTGCCAACACGTTAATTGGGTTTGCCACAGCACCTCCGTACAATCCGGAATGCAGGTCGCGGTTTGGGCCGGTAACTTCTACTTCCACATAACTCAAACCGCGTAAACCAGTGGTAATAGATGGTACATCGGGAGCAATCATTCCTGTGTCGCTTATCAGTATGACGTCATTGGCTAGTTTTTCTCGGTTGCGCTCTAAAAACCATCCCAAACTTGCACTACCTACTTCTTCTTCGCCTTCAATCATAAACTTGACATTGCAAGGTAGTTGGTTAGTTTTGGTCATATATTCCAACGCTTTCACGTGCATATACATTTGGCCTTTATCGTCGCAAGAGCCACGGGCAAAAATGGCCCCTTGGGGATGTATTTCGGTTTTTTTAATGACAGGTTCAAATGGCGGGCTGTTCCATAAATCTAATGGATCTGGCGGTTGTACGTCATAGTGCCCATAGACTAAAATGGTAGGAAGATTTTTATCCATGATTTTTTCACCATAAACTATAGGAAATCCAGGAGTTTCACATATTTCTACATGAGTGCAACCTGCTTCCTGCAGTCTTTTTTTAACCATTTCTGAGGCAGCGATAACGTCCTTTTTGTATGCCGGATCAGCGCTAATAGATGGAATTTTTAGTAAATCGATGAGTTCGTTTAAAAACCGGTCTTTGTTTTCTTCAATGTAAGATTTTGCTGAATTCATATTCGTATTTTAAGGAATGGTAAATCTACGAAAATCTGTTATTTTTATAAAGGAAGTTGTTTGTTTATTCTAATCTTTGCTTATATTTGCACTCCTTTGCTGAAGCTTCGGAGCGTAATGCACCATTCAGCAAAAATTTTTAATGTAAATTCCAAGCGGGCGTGATGGAATTGGTAGACATGCCAGACTTAGGATCTGGTGCCGCAAGGTGTGGGAGTTCGAGTCTCCCCGCCCGCACGTAACGAAGCTCTTCAGAAATGAAGGGCTTTTTTATTGTAAAAATTTTAATAATTTTTTTTTACGTAAAGAGCGCAAAGGTTTTTATGTAAAGTGTTGCATATGCAATGAACCCTTCTAAGGTTTTAAACCCTAGAAGGGTTGTTCTCACTTTAATTTTTTTCGTAAATATGTTAAATTAGTAAATGAAATCTCCAAAACATTTATCTACATTTAGTCCACTTTTCAAACCCGCTTTTTATGGAAATTTTTTTACACCTCGATACCTGGATTGCTCTTTTAACATTAACCTTTATGGAAATTGTTTTAGGCATTGACAACATTATTTTTATTTCAATAGTAGCCGCAAAACTTCCACATGAACAACAAAGAAAAGCTCGAATTCTAGGACTTTCTCTTGCTTTAATTGTGCGAATTTTATTGCTGTTAAGTATTACTTGGATTATTGGTCTAACAACACCTGTGCTAACCATTAGCGATTTTGCGTTAAGTTGGCGAGATATTATTTTAGCTCTTGGAGGCGTTTTTCTTTTGGTAAAAAGTATTTTGGAAATTCATCATAAGGTAGAAGGGGTAGAACATGAACAAGTAATAAAAAAGGTGAATAGTTTTGGGTATGCAATTCTACAAATTGTTTTATTGGATATCATTTTTTCGTTTGACTCTATTCTTACGGCGGTGGGTCTTACAGACAAATTACTGCTTATGATTATTGCTGTTATTGTTTCTATAATTGTAATGATGCTATTTGCTAAAGCAGTAAGTGACTTTGTAAACAAATATCCTACCATTCAAATTTTAGCACTTTCGTTTTTAATTTTAATAGGTTTTATGCTTATTGTAGAAGCTCTGCATTCCCACGTACCAAAAGGATATGTCTATTTTGCCGTTTTCTTCTCCTTAATTATTGAAATGCTCAATATTCGGTATCAAAATAAAAGAAAAAAACTAGAAACGTAAGTAGCATTTGCGTTTTGTTATTTTATAAAAAGGAAAATAGAAACTACTTGTTCTATTTTCCTTTTTAAATAATTATTACTTTTGACCACTTAATTATACGCTTATAAAAACAAAACAAACTATCCCAAAATTTTTATTTATGAAAAAATGTATTTTTACTTTTTTATTTTTTTGCGTTTCCATATTCCAATTAGCTGCTCAATACACTACCCCAAATACTGGTGTAGATTGGACGCTTGACGATATTGCAATAGCTAGCCCAACTACAATCACTATTTCAGGAAGCACCTATACTTTACTAGAAAACATTACCGTTTCGGTGAATGATATTCTACGGATTCCCACAAATTTAACTTTGCAAATTGAAGCTGGTTTGCGCATCACTGTTTTTGGGTCGTTTTTGGTTGAAGCAAATGCAACAACTATAACCGCCGTAAATCAGGCAAATCCGTATGATGGGTTTCGTTTTGAAGAATTTTCAGTAATCAACATTCAAAATGCTACTATCGAATATGGTGGTGGTTTACAGGTTTTAACCGAAGATTTCATATTGAATAATTCCATTTTGCAATTTAACATTGCAGGTGTAGCCACAGGTGGTGTAGTGGCGTTTTCACGAGGAATTCCTGAAATCACCAACAATCAATTTTTATTCAATGCCACTCCGGCAATAAGCTCTGCCGCAAACACCCAAGTTTCTGCATATATATTTAATAATTATTTAGAAGGAAATAACCAAACCAACAACAACCGTCCGCAAATAAATATGGGTGCTACAAGAACTTTAGACACTTTGAAAATCATACAAAACACCATTATTGGGGATAGGACTAAAGAACAAGTTGGCGGAATTGCCGTAGCCAATTTGGTTGGAGGAGCTTTACGAGTTATCATTGAAGATAATATTATTAAAGACAACCGGTATGGAATGACCATTGTAGGTCCAAACGCTTTTGGAAGAATAAAAAATAACATAATTGAAGATAATAATACCCAAAACAATCCAAATTTAGGGGGAAGCGGCATCAACTTAAATGCACCAACAGGTGGACAAGAAATAGTTGCTTCCGGAAATAAAATACGAAGAAACCTTTGGGGAGTTACCTTACAAGGCCAATCGAATGCCAATTTTGGCGACGATCAAGACAATCCGGGATTAAACGTGTTTTCAGAAAATGGAAATTCAGGAGAGATTTTTGCCCTTTACAACAACACACCCAATGTGCTTTCAGCAAAAAATAATTGCTGGGTTGAAGGAGGCGAAGGCACCCTGGCAGAAGCCGAAACAGTAATTTTTCATCAAGTGGACGATCCTTCTTTAGGTGAAGTTATTTTTGACCCCATAAATTGTGAAATCCTAGGATTAGATGAAATAACATTAGAAAATTTTGTTTTCTATCCGAATCCGGCGACAAACTCTATTACTTTTGATAATGTGAATTCTTTTGAAAAATTAGAAATTTTTGGCATGCAAGGCAATGTAATTTCAAGTCAGAAAATTGTTTCCGGAACAAACAGGATTTCATTATCACTTCCTTCGGGAATTTATTTCACCCGTTTTAGCAATGAAAAAAGTCAAGTAATAAAGAAACTACTTGTGAAATAAACAAATCAAATACTTTCAATTTTAATATACATCTTGAAACTATTTCTTCAGGATGTTTTTTTATACCTAAAATCATCATCAAAAACCGCTTAAACCTTTACCTTTGCAGCTCTTAAAAAAACAGAAAAGTGACTTTAACAAAATCAGATAAATTAGAGCTTACCAAAGCAGAAATGCAAGATTACGGCTATCAAGTGGTGGATGCCATTGTAGCACATTTTGACACACAAAACGAAAAATTTCCAGTTGCCACTGCCTCAAGATCTGAAATGGATATTTTATTTCAACAAGATGCCCCAGAGCACCCTTCTAATGCTACAGAAGTGTTGCACTTTGTTTTAGAAAATGTCATGACAAAAAGCAATATTGTTACACACCCAAGATCCTATTCCTTTGTCCCCGGGCCAAGCAACTATATTAGTGCAATGAGTGACACCTTAGCTACCGGATTCAATATTTTTTCAGGAGGCTGGGCAGCTTCACCTGCAGCGGCAGAACTAGAAATTGTTACGATGAATTGGTTACTAAAACTTTTTGGACTTCCCATAAAAAAAGGAGGAGGCATTTTTACTAGCGGTGGCTCCATGGCAAATTTAACGGCTTTGGTAACTGCAAGAAACATAAAATGCGGGCAAGATTTTTCAAAAGCTGTCATTTATTTATCAGACCAAGCGCATTCCTCTAATATAAAAGCCATACATATTTTAGGGTTTAAAAAGGAACAAATTAGAATGATTCCTACCGATATGGAATTTAAGTTTTCCGTAAACAAATTAAAAAATGCTATTGCCAAAGACAAATTAGAAGGATTACAACCCTTTTGTTTGATTGCCTCTTCCGGCACAACAAATACAGGAACGGTAGATTCATTAAACGAATTAGCGGCAATTTGTAAAAAAGAAAAACTTTGGTTTCATATAGATGCCGCTTATGGCGGAGCAGCAATTTTAGCTAAAAACGGAAAAAAATTACTTCAAGGCATTGAAAAAGCCGATTCTATAACCGTTGACCCTCATAAATGGTTTTTTCAGCCCTATGAAATAGGCTGTTTGTTAGTGCGCAACCACAAATGGCTCAGTGGAACGTTTACCGAAAAACCTGAATATTTAAGAGATATTGAAGGCAATGAATCAGAAATCAATTTTTATGACCACGGTATTGAATTAACTCGCCGTTTTAGAGCATTAAAATTTTATATGTCTATCAAAACTTTTGGTTTAAAAGCATTCCGAAAAGCAATAGATTACAATATTTATTTAGCGGAACAATTGGAAGACTTTCTTAGAAAAAGTGATAAATGGGAAGTGGTTTCCCCCGCAAATTTAGCCATTATCAATTTCAGATATAATCCTATTGCTGAAAATTGGTCAGAAAAACAATTGGATAAAATCAATCAAAAGATTTCAAAAAAAGTCGTTGCATCACGCGAAGCACTGTTAGTTACTACTATTTTAAATAGGCAAGTGGTTTTAAGAATGTGCTTGATTAATCCACGAACCACCATGAATGATATCAAAAGCACAATACTCCTTTGCGAAAAATTTGCTGCCGAATAAAAAATGAAACACCTCATTGACATACTCATCATAGGCGGTGGCGCGGCAGGATTTTTTACAGCGATTAACGCTGCAGAAAATAATTCCGAGGCTAAAATAGTAATTCTGGAACGCGGCAAGGAAGTGCTTACTAAAGTTCGCATTTCAGGTGGTGGCAGATGTAATGTCACCCACGCTGAGTTTGTTCCTAAAGAACTGATAAAAAAATACCCAAGAGGCGAAAAAGAATTATTAGGACCATTTCATCATTTCATGACTGGCGACACCATCGAATGGTTTGAAAAACGGGGAGTTTCCTTAAAAATTGAAGAAGATGGAAGGATGTTTCCGGAAACGGATAGCTCGCAAACCATTATCGACTGTTTTCTTTCGGAAGTGAAACGATTAGCGATTGATGTCAAGATGAATCATTCCGTTAAGACAATAACAAAACAGGATTCTCTTTGGTACGTAACAACAACCAAAGGAGATTTTATCACCAAAAACGTTGTAATCGCCACTGGGAGTAACCCGAAAATTTGGCAACTTTTAGAGAAATTAGGTCACAAAATTATACCGCCAGTACCTTCGTTGTTTACATTTCATATAAAAGATGCTCGCATAACCGATTTATCTGGTATAAGTACTAACGTTGCTGTAAAAGTTTTAGGCACTACTTTAAAAAGTCAAGGACCTTTGTTAATTACCCATTGGGGAATGAGTGGTCCGGCAATTTTAAAGCTTTCGGCTTGGGGCGCTCGAGAACTTTTTGCGTTAGATTATACCTTTACAATGCAGGTAAACTGGTTGGAAAATCAGGAAAGTGAAGAAGCTTTAGAACAGTTAAAAGAAATAAAGTTAAAACAAGCCAAACAGTTGGTTATTAAATATCCGATGTTTGAATTGCCTAGAAGACTTTGGCAAAGTTTGGTTATAGCCTCCGGAATTGATGTTGAGACAAAATGGGCAGAAATCAATAAAACACAATTGCAAGACTTGACTTCTCAACTCACCGAAAGCAAATTTATGGTGGATGGGAAAAGCACCTTTAAAGAGGAATTTGTCACGGCAGGCGGTGTAGAATTAAAAGAAATTGACTTCAAGACTTTTGAAAGTAAGCTGCATAAAAATCTGTATCTGGCAGGAGAAGTTTTAAACATTGACGCTATCACTGGCGGCTTTAATTTTCAAAATTGCTGGACAAGTGGATTTTTGGTGGCTAAGGCAATTTTATAATAATTTAAGAGAACATCTATTGGATATCTGCCGGTAGATAAACGTATCATTTTGAAATGAAAATACCTATCTTTGCCTTGCTATGACCGAACAAAACTTTCTTTCAAAACCCTATTCCTATACCCTTGAAAAAGGACAAGTAAGCTGGCAATCACCCAGTAATATTGCCTTGGTAAAATACTGGGGAAAGCATGGTGAACAGTTGCCAAAAAACACGTCTATCAGTTTTACCCTATCAAACTGCCACACCCAAACGACATTGTTTTATGAACCAAAAACTAAAGCTGGTTTTGATTTTGAAATTTATCTAGACGGTAAGTTAGAAGAAGGATTTGAACCAAAAATTTTAAAATTCTTTCAACGCATAGAAAATTATTTGCTTTTTTTAAAAGAATATTCCTTTAAAATAGAAACTTTTAATAGTTTTCCTCATAGCAGTGGTATTGCTTCTTCAGCCAGCGGAATGAGTGCACTTGCGTTGTGTTTAATGGAAATGGAACGAAAATTTAATCCTGAAATTTCCAAAGAATATTTTCATCAAAAAGCATCTTTTTTAGCCCGATTGGGTTCCGGAAGTGCCTGCCGTAGTATCGAAGGACCTCTTGTGGTTTGGGGTGAACATTCAAAAGTTATAGGCAGCACTAATCTTTTTGGTATTACCTATCCATTAGAAATACATAAAAACTTTAAGAAGTATCAGGATACAATTTTACTGGTGGATCAAGGGGAAAAGCAAGTTTCGAGCACTGTGGGTCACGATTTAATGCACAACCATCCTTTTGCAGAAGAACGTTTTGCACAAGCAAACACCAATTTGGAAAAATTAATTCCAATTTTAAAATCCGGAAACCTAGATGGTTTTATTGAAATTGTAGAAAGTGAAGCCCTTTCGCTGCACGCCATGATGATGACCTCAATGCCTTATTTTATTTTAATGAAACCTAATACATTGGAAATCATTAATCGTATCTGGGAGTATAGAAAAAAAACGGGAAGCAAGGTCTGTTTCACACTAGATGCAGGTGCAAATGTGCATGTGTTGTATCCGGAACTGGAAAAAAAGCAAGTTTATGACTTCATTAAGAAGGAGTTAGTTGCATATTGTCAAAACAGTAAGTATATTTGTGACCTTGTTGGCAAAGGCGCAAAAAAAGTGTATATTTAAACCAGCTAAATTCAAAAATGAGAGGACCCCTTTTTTACTCTAAAATTTTACTCTTTGGCGAGTATGGAATCATCAAGGATTCTAAAGGATTATCGATTCCGTATAATTTTTATAATGGAGCCCTTAAAATCGATAAAGAACATACCTTTGCTACACACAAATCCAATCAAAGTTTAAAACGATTTGCTGAATATCTGCAAAATTTAGATAAAGAAAATGCAGTATTGGTTTCCTTTGACTTCAAGGCATTACACGCAGATATAGCAGCCGGGTTGTATTTTGACTCCAGCATTCCGCAAGGCTATGGTGTGGGAAGTAGTGGTGCTTTAGTGGCCGCTATTTATGATAAATACGCCAATAACAAGATTACTGTCCTCGAAAACCTTACCCGAGAAAAATTACTAAAACTTAAAAAGGTATTTGGAGTTATGGAGTCTTTTTTTCACGGGACATCCTCTGGTTTAGATCCATTAAATAGTTATTTGAGTTTGCCCATTTTAATTAATTCACAAGAACATATTGAAACCGCAGGAATTCCTTCCCAATTAAAAAGTGGCAAAGGAGCTGTGTTTTTATTAGATAGCGGTGTAGTGGGTGAAACAGCCCCCATGGTGCATATTTTTATGGAGAACATGAAGCAAGAAGGTTTTCGCAAAATGTTGAAAGACCAGTTTGTAAAACATACCGATGCTTGTGTAGATGATTTTCTTACAGGAGATATAAAATCGTTATTTTCCAATATCAAGCAATTGTCCAATGTAGTGCTAGATAATTTTAAGCCGATGATTCCTGTTCAATTTCATAAACTTTGGAAAAAGGGAATTGACACCAATGCCTATTATTTAAAACTATGCGGTAGCGGTGGCGGCGGCTACATTCTGGGCTTCACTGAAGATTTTGAAAAAGCCCAAAAAGCTTTGAAAAATTATAGGTTGGAAGTGGTATATAGTTTTTGATTCTCATTCATTAGAAATTTTAACATATTTTTCGGCACATCCTTCATCACAACTTATTTCGTCGATTAAAATTAAATACTCTTCAAAAAAAGGCATTCTCAGGTTACCTTGATGTTGACTGTTTTCACAATTAAAAGAAATGGTAATTCTTCTTTGTTCTATATTTTCGTTCATTTCGATTTCATAGATACCGTATGAGCAATTGAAACGATTGCTAATCATTGTACCGTCATCCTGAAAAGTATAAAAATGGCCATCATCCACAGCATACCAATTTCCATTCGGATTCTCACTATATGCTTCATAAACTTCAATTAATTGCCAAGTACCAAATAAAGGGATTTCTTGCGTTTGTATTTTCTCTGATTTAGTACAACTTAGAAATAAAAATAATGTAGTGATATATGTATAGAATATGGTCTTCATATTCATAATATTTATTTTTAAATAGTTGTTGTATCTGGATTAATTTAATCGAGTTAATTTAATAAATAATAATAATACTATTTTGCATATGTGTAATATACAAATAAAACATTTTCTATTTTAATAACTTGAAAATAATACCATAACAAATTATTACCTTTGAACAAATCTCAAATCTCAAATCTCAAATCTAACCTCTAAAATCCAATATCTAAAATCCGATGTCTCTCATCAGCCACAAACAAAAGATATTCCTACTCAAGTTCTTGAGCCTTATTTCTGTTGTTAGGGGCTATAACATCCTTATCATTGTCATTGCGCAATATCTTACTTCCATTTACATTCTTGCTCCAGAAAAATCACTTTTAGAGGTTGTTTTAGATCCAAATCTATTTGTTATTGTTCTTGCATCTTCCTTGGTTATTGCCAGCGGCTACATAATCAACAATTTTTACGATGCCGAAAAAGATTTGATCAATCGCCCCACAAAAACCTATCTAGACAGTTTTATCAGTCAGAATACCAAGCTATCGGTCTATTTTGTGTTGAATTTTCTGTCGGTAATTTTAGCAAGTTATATTTCCTTCCGGGCAGTTCTTTTCTTTTCAGTATATATTTTCTTTATCTGGTTGTATTCACATAAATTAAAAAAGTACCCGTTTATTGGCAATTTAACCGCTTCTATTTTAGCCATTATTCCATTTTTTGCGGTGTTTATTTACTACAAGAATTTTGCATTGGTCATTTTTGTGCATGCCACCTTTTTGTTTTTGATTATTTCCATGCGCGAATTGGTAAAAGACCTAGAAAACATCAAGGGCGATTTTACACTAGGCTATCAAACCATACCAGTTGTATATGGCGAAAAAACGTCAAAATTCATCCTTACTTTTTTGAGTGTACTCACCCTGATACCCACATTTTTGTTAATCAACAAGTTTGAAATAGGGTATATGAATTTCTTTTTTTATGGAAGTTTACTTTTGCTGGTGATTTTCCTTTTTTACCTCTGGATGTCTTCGCAAAAGTTGCATTACATTATTCTGCACAACATCCTTAAACTCATTATTGTTCTAGGGGTTTTTAGTATCATACTTATCGATGTCGATTTTCTTTTACGCAGAATTTTATAAGTAAAAACCATTTTAAAATAAACTACCTTTGCAAAAATTTTTGTAACGATGGCGAAAGAAAACGATAAAAAATCAGGTAAAAGAGAAGGAAAATCTAGAGAAAAAAGCATTCCTTTTAAAAAATCGTTTACCAATAAACCACCCCGACCATTCGGGACCAAGCAACCGAAACCTAACAGCAATCCGGATACTATACGTTTAAACAAATACATAGCTAACTCCGGCATGTGCTCTCGCCGTGAGGCTGATTTGTACATTGCTACAGGAGCAGTACAAGTAAACGGTAAGGTAGTAAATGAAATGGGATATAAAGTGAAACTTTCCGATGAGGTTAAGTTTGACGGAAGACGAATAAATCCGGAAGAGAAACAGTATGTATTGCTCAATAAACCCAAAGGATTTAGCACTACCGCAAAAGAAGGAGCAGAAGATAAATCGGCCTTGGCGCTGGTGGAAAATGCTTCAAAATACAATTTATTACCCGTAGGCAGATTAGACCGAAATACCTCAGGGCTTTTATTGTTTACCAACGATGGCGATATGATAAAAAAACTAACCAACTCCAGCCTTTTAATAAGAAAAATATTTCAAGTTACTTTAGATAAAAATCTCAAGTATGAAGATTTCTTAAAAATTCAAGAAGGAATAAATATTGAAGGAAATAAAATACGTGTTGATGAGGTTTCTTATGTTGAAAACGCCCCTAAAAGTGAAATAGGCATTCAATTGCATAGCAATAAAAACAATATTGTGAGAAAAATATTTACCCATCTTGGGTATGATATTATCAAACTGGATCGTGTGGTTTTTGCCGGACTAACAAAAAAAGATTTACCTCGTGGCAATTGGAAACATCTCACAAAACAAGAGTTGAATAACTTGATGATGTTGTAACCTATTTTGTCAAAAAATAAACTTGAATTTTTTAGTCATACTATTTTGAAATTCAATTTTTTTGATTTCATTTGCATTGTGCTATGTTGAATTTTATACACCTAACAAGTAGCATAATTTTTTGCCTTATGAAATTTTTTCACAAGTCTGGGCTTTTGAATTACAAGGAGTTATTTTCAAAAGCAATTTTAAAAAAAAATCACCGGATTTTAAAACAAACTCCTTCCTTTATTCCGACATTAGCTTTGCGGGTATTCACTATTTCAACTCCCATTCGAATTTGATAGTATCTTCTGATTTTGTACATTGCCACGAACACGTTTTTCGTTGCCTAACTTTTCTTAATGCATACAAAATTTAAAAAACTTAATGAAAACCAGATATATAGACCTTATTGATCAAACTTTTTACTTCCCTCAGGAAGAATTTACTTTAAAGGACAATGAACTTCGCTTTCACGATATAGACTTAATGGGTTTGGTGGAAGAATATGGAGCGCCACTAAAGTTTACCTACTTACCAAAAATTTCAGATAACATAAAAAGAGCAAAAGGGTGGTTTCATGATGCCATCAAAAAAAGTAAATACAAAGGAAAATACAATTATTGCTATTGCACCAAAAGCTCGCATTTTGAACATGTACTTCATGAGGCATTGAAAAACGACATACATATTGAAACCTCTTCAGCATTTGATATTGATATTGTAAACAAACTGAAGGAAGATGGTAAAATTGACCATAAAACCTATGTAATTTGCAATGGGTTTAAAAGAGATCAATACATTTCAAATATAGCAAACCTTATCAACAGTGGCCATAAAAATTGTATTCCCATTATTGATAACTTTGAAGAAATAGGCTTATTAAACGAACAAATAAAAGGAAAATACAAAATAGGCATTCGTATAGCCTCAGAAGAAGAACCAAAATTTGAATTTTATACCTCCCGTTTGGGTATAGGATACAAAAATATTCTACCTTTTTACAACCGCCAAATAAAAGACAATAAAAAAGTGCAACTTAAAATGCTGCATTTTTTCATCAATACCGGCATTCGTGATACCGCTTATTACTGGAATGAATTGTTAAAATGTATGCAGGTTTATGTTCAGCTTAAAAATGTTTGCCCCACTTTAGATAGCTTGAATATTGGTGGCGGATTTCCTATTAAAAATAGCTTGGCATTTGATTTTGATTACCAATATATGGTGAATGAAATTATCCATCAAATAAAATTAGTTTGCGAAGCAGAAGAGGTGCCTGTACCCAACATATTTACTGAATTTGGCAGTTTTACGGTTGGAGAAAGCGGCGGTGCAGTTTATGAAGTTCTCTATCAAAAACAACAAAATGATCGTGAAAAGTGGAACATGATTAATTCCTCATTCATTACAACACTTCCGGATACTTGGGCAATCAATAAGCGTTTTGTGATGCTTGCAGTAAATCGTTGGAATGATGAATATGAGCGAGTGCTCCTAGGTGGCTTAACCTGCGACAGCGATGATTACTACAATAGCGAACAACATATGAACGGAATTTATCTTCCGAAGTATAAAAAGGAAAAACCTTTGTATATTGGCTTTTTTAATACAGGAGCTTATCAAGAAACTATAGGTGGTTTTGGAGGCTTACAACACTGTTTAATACCATCGCCAAAACATTTATTAATTGATAAAGATGAAGAGGGTAACCTCATCACAAAAGTATTTAGTGAACAACAAAAAAGTGAAGACTTACTTAAAATTTTAGGATACAATGACTAAAAAAAATTATGCCGGAATCCCGGACAAGCACGCACGCTTAGACGACGCAAAAATTGTGTTAATTACAGTTCCTTATGATGGAACAAGTAGCTGGCAAAAGGGAGCCGATAAGGGCCCGGAAGCATTTTTACACGCTTCAGAAAACATGGAACTTTATGATATCGAGACACGTACCGAAGTGTACAGAAAAGGTATTTATTTAGCACCACCTGTAACCGAAAACTCCTCGCCGGAGAAAATGGTTGATGTGGTTCATAAAACTACAAAAAGTTACATCCAACAAGAAAAATTTGTTACCATTTTTGGTGGTGAACATTCTGTGTCTATCGGAACTATCAGAGCATTTAATGAGTGTTTTGAAGACCTCACAGTAGTGCAAATTGATGCTCATGCCGATTTACGCCCTGAATATGATGGCTCTGCCTGTAACCATGCTTGTGCCGTTCACGAGGCTAGTCAACACGCTAACCTAATACAAGTGGGAATTCGATCTATGGATATTTCTGAATTGGAATATATGGATGAAAACCAAACCTATTTTGCTCACGATATGGTTCATGATGAAGCTTGGGTGGAGGATGCAATAGGACAAATGACTTCTAACGTTTTTATAACCATCGATTTAGATGCATTCGATCCTTCCATTTTGCCTTCCACCGGAACACCTGAACCAGGCGGGTTACTTTGGTATGAAACATTGGATTTTTTAAAAGAAATGTTTAAAAAGAAAAATGTGGTGGGTTTTGACATTGTGGAGCTTTGCCCAAATAGTATAGACAAATCGTCTGATTTTCTTGCTGCAAAATTGTATTACAAAATGTTGAGTTACAAATTTAAATATGAAAACAGAAAGAACAACGATGATGATGAAGATTAATATTTTAAGTTAATCCATTCATTGTCAAGTTTAAAACACAATTTTACCGTTGACCAAAAAAGAAAGCATAAAACTCTTTGAGCAAAAGCAGGTTCGTTCCGTTTGGGACGATGCTGATGAAAAATGGTATTTTTCAGTTATCGATGTTATTTCTATTTTAACGGAACAGAACTCACATCAAGGCGCAAGAAACTATTGGAAAGTACTGAAAAGTAGGCTTCTGAAGGAGGGAAATGAAACGGTTACAAATTGTAACCAGTTGAAATTAAAAGCTCAGGATGGTAAGATGAGAGTGACTGATGTTGCTGATACGGAACAATTATTCCGGCTCATACAATCTGTACCTTCCAAAAAAGCAGAACCTATAAAATTGTGGTTGGCAAAAGTAGGGCAGGAAAGAATCGATGAAATTGAAGATCCTGAATTGGGTTTTGACCGGTTGATGGAAACCTATCTTAAAAAAGGGTATAGTAAACAGTGGATCAATCAGCGGTTAAAAAGTATTGAAGTTAGA
>MNYN01000011.1 GCA_001873105.1 Flavobacteriaceae bacterium CG2_30_34_30 | reverse complement strand
AAACCACGCACCTTACTGAAAATTTTAGCGCGGATTAAATAGACCATAGGCACTAAAACTAACATTACAGGAAGCATATAATATAATTCCACTTCATCGGCATTGTTGCCTTGATTAATAACACCCCATGTTTGAAAAACATAAAGAAAAATGGGTACTAGAATAATCCAATGCCACCAATGTTTGCAAGTAAAAAACCAAATTAACAATAAATATAGAGGCATTATTTTTCCAGTTAAGAACCAAGCAAAAGCGTACCAAGTATAAGTTTCTAATTTTATTTCAAAAAAAGAAGTTTTCCAAACATAAACGTTTGGAAAACTTTCATATACATAAAATAAATAAGGAGAAATAGCTATTAAAAAAACTATAATGCCTCCACCTATAGTAAACTTTTTATTACCCCTGTCTTGGCGGTTGGATTGTTGATAAGTCGATTTGTTGTTCATTAGAGTCTATACTTTCTGGAGTACAAGATACAAATAATCCTAATCCAAAAATAGCTACAATTAAAAGAGTTTTTGACATTTTCATAATATTAGTTTTTGTGAGGTTAATAGTACAAACCTATGCACAAAAAACTAAAGTATTTTAAAAAATATCGCCGTATCTTAGTAAGTTTATTTTTTACAATACAAATCCATCTCTTAAAGTAGTCTCGATTTGGGGTCTTATACTAAAAAACGCAGGCGATAAGGTGTTTAATTATCGCAAAACTCAATATGTTAACGGTGAGCTATTTATCCATTAGCGTTTAAATTTAAGGTTCTTGTTCCGTTGTTATTAATTGTTATAAAAATTTCATTTTTTTCAGCAGGCACTAAATTCAGTATATTTTCCGGCCATTCAATAAAATTCCAATAATCACTGTTTAAGTATTCTTCTATTCCCATATCTAAAGCTTCCTCTTCTTTTTCGATTCTATAAAAATCAAAATGATACATTTTCTCTTTTTCGCCTTGGTATTCATTTACTAAAGAAAAGGTAGGGCTGGATACAAGCGCATTATAGCCTAGTTTTTTTACTATTTCTTTTATTAGAGTTGTTTTACCGGAACCCATTTCTCCATAAAAGAGAATCGTCTTGCTAGTAAGTGTTGCAAGTACGGCATCAGCGGCTTGTGGCAAGCTTGATATAGAATAGGTATAATTCATAACTTTGGGGTTACGGTTTCAAATATAGTAAAAAAAACATTACCTTGGTTGCAATACTGCAAAAGGTATAATCATTTCTTCTAGAGAGACTCCCCCGTGCTGGTAACTATTTCTAAAATAGCTTACGTAATAGTTGTAATTATTGGGGTATGCAAAAAACATATCGCCTTTTGCAAAAATAAACGAACTACTCATGTTAATGCTTGGCAAACCTATTGTTTTTGGGTCCTTAGCAGCTAAAACATCTTTTTCTTCATAGGTTAAGCTTTTACCTGTTTTGTAACGTAAATTAAGGCTGGTATTTTTATCACCTATTACCTTGGATGGGGTTTTTACGTTGATGGTACCGTGGTCTGTAGTTATAATTAGTTTAAAGCCCATTTGTGCTGCTTGTTGAATAATTTCTAATAAAGGGGAATTTTTAAACCAACTTTGGGTTAAAGATCTATAGGATTTATCATTAGAGGCCAACTCTTTGATTACTTCCATTTCGGTTTTTGCGTGCGAAATCATATCTACAAAATTGTACACCAAAACAGTTAAATCCTTATCTTTTTGTGTTCTAAAGTTTTCAGATAGTTGTTTTCCTTTTTTTAGACTGGTTATTTTAAAATAATCCCAGTTTATGTTCATTCCTAACCGTTTTAATTGGGCTTCAAGAAATTCGTGTTCGTGCAAGTTTTTTCCTCCTTCATCGGTATCATTCAACCACAAATCGGGGTGTAATTTTTCCATATCGTTTGGCATTAAACCCGAAAAAATAGCATTTCTTGCATATTGCGTTGCAGTGGGTAAGATGCTAAAAAAAGCAGCTTCTTTGGTTTTTTTATACACATTTGTGATGATGGGCTCAAAGGTTTTCCATTGGTCAAACCTAAGGTTATCTACAACCACTAGGAGTGTTGGTTGTTGTTTGCTGATTTCCGGAGCTATTTTTTCTCTGAATAAGGTGTGGGACATAATGGGTGCATCGCCATCTTTTAGAAACCATTTTGGATAATTTTTATCTATAAATTTGCAGAATTGGTTATTAGCCTCTGCTTTTTGAGACTCTAAAATTTCAAACATGCCCGAATCTTCAATATCTTCCAAACGCATTTCCCAATACATCAATTTTTGATAAAGCTCTGCCCACTCCTCATGAGAGTTGACCATGGATAAATCCATAGCAATTTTTCGAAATTCTTGTTGGTAATTGGACGTTGTTTTTTCAGAAACCAATCTGGAATGGTCTAAATTCTTTTTTAAACTCAGCAATATTTGGTTGGGATTTACCGGTTTAATTAAATAATCGGCAATTTTTGAACCAATAGCTTCCTCCATAATGTATTCTTCTTCACTTTTTGTAATCATTACTACCGGCAGGTTGGATTGGCGTTCTTTTATTTCGTGAAGGGTTTCTATGCCGGTTAAACCGGGCATGTTTTCATCAAGAAATACAATGTCGAAATTTTCTTTTTCAATTTCTTCGAGTGCTTCTGAGCCACTCTTCGCCTTGGTTACTTTATAATTTTTTCCTTCTAAAAAAAGGATGTGTGGTTTTAATAATTCAATTTCGTCGTCAACCCAAAGTATTTTTATGTGGTTCATAGTTTTTAAAGTAAAGTTTTTGTAAGCTATATATCTTTATATTTGTAAAAAATTATTAAAACGCTTTCATAATCTAAGCAATTGTATTTACACAAAAAGCTCAAAATTTTAAACGACCCAATTTACGGTTTTATTACAATACCGGATACGATTCTATTTGAATTAGTAGAACACCCTTATTTTCAAAGGCTGCGGCGCATTTCTCAAATGGGTCTTTCCTATTTTGTGTATCCCGGAGCACACCACACACGTTTTCATCATGCTTTGGGATGTTTGTTTTTGATGCAAAAAGCAGTCCAAGTTTTGCGTTTTAAAGGGGTTATCATTTCAGAAGAAGAAGAAGAAGCTGTCTATATTGCTATCGTTTTGCACGATATTGGTCACGGCCCCTTCTCTCATGCTATGGAACATAGTATCGTTAAAGGGATTTCTCATGAAGAAATATCGATGCTTTTTATGGATCTTCTCAACAGTAATTTTAACGGAAGATTAACGCTAGCCATTAAGATATTTAAAGGAGAATATGACAGAAAATTTCTGTGTCAGTTGATTTCCGGACAATTGGATATGGATCGGTTAGATTATTTAAAAAGAGACAGTTTTTATGCAGGTACTCCGGAAGGGAATATAAATTCAGAACGCCTTATCACGATGTTAAACGTAGTGAAAGATACTTTGGTGGTTGAGGAAAAAGGGGTTTATTCCATAGAAAAATTTATTGTAGCCAGACGATTTATGTATTGGCAAGTATATTTACACAAAACAAGTATTGTTGCAGAGCAAATATTGGTTCGCATTTTAAGACGCGCTAAAGAACGGATTCTTATCGGCGAAAAATTTAATATAAGCGAGCCATTAAACTATTTTTTAACCTACGAAATAACCAAAAAAGAGTTTACATTTGATTTGTTAAAAATTTTTGCACAACTAGATGATTATGATATAATTGCAGCAATTAAAAATTGGGAAAATTCTGAAGATTTTGTACTAAGTAGGTTAAGTGGAATGTTTTTGAATAGAAAACTCTTAAAAATTAAACTAAAAAACGAACCATTTTCAAAGGAATTGCTAGCATATAAAATGGCACAATTTAATAAAGAGCATAAAGTTACCAATCAAGAAGCAAAGTATTTTATCTTTGAAGGAGAAATTTCTAATCAAGCCTATAACGATACAAAACAAAATATTAATCTAGTAACTAACAAAGGAAAAATTATTGATTTGATGCAAGTAAGTGATCCATTAATCACAAACACCTTATCTAAAATGGAAACAAAGTATTATCTATGTTATCCAAAGAGTAAAGATTAACACATTTTTCCTATTTTTGCAACAATGAAATTTACAGCAACACAAATAGCAGCAATATTAGAAGGTGAAGTGGATGGAAATCCGGATATTGAAGTTTCTAAACTTGCTAAAATTGAAGAGGGAGAAATAGGGAGTTTAACCTTTCTTTCCAATCCAAAATATACCCATTATATATATATTACAGAAGCTTCCATAACTATTGTAGATAAAACCTTTTTTCCGGATAAAGAGATAAAAACAACACTCATTCGGGTAGAAAACTCTTACAAGGCATTTTCAAAATTGTTAGAGTATTATAACATGGTAAAATTAAATAAAATAGGCATTGAAGAACCCGTTTTTAAATCAGAAACGGCAGTAATAGGTAGTGATGTCTATCTAGGAGCTTTTTCTTATATAGGGAACAATGTTGTTATTGGAAATAATGTAAAAATATTTTCAGGTGTTTATATTGGTGATAATGTAAATATAGGAAACAACGTTATCCTTTTTGCTGGTGCAAAAATTTATTCAGAAACAGTAATAGGAAACAATTGCATAATAAATAGCAATGTAGTGATAGGAGCCGATGGTTTTGGTTTTACCCCAAACGAAAATGGCGAGTACAATAAAGTGCCACAAATAGGGAATGTAATCATTGAAGATTTTGTAGATATAGGCGCCGCTACAACCATTGACAGAGCCACCCTAGGCGCTACAATTATTAGAAAAGGCGTAAAATTAGACAATCAAATTCAAATAGCTCACAATGTGGAAATTGGTGAAAATACGGTAATTGCAGCCCAATCAGGAATTGCTGGTTCTACTAAAATTGGTAAAAATTGTATTATCGGAGGGCAAGTGGGCATAGCCGGGCATTTAACCATAGGAAATGGCGTTAGAATTCAAGCTCAAAGCGGCATTGGAAGAAATGTAAAAGACAATGAAGCACTGCAAGGATCTCCTGCTCTAAATTACGGAGATTTTAATAAGAGTTATGTCCATTTCAAAAACTTACCAAAAATTATCAACTCATTAAGCAATCTTGAAAAAAAAATTAATAATGACTGAATGTACTGAAAAACAACATACATTAAGTAAAGAAGTTAGTCTTACAGGCGTTGGACTTCACACCGGGAAAGAAGTAACACTTACTTTCAAACCGGCACCCATAAACTATGGGTTTGCTTTTGTGCGCATTGATTTAGAGGGAAGTCCAATTATTGAAGCCGACGCAAATTATGTAACCAACACCCAACGAGGAACCAATTTAGAAAAAAGAGGGGTTAAAATTCAAACATCGGAACATGTACTCGCAGCACTGGTGGGAATGAATATAGATAATTGCATTTTAGAACTTAATGCTTCCGAACCGCCCATTATGGATGGTTCTTCAAAGTATTTTGTAGAAGCTATTGAAAAAGCCGGTATTGTAGAACAAGAAGCCTATAGAGAAGAATACATTGTTAAAGATGTTATATCGTATCTAGATGAAGAAACTGGAAGTGAAATTATAATAATGCCTTCTGAGGAGTATCAAATAACCACCATGGTAGATTTTGGCACTAAGGTTTTAGGAACTCAAAATGCCAATTTAAAAACATTATTAGATTTTAAAAAAGAAATTTCAAATGCACGAACCTTCAGTTTTCTTCATGAAATAGAAATGCTTTTAGAAAACAACCTAATAAAAGGAGGCGATTTAAACAATGCTATTGTCTATGTAGATAAAGAATTATCCGAAGAAAGCATGAAAAAATTAAAAGTTGCCTTCGGTAAGGACAGTATTTCGGTAAAACCAAATGGCATTCTAGACAATTTAACCTTACACCATCCCAACGAAGCCGCCAGACATAAACTGCTTGACGTAATGGGCGACTTGGCTTTAGTAGGAACACGTATTCGAGGAAAGGTTATTGCAAACAAACCGGGGCATCATGTGAATACACAATTTGCAAAAAAACTCTCAAAAATTATAAAAATAGAAAAACGCAATAAAATACCAAAATATGATTTGACTCAAACCCCTTTGATGGACGTAAATCAAATTATGAACATGTTGCCACACCGTGCACCATTTTTACTTGTTGATAAAATATTTGAACTATCAGACACCCATGTGGTTGGGCTCAAAAACGTAACCATGAATGAGCCGTTTTTTGTTGGACATTTCCCTGGAGCTCCGGTAATGCCTGGGGTTCTTATTGTTGAAGCTATGGCTCAGACAGGAGGTATTTTAGCATTAAGCACCGTGCCGGATCCTGAAAATTATTTAACATTTTTTATAAAAATAAACAATGTTAAATTCAAACATCAAGTGATACCTGGTGACACTCTTATATTTAAACTGCACTTAATCACTCCAATTAGAAGAGGAATAGTTCACATGCAAGGAAACGCGTATGCCAATGACCGATTAGTTACAGAAGCTGAATTAATGGCGCAAATTGTAAAAACAAAATAAATTTTTAAAATGAACCAACCATTAGCGTATGTGCATCCCGGTGCAAAAATTGCAAAAAATGTGGTTATTGAGCCATTTACAACCATTCATAATAACGTAGTTATAGGAGACGGTACTTGGATAGGTTCCAACGTAACCATAATGGAAGGTGCCAGAATTGGAAAAAACTGTAATATTTTTCCGGGTGCTGTAATTTCTGCAATACCACAAGACTTGAAATTTCAAGATGAAGAAACCACCGTCGAAATTGGTGACGGCACCACCCTTAGGGAGTTTGTTACCATTAATAGAGGCACATTAGATAGAATGAAAACCGTAATCGGTAAAAATTGTTGGATTATGGCATATTGTCATATAGCACACGATTGTATTGTGGGCGATAACTGTGTATTTTCAAATAATAGTACCCTTGCAGGGCATATTACCGTGGGCGATTATGTGGTTTTAGCAGGAATGGCTGCTATCCAACAATTTTGTATGATAGGCAGTCACGCTTTTGTGACCGGTGGCTCTTTAGTTCGTAAAGATGTACCTCCATTTGTAAAAGCCGGAAGAGAACCTCTTTCGTATGTAGGAATTAATTCTATTGGGCTTAGAAGAAGAGGGTTTAGTACAGATAAAATAAGAGAAATTCAAAACATTTACCGCATCCTTTACCAAAAAAATTATAACAATACGCAAGCCTCTGAAATTATTGAAGCGGAAATGGAAGCAACACCGGAGCGTGATGAAATCCTTCAATTTATAAAAAATTCGCAAAGGGGAATTATGAAAGGTTATATAAGTTCAATCTAAAAAATAAAAAAATAAAAAAAATACTATGGCAACTACAGCAGATATACGTAATGGATTGTGTATTAAATACAACTTTGACATCTTTAAAGTTATTGAATTTCAACATGTTAAACCAGGAAAAGGGCCCGCTTTTGTTAGAACAAAATTAAAAAGCGTAACCTCAGGCAAAGTAATTGATAATACCTTTTCGGCAGGGCATAAAATTGATGAGGTGAAAGTGGTTACCAGTAAATTTCAATTTTTATATAACGATGGTGATTATTACCATTTTATGGATGTGGAAGATTTTACGCAAATTCAATTAAAAGAAAGTGCCTTAGACAATCCAGGACTTTTAAAGGAAGGTGAATTTGTAATGATAATGATTAACACAGAAGACAATATGCCTCTTTCGGTTGAAATGCCGGCAAGTGTAATTTTAGAAGTGGTATCTACCGAACCCGGAATAAAAGGAAACACTGCTACCAATGCCACCAAACCGGCAAAATTAGAAACCGGAGCCGAAATTAATGTGCCTCTCTTTATCAATGAAGGTGATAAAATAAGAGTAGAAACAGATAAAGGAACCTATAAAGAACGTGTGAAAGAATAATTTTTCAACATCTGTTAAAACTCAGTCAGCTATGAAATTCCCCAACCCCCAAACGTTAGAAGATATTGCTAAAATTTTAAATTGTGATTATGTGGGACATGCTGAATTTCCTGTTTTAGGAATGAACGAAATTCATGTAGTAGAAGCCGGAGATATGGTATTTGTTGACCACCCAAAATATTATGAAAAAGCCTTAAATAGTGCGGCTACAACCATTTTAATCAACAAACAAGTAGATTGTCCGGAAGGAAAAGCATTGTTGATTTCAGACGATCCTTTTCGCGATTTTAACACACTAACAAATCATTTTAATCCTTTTGTAGCCGGCAATAAATCCATTGCATCATCTGCTGAAATAGGAAAAAACACCATTATTCAACCGAATGTTTTTATTGGAAATAACGTAAAAATAGGAGACAATTGTCTTATTCACGCCAATGTTTCTATTTATGATAATACTCTAATAGGTAATAACGTTACTATACATTCCGGTACCGTTCTTGGTGGCGACGCCTTTTATTATAAAAACCGTCAAGAAGGTTTTGATAAACTCCTTAGTGGAGGAAGGGTAGTAATTCAAGATAGTGTAGATTTAGGAGCATTATGTACTATTGATAAAGGCGTATCTGGCGATACAATCATAGGCGAAGGAACAAAAATAGACAATCAGGTACATGTTGGTCATGATACCGTTATAGGTAAAAAATGTTTAATTGCTTCCCAAACAGGAATAGCAGGTTGCGTAGTTATTGAAGATGAAGTCACCCTTTGGGGACAAGTGGGAGTAACCAGTGGAATTATCATTGGCAAGAAAGCAATAATTTCAGCACAATCCGGTGTAAGTAAGTCTTTAGAAGGAGGAAAAAGTTATTTTGGAACTCCTGCAGAAGATTTTAGAAAAAAATACAAAGAATTGGCGTCTATACGCTTAATTCCATCTATTATAGAACAATTGAAAAAAGGAAAAAATTTCTAAAAAAATAAAATAAAATAAAAATGACTACTTCTGCTAAAGAGATTGTAAAGAGTTTTTACAACTCCGATTTATTGAAAGATGATACTATTATTGAAAAACACTTCCATCCTGAATTAACATTAATATGGAATAGTGCCGATGGCATGTCAATAATGAATTATGATGATATTTACTTATTTTTTGAGGAAATCAGAAAATCGTATGCAGACATGCGCGTAGAAATCAGCCATATTTTAGAAGACGATACTTTTATTACCATTCGCTATAAATACTACATAAGAACTTTAGAAAACCCTGATGAAGAATTAGGCATTGCCCATTTTATAGCAATTTGGGAGATCAAAGACGATAAATTATACAAAGGATACCAAGTGAGCCAACCGGTAACAAAAAAAGATGAAACAGAAAAATCATATCACAGAGTGAAAGTATAATTTTTATAGTCGTTTTAATAGTTTAATTTTGCAAATAAATTCATAAAAAAAATATTTCATGAGCGTTTTAGTAAACAAGGATTCCAAAATTATTGTACAAGGATTTACCGGAAGTGAAGGGTCTTTTCACGCCGAACAAATGATAGAATACGGAACAAACGTTGTAGGCGGCGTTACACCAGGAAAAGGAGGTCAAACTCATTTAGACAAGCCGGTTTTTAATACCGTTACAGAAGCAGTTGCTATGACTGGTGCTGATACAACAATAATTTTTGTTCCACCGGCATTTGCAGCAGATGCCATTATGGAGGCCGCAGACTCTGGAATTAAAGTAATCATTACCATTACCGAAGGAATTCCTGTTGCAGATATGATAAAAGTAAGTAATTACATTAAAAATAGAGATTGCACGTTAATTGGTCCCAATTGCCCAGGAGTAATTACTCCCGGCGAAGCAAAAGTGGGTATCATGCCGGGTTTTGTTTTCAAAAAAGGAAATGTTGGTTTAATTTCAAAATCAGGAACACTAACCTATGAAGCCGCCGACCAAGTAGTAAAACAAGGGCTAGGTATAACAACTGCCATAGGTATAGGTGGTGACCCTATTATTGGAACTACTACAAAACAAGCTTTACAACTTTTAATTAATGATGATGAAACCAAATGCGTGGTGATGATAGGTGAAATAGGAGGTCAACTAGAAGTGGATGCCGCAAAATGGTATAAAGAAAGCGGAAGTAAAAAACCAATCGTTGGTTTTATAGCCGGTGAAACAGCTCCTGTAGGCAGAACCATGGGACATGCCGGTGCCATTGTTGGTGGGAGTGAAGACACTGCAGCAGCAAAGAAAAAAATAATGAGAGAACACGGGATTCACGTGGTAGATTCTCCTGCAGAAATAGGAAAAAAAGTTGCTGAAGTAATGGCTTAATCTTTACTAAAAAGTACAAATAACAAACCTTTCGTTTTTCGAAAGGTTTTTTTGTTTGTTCCTATTGCAAATGCTTATATTTGAACACAACATTAAATATAAATAACTATGAAACTACTTGAAGGAAAAACTGCCATAATAACCGGTGGAAGTAGGGGTATTGGAAAAGGAATTGTAGAGGTATTTGCAAAACAAGGAGCCAATGTGGCGTTTACATACAGCTCCTCTGCAGAAGCAGCCATAGAACTAGAAAATCAACTAGGTAAAAAAGACATTAAAGCCAAATCCTATAAAAGTGATGCCTCTAACTATATGGAAGCTCAAACCCTTGCAGAAGAAGTTCTCAAAGATTTCGGAAGCATCGATATATTAATAAACAATGCGGGAATTACTAAAGATAATTTACTAATGCGAATGTCTGAACAAGATTTTGATAAAGTGATAGAAGTTAATTTAAAGTCGGTATTTAATATGACCAAAGCTGTACAACGCACTATGCTAAAACAACGAAAAGGTTCTATAATCAACATGAGCTCCATTGTTGGTGTAAAAGGAAATGCCGGACAAACCAATTATGCAGCTTCAAAAGCAGGAATTATAGGATTTACAAAATCTGTAGCTCTAGAATTAGGTTCTCGTAATATTCGTTGTAACGCCATTGCACCAGGGTTTATTGAAACAGAAATGACCGGTAAACTGGATGCCGCTACTGTACAAAGTTGGCGAGAGGCCATTCCACTAAAACGTGGTGGTACAACAGAAGACATTGCAAATGTTTGTGTGTTTTTAGCGAGTGATCTTTCCGCTTATGTTACCGGTCAAGTAATTCATGTGGATGGTGGCATGTTAACCTAAAAGGGAGCAACCTTTTATTTTTTTAATCTATAAAGTCTATTTATACTACAATGCATGTTTGAAAACCCACTACTCTTCATAATTTTAATTGCAGTTATTGCTGTGGTTGTGGCTTTTTATATGTATGGGTATAAGACAAGATACAATCCAAAACTCAGATGGACCTTTGGGATACTTCGATTTTTAAGTATTTTTCTTTTATTGCTTCTTTTTATCAACCCTACTTTTACAAATACTAGCTATAAAATTAGTAAACCTACACTTGCAATAGTAGTAGATAATACACAATCAATTAATTATTTAAATAAAAATAAAGAGGTAATAGAAATAGTTGAACTATTAAAAAACAATTCCGATATAAATTCCCGGTTTGATGTACAATTCTATACGTTCGGTGATGCTTTAAATCGATTAGATTCCCTTACTTTTTCCGAAAAGCAAACTAATATTTCAAAGGTATTGGTTTCATTAAATGAAATTCATAAAAATGAAGTTGCACCAACACTACTTATTACCGATGGAAACCAGACCGTAGGATCTGATTATGAGTTTACTGCAAATATGTATAAACAACCCATTTTTACATTAGTTGTTGGCGATACAATTCGATATTCAGATTTACGTATTTCACAGTTAAATGTCAATAGATATGCGTATTTAAAAAATGAATTTCCAATTGAAATATTTATCGATTACACAGGTAATGCCACTGGTACTACCACTTTTATTCTCCAAGAAGGAAATACGATTGTGCACCAACAACCCGTTTCTTTCAGTCCTGAAAATAACGCAATCCTTTTAAACGTAACTTTACCAGCAAACCAAGTAGGTGTTAGAAAATATACTGCGGAAATCAAACCGATAGAAACTGAAAAAAATAAAGAAAATAACAAAAAACAATTTGCCGTTGAAGTGATTGACCAAGCTACAAATGTGCTCATTGTAAGCGATATTGTGCATCCGGATATTGGAGGTCTGGTCAAGTCTATCAGTAGCAATGAACAAAGAAAAGTGATTGTTAAAAAACCTACAGAAGCGATAACAATCCTTGATGATTTTCAATTAATTATCTTGTATCAGCCAAATGCCAATTTTAAATTAGTAATGGATAAGATTGCAGCTTTAAAATTAAATACTTGGATCATAACAGGAGTACATACCAATTGGAATTTTTTAAATTCCTATCAAAAAAGCTTTGTAAAAAAGAGTTTTCAACAAGAAGATGTACAAGGCGTCCTTAATTCTAATTATGGTGCATTTGCGTCAGAAGACATTGGTTTTTCTAACTTTCCACCATTGAAAAGTTTTTTGGGAGATTTGCAAATTACTGTTTCACACGAAGTATTATTACAACAGCGCATAATGGGTTTAACTACAGAAAATCCCTTACTTGCTACATATGAAGAAGGTACTATTAGAAGTGCTATTTTAGACGGAGAAGGCATTTGGAAGTGGCGTGCCAGCACTTACCTTAAAGAAAGTAGTTTTCAATCTTTTGATAATTTTATGGGAAGTTTAATGCAATATTTAGCGTCCAAAAAGAGAAAAAACAGATTGGAGGTACATTCAGAATCCTTTTATTATCAAAGTGCTAACGTAGCTATAAAGGCTCAATTTTTTGATAAGAATTACATTTTTGATGACAGAGCAGCCCTAAATATTCAAATAAAAAACACCACTACTGAAATAAAAAAGACACTTCCCTTGTTGTTGAAAAATAATTATTATGAAGTTAATTTAAACAATTTAGACGCCGGAAATTATTCCTACACTATTTCAGTGGAAGGGGAAGCTATTTCTGCTTCAGGAAGTTTTAGTATAATCGATTTTAATGTAGAAAATCAATTTATAAATGCTGATGTAGCAAAATTAGAACGTGTATCAGCAGCATCTGAGGGAGATAGGTTTTATTTGAACAATGTGAATAATCTAATTTCAAATTTAACCAAAGACAGCAGATTTGCTTCCTTACAAAAAAGTGAACAAAAAATTGTACCTTTGCTGGAATGGAAATTTATTCTATTCCTTCTAATAGCATTACTAGCGATAGAATGGTTTATCAGAAAATATAACGGTCTTATATAATTAATTATCAAATTTTAAAAAAAACTATGGAAAAATTACCAAAAATTGGTTTGCCTATAATCATCGGTATTATCGTGCTTATTATCTTGCTTTCAAAATCAGTTGTCACCATCGGTGCCGGCTCTGCAGGAGTTCTTTATAAACCATTTGACAATGGTGTAGTAACTGATAAAGAAGCACTTGGTGAAGGATTTCACATTGTTGCTCCTTGGAATAGCGTTGTTGTATATGAAGTAAGACAACAAGAATTGTCTGAAAAAATTCAGGCTCTATCCTCCAATGGTTTAGATATTCGTATTGATGCTTCTATTTGGTACCAACCTCTAATGTCAAATTTGGGAGATTTGCACCAACAAAAAGGAGAAATGTATGTACAAAGAGTATTACAACCTGCCATTCGTTCAGCGGCAAGAAGCGTTGTAGGGCGTTATACACCGGAACAATTATATTCTAGTAAGCGAGATGCTATTCAAACGGAAATTTATGCGGAAACAAATAAATTATTAGAAGGTCAATTTGTACAATTAAATGAGGTTTTGGTTCGTGATGTTTCCTTGCCTGAAACCATTAAGGCTGCAATTGAAAGAAAATTAGGGCAAGAGCAAGAATCTTTAGAATATGAGTTTCGACTTACTAAAGCAGTTCAAGAAGCAGAGAGACAACGTATTGATGCAGAAGGTAAAGCAATTGCCAATCAAATTTTAAGTGCATCACTCACGGATAAAGTGTTAAAAGAAAAAGGAATTCAAGCAACCCTCGAGCTGTCAAAATCTCCTAATACGAAAGTAGTTGTTATAGGAGGAAGTGACGGAATGCCACTTATATTAGGAAACAACTAAAAATAATTAATTGTTTTATAAAAAAGGCTGTTCTATAAAGGGCAGTCTTTTTTTATGAACTCATCTTGACTTTTTTGATTGAAGTGAAAATTAGTTATTTTCAGTCTGATCGAAGGCATTTTTGAGTTGCATAGCAGAGCTACGGAAGGAGAAAATGACAAAAAGCAGACTCAAAAGAGCAATTTTTTAACCAATTGGAAAAAGTCAAGATAAGTTCTATCTTAAATTTTTGGCTTGGCCCACCCAATCATCTCTTTCCATTCTTTCAGGGAAAAAATCTATAAGTTTTGTTACCGTTTTTATATCTTCATTGGTAAATCGACTTATTTGGTCAAAGGTATAAATGCCAATAGCATTGAGTTTTTCTTCCACAAAAGGGCCAACACCGGTTATTAAAGTCAAATCATCTTTATCACTTTCTTCGGCACGTCCAATGCTTTCAAAATTTAAAAAAGATTCATTTTTTGGAGGTAAATTTTCATTATCAATGTGAGTGCTCGACTTTTTGTGATTTTCTATAATTTTAATAATTTCAGGACGAATTTCCGTGAAAATCGTTTCAATATCATTTATCTCTGGAGGTCTTTTTTTAGTGGGTATTGTTTTTTTTCTTTTGTTTCCAAAACCAAATCCAATAAGAAATGCCACAAACATCATCACAAAAATTTCGAGGATAGTTTTTAAATTTGCTGTGTCCATTAAATTTGTCTAAAATTTATTCAATTAAAAATTCAATACGTCTGTTTTTATTTCTTCCTTCGGCAGTTGTATTCACGTCAATAGGATTTTCTTGTCCCATAGAACTGGCTTTAAGCCTGTCTTTATCTAATTTTTCAGTATTAATTAAATACCTTCTTACCTGTTTTGCATATTTTAAACCCATTTCATAATTATCAATACTACTACCAATATTATCTGTATGCCCAATAATTTGTACTTTTTTTTCCGGATAGTCTTCCATTATAGCTCGGAGTTCGATGGCAAAATCTTTCAATTCTTTATTTGTATAAATGGTTGAAAAAGTAAAAATTGGATAAATGGTCCTGCTAATGGTTCTACTTTTTTCTAATGCTTCAAGTTTCTCTTTTGATAGGGTTTCTATTTGAAAAGTAATGCCTCCATAATATTCATTTCTTTCATTAAATGTTAGTTCTTTAATAACACTTTTTATAGAAATAAATTTTCTGTTAACTCCTGCTTCAAGGAGTTTGTTCTGAATAAATTGACCTCGTTTTTGTCCCAAATTTGGGGTTGTAAAATCCTCACCGGCACTATATTCAGAATGAATACTTAAAGATTTGTTTTTATTGGTCTTTAAATATTTTGCTATTTCCTGAATATAATCTTTATCCAGAAACTTATAAAAAACAGAATCCTTATTTTTTTTCAAATAAATGGTATCAAAAATAAATAACACCTCATTTTTTTCATTAAATGCATACAAACGGGCGGTGTTAATTTCCAGATTTTTTTCTCTTGAAATAGAGTCGAAAATAGCTAATTTTCTGTCAGCTATAGAATCTTGCCTTTTTTTAATGGCAAGAGAATCGATTTGCATACCTATTTCTTTTTCCTCTGCTTTAAAAAAGGAGGCAATCGCAGAGGTAGCATCAGAAGTGAAATACCAAATGGCAAAAACACTCCAAGCTAAAAAAACGATGAAGGCAAGAAAAAAATGACGCATGGATTAAAAATAACGAATTGGTTACTATTCTGATTTCAAATCTACTAAAAAGAAACTGTATTAAAATAATAATAAAAAATGTTTATTAACTTGTTTTACACAAAAAAAATTGTTTAAGTTTGTACCCATAAATGAAAACAAATCAATTACATCATCATCATTTTCATACTCTGCTCTCAAGCGAGATGTTAGTGATGTAAAATAGTTTCTACACCTAATAAAAATCCCGTTTGAGTACATCAAACGGGATTTTTATTTTTATTCCATTTGGTTTACTCAAACATAAAACAATTTAAAAAATGAGTAAATTAAAAATTGCAATTCAAAAATCAGGAAGGCTTCACGAAGACTCCCTCCAAATATTAAAAGACGCTGGTATTTATATTGATAATGGTAGAGACCAGCTCAAAGCCGAAGCCCAAAACTTTCCACTCGAAGTATTTTATCTCAGAAATGGTGACATCCCACAATATCTTAATGATGGGGTTGTAGATATAGCTATAATTGGTGAAAATGTTTTGATTGAAGATGGTCGCAACCTTAAAATAATTGAGCGTCTTGGTTTTTCTAATTGCCGGGTTTCTCTGGCAATTCCAAAAGAGGAAAATTATGAATCCATTTCTTACTTTCAAGGAAAACGAATTGCCACCTCTTATCCAAACACAGTTTCTACTTTTTTAAAGTCTAAAAATATCAAAGCAGAGTTGCATACCATTAGTGGATCGGTTGAAATTGCTCCAAATATAGGTCTTGCAGATGCTATATGCGATATTGTTTCCAGCGGAAGTACCTTGTTTAAAAACAATTTAAAAGAGGTAGAATGCCTTCTAAAATCGGAAGCAGTGTTGACCGTTTCTCCAAAAATAAATGCCACAGCCAATACGATTTTTGATAAATTACAATTTAGAATTCAATCGGTTTTAAAAGGAAGGCGGTCCCGATATATTTTGCTCAATGCCCCGAACAGTAGATTACAAGAAATTTTCACCATTCTTCCCGGAATAAAAAGTCCCACGGTTCTTCCCTTAGCAGAAAAAGAATGGAGTAGTGTACACTCTGTTATTGAAAAAAATGAATTTTGGGAAATTATAGAAGCTCTAAAAAATGCAGGAGCAGAAGGCATTTTGGTATGCCCTATAGAAAAAATGGTTAACTAAAATAATACTTTCATGCAAACATTTAATAATCCAAAAAAAGAAATTTGGTCTCAAATATTAAAAAGACCAACCCAATCAGTTCATGAGATTGAAACCACTGTCAAAGAAATTTTTTCTGAAGTTATAGCAAAAGGAGATATAGCGGTTGCAAGATTCACTTCTCTTTTTGATGGTGTACATCTTGAAAATACACTTGTGACCAATGAAGAAGTTAACAATGCAATAAAGTTAGTGCCCCATAAACTCAAAAGGGCCATCTTGCTTGCAAAAAAAAATATTGAAGTTTTTCACAGCGCGCAAAAAACAGATAAAATAGAAGTGGAAACCATACAAGGGGTTTATTGTTGGCAGGAAAAAAGACCAATTCAAAAAATTGGACTTTATATTCCCGGTGGAACTGCCCCTTTATTTTCAACGGTACTCATGCTTGCTATTCCTGCTCAAATTGCTGGTAGTAGTGAAATTGTTTTGTGTTCTCCACCTGATAAAAGCGGTAAAATTAATCCTGCAATACTATATGCAGCCAAATTGTGTGGCGTTACAAAAATTTTTAAAATTGGAGGTATTCAAGCAATCGCAGCAATGACTTTCGGCACAGAAACGATTCCTAAAGTCTTTAAAATTTTTGGTCCCGGTAACCAATTTGTAACGGTAGCAAAACAGTTGGCTACAAACTATGGTGTGGCTATCGATATGCCTGCTGGGCCTAGCGAATTGTTAGTAGTAGCTGACGACACTGCAAATGCGGCTTTTGTTGCCTCAGATTTGTTAAGCCAGGCAGAACATGGAGCGGATAGCCAGGTTATTTTACTTTCATTTTCAAAAAAAATTATTTTGGAAGTAGAGCAGGAGATAAAGAAACAAATAATGGTTTTACCCAGAAAAAACATTGCTGAAAAAGCACTAAAAAGCAGCAAATTTATTTTTATGAAATCCAAGAAAGCAGCTCTAGAACTCATAAATGAATATGCTCCTGAACACTTAATAATATGCTCTAAAAATGACAATTTTTTTATTCAAAGTATTCAAAATGCAGGGTCAGTCTTTATCGGCAATTATACGCCGGAAAGTGCTGGAGATTATGCTTCTGGCACTAACCACACCCTACCAACTAATGGTTTTGCAAAACAATATAGCGGAGTGAATCTGGATAGTTTTATGAAAATTATGACCTTTCAGAAAATTACAAAAAAAGGCCTTCAGCTCATTGGAAACGCAATAGAGATAATGGCAGAGGCCGAAGGTCTTCAAGCACACAAGAATGCAGTAACCATAAGACTAAATTTTTTAAAATAAGAACGCTTATGAAACAAATATCAAAAATGATGGGCTGGTGTTTAGAAAACCTGGTGCGTGATACTATAAAAAATATGCAGCCCTATGCTTCCGCAAGAGATGAATTTAAAGAATTTGCAAATCCTTTGATTTATTTAGATGCCAATGAAAATCCATTTCAAAACGGCATTAATCGCTATCCAGATCCGAAGCAAATGGAATTAAAAAGGGTATTAGCATTACAAAAAAAAGTTACTACAAAAAATATACTTATAGGAAATGGCAGCGATGAAGTACTTGATTTGCTCCTTCGTGTATTTTGTGAACCTAATACAGACAATGTAATAACCTTGCCCCCCACGTATGGAATGTATGAAGTTTTAGCAAACATAAATAGTATTGAAAACCGCCAAGTACTTTTACAATTTGATTTTCAACCCAATGTGACTTCCATATTAAACTCGGTTAATGAGAAAACTAAAATTATTTTCTTGTGTTCTCCTAACAACCCCACAGGAAACCTATTCAAAAAAGAAAGTGTTCAGAAAATACTTGAAAATTTCCTTGGTTTGGTCGTAATAGACGAAGCCTATATTGACTTTTCAGAAGGAGAAAGCTGGTTAAATGATTTAAATGATTTCCCTAACTTGGTAATTACACAAACTCTTTCAAAAGCGTATGCTTCAGCAGGAATTAGAGTGGGTATCTGTTATGCTTCTGAAGAGATTATTTCCGTATTACATAAAATCAAACCTCCTTATAACAGCAATTTACTTTCTCAAAAAAGAGCTATAAAAGTATTAAAGGATGAAGAAGCTATTAAAAGCCAAGTAGCGATTATTAAGCACGAAAGAACAACTTTAACTGAAGCATTACTTCCTATAAAATTTGTATCCAAAATTTATAAAAGCGATGCAAATTTTATGTTGATAAAAGTAGATGATGCTACCAAAAGGTACAAACAGTTACTCGAAAAAGGATTTGTGGTTCGCAATCGAAGTACCCAGCCACTTTGCAAAAACACCTTGAGAATTACCCTTGGTACCCCTGAAGAAAACAAAAAATTAATAGAAGTTTTACAACAAATTAAATAACAGTATTATGCAAAAAGTTTTATTTATTGATAGAGATGGTACATTAGTTTATGAACCACAAGACGAACAAATAGATAGCTTTGAAAAATTAAAATTTTATCCGAAAGTATTATTTTATATGGCTAAAATAGCCCGTGAACTTGATTATGAACTTGTTATGGTTACTAATCAGGATGGTTTGGGAACAGAACAGTATCCCGAAGAAAAATTTTGGGCTATCCAATATTTTATTGTAAAGACTTTTGAAAATGAAGGAGTCGTTTTTAAAGAAGTCTTAATTGACCAATCCTTTGCTAGAGATAATTCGCCAAATAGAAAACCAAACACAGGTTTATTAACTTCTTATTTTTCAGATAAATATGATTTAAAAAACTCGTTTGTCATAGGCGACAGAATGACAGATGTAGAGCTGGCAAAAAACCTAAATGCAAACGCCATATTTATCAATAATCAAACCCATTTTGGCATTTCTGAAATCACTACAAATCTTAAAGATCTGCAAGAATATATAGCTTTAGAAACCGTTGATTGGCAACAAATTTATGAATTTTTGAAAATGGAAAATCGAGTAACACAGATAACAAGAAAAACCAACGAAACAACGGTTAATATACATCTTAATCTCGACGGCACTGGAAAAAGTAACATTCACACAGGAATTGCATTTTTTGATCATATGCTCGACCAGATTTCGCGTCATGGGCAAATAGATTTAGATATCCAAGTAAAAGGCGATTTAGAGGTTGATGAACACCATACCATAGAAGACACAGCCATTGCACTAGGTGAAGTTTTTGCAGATGCCTTAGGAAATAAGTTGGGCATGGAGCGATATGGTTTTTGTTTGCCAATGGATGATTGTTTAGCACAAGTGGCTATTGATTTTGGAGGAAGAAATTGGCTGGTTTGGGAAGCAGATTTTAATCGGGAAATGGTTGGTAAAATGCCCACAGAGATGTTTTTTCATTTTTTTAAGTCCTTCAGTGACGGCGCAAAAGCTAACATAAATATAAAAGCAGAAGGAACTAATGAACACCATAAAATTGAAGCTATTTTTAAAGCCTTCGCAAAAGCGATAAAAATGGCCATAAAACGGGATACTGAAAAAATGATTTTACCATCAACAAAAGGCACTTTATAATGAAAATAGTAATAATAGATTATGGATCTGGCAACATACAAAGTATCCTTTTTGCATTGCAACGTTTGGGGCATAAAGCAACGGTTACAAACAATAGCATCATAATAAAAAACGCCGACAAAGTAATTTTTCCCGGAGTGGGTCAAGCAAGTAGCGCCATGCTAAAACTACAAGAATTTGGTGTAGACCAGTTAATTCCTAAATTGCGACAGCCTGTTTTGGGCATTTGCCTAGGTATGCAGTTATTATGCAATCACACAGAAGAAGGCAATACAAAAGGTCTTGGTATTTTTGATTTGAATGTGGTCCGGTTTTCCGGACAGTTAAAAATTCCACAAATTGGCTGGAATACAATTTATAATTTAAAATCTCCTTTGTTTGAAGGAATTCATGAAAAGGAATATGTGTATTTGGTGCATAGCTATTATGTGCCTTTTTGTGAAGAAGCTATTGCATTAACAGATTATGGAAGGATATATGCATCGGCTTTGCAAAAAGATAATTTTTATGGCGTTCAATTTCATCCAGAAAAAAGCAGTACTGCCGGCGATAAAATACTCACTAATTTTTTAAAACTATAATATGCGAATTATACCTGCAATTGATATCCTTAACGGTACCTGCGTACGTCTTTCCAAAGGCGATTACAGCACTTCAAAAATATATAACAAAAATCCTTTAGAAGTCGCAAAAAGCTTTGAAGATAGCGGAATTAAATTCCTGCACTTGGTAGATTTAGATGGTGCAAAAAGCAGTCACATTGTAAACCATAAAGTTTTAGAACAAATTGCCTCAAAAACCAATTTAATTATTGACTTTGGCGGCGGTTTAAAAACTAATAAAGACGCTGAGATTGCTTTTGAATGTGGTGCATCTCAAATTACCGGAGGAAGTATTGCCATTCATCAACCAGCTATTTTTAAACATTGGATAATTACTTATGGTCCTAAAAAAGTTATCCTTGGTGCAGATATCCACTCTGGAAAGGATGGCAAAAAAATTGCCATTTCAGGTTGGATTGAAAAAACAATGGTTGATTTAATTCCATTTATTATAGAGTACCAGACTTTCAATATTGCCTATGTTATTTGCACGGATATCAGTAAAGATGGGATGTTAAAAGGACCGGCAACGTGTTTATATAAAAACATTTTAAAAGAAACAGAAAAATTAAAACTTATTGCTTCTGGAGGCATTTCTAGCATTGACGATTTGCTTGCTTTAAAAGAAGCAGGCTGCGAGGGAGCAATTATAGGGAAAGCTATTTATGAAAATAAAATCTCTTTAAAAGAATTAGAAAAATTTATAAGTAACAACTAATATGACTTTAGCAAAAAGAATTATTCCGTGCTTAGATATTAAAGATGGTCGTACCGTAAAAGGTATTAACTTTAAAGAATTGCGTGATGCCGGAGACCCGGTAGCACTAGCAGAATTGTATTCTAAGGAAGGTGCAGACGAATTAGTGTTTTTAGATATTTCGGCAACAGAAGAAAATCGAAAAACATTAATTAATTTAGTGAGCAGTGTTGCAGAAAAAATTAATATTCCATTTACTGTTGGCGGTGGCATTTCTTCAGTACAAGATGTGGATGCATTATTGCAAAATGGAGCAGATAAAGTGTCCATTAACTCCGCGGTTTTTAAAAATCCGCATTTAATAAATGATTTAGCGGCTAAATTTGGTTCGCAATGTGTTGTAGTTGCCATCGATGCTAAATGCATTAATGGGGAATGGTTGGTTTATCTTGTGGGTGGAAAAGTGCCTACAAAAATAAACTTATTTACCTGGGCAAAAGAAGTAGAGCAACGTGGGGCAGGGGAAATACTTTTTACTTCTATGGACAATGATGGCACTAAAAATGGTTTTGCTAACGACGCATTGGCTAGTCTTTCGTCTACACTTAAAATTCCTATTATCGCTTCGGGAGGTGCAGGAAACATATCTCATTTTGTAGATGTTTTTCAAAAAGGAAAAGCAGATGCTGCAATTGCTGCTAGTGTATTTCACTTTAAAGAAATCGAAATAAAAACCTTAAAAACCGAATTAAAAAATAACAACATAGCCACACGATTATGAACATAGATTTTACAAAAAATGAAAACGGACTAGTACCGGCAATCATTCAAGATTATAATACCAAGCAAGTTTTAATGCTTGGTTATATGAACGAAGATGCCTTTATAAGGACCCAAGAAACACAATTAGTTACTTTTTTTAGTCGTAGTAAAAAACGCCTATGGACCAAAGGCGAACAAAGCGGTAATTTTTTAAAATTAGTTGATATAAAAGTAGATTGTGATAGGGATACCTTATTAATACATGTAAATCCTACCGGACCAACTTGCCACAAGGGCACGGCAACTTGTTGGGGAGAAGATAATACAAATAATTTTGGATTTTTATTGGATCTAGAAAAAATAATTACTAACCGAAAAAAAAGTAAATCAAAAGGAAGTTATGTAGCGACCTTATTCGACAGTGGCATCAATAAAATCGCACAAAAAGTAGGCGAGGAGGCAATTGAGGTTGTAATTGAAGCAAAAGATGATAACGAGTTATTGTTTCTTAATGAAAGTGCAGACTTATTGTTTCATTATTTGATTTTATTACAGGCAAAAGAGTTTGTATTAGAAGATGTTGTAAAAATATTAGAAAAAAGGCACACAAAATAGCTTTAGTAACTTATTGCTACCCCATTATAAATAATATTTTCAAAAGGGGTCTTATTTGTCTTTCTATCAAAGAATCTTTTTTATGATAAATTTATCTGAACGTATAGAATTTATTCAATATCCTGATTAGCATCTTTTCGTTAAAAAATATAGTCTTTATTCAGACCTCTCATTTTTTATAAAATTTGTCTTATTTTTAAGGAGAATTATAGCGGCTTCAATGTTAAAACAGATTACTTAAATGGCAAGAAAAAGAAACAAACGAAAATCAAAATCAGGATTAGCTCCGGGGACTTTACTCTTTACTGGTGTACAAAAAATGACTCAAGTAGATATTAATTTGATTCATTATTTTGAAGACTACTATGAAGAAAAAAAATTAAAAAGCATTGCAGAAGTCATACAAATGAAAGAGTCCTTTTCCGGAATAAGCTGGGTGAATATCGATGGATTACACGATGAAAACACTATTGAGGAAGTGTGTAGCTATTTGGGAATTCACAAACTTACAATGGAAGATATTTTAAGTATAGGACAGCGCCCTAAAATTGAAGAGCACACAGAATACCTTCATGTGGTTTTAAAAATGTTTATGTTAGATTCTGTTGACGATACCATAGATGATGAGCAATTGAGTTTTATTTTAAAAGGAAATACACTCATTACCTTTCAGGAGCGCACTGGCGATGTTTTTGACAGCGTAAGAAAACGAATCAAAGAAGGTAAAGGATTTATTAGAAAAAGAGGCGCCGATTATTTATTATATGCCCTTTTAGATTCTGTTGTGGATAATTATTTTATTATTTTGGAAACTTTTGGAGAAAAACTAGAAGATGTTGAGATAGCACTTTTAGAAAATCCCGATAAAAACACGTTAAACAAATTACATTTACTGCGCAGAGAAACCTTAAATTTAAGGCGTTCTGTTTATCCGTTACGGGAAGTGGTTAGTAGGTTTGAAAAAATAGAGGAACCTTTTATTAATCCTGATATTAAGGTGTTTATACGTGATTTATATGACCACACCATACAAGTAATTGAAACCATTGAAGTGTTTCGTGACATGGCATCCGGCTTGTTGGATTTATATATGAACAGCGTTTCTAACAAAATGAATGAAATTATGAAAGTGCTAACTATTATGGCTTCCATTTTTATTCCGCTTACTTTTATAGCCGGTGTTTACGGTATGAATTTTGAAAATATGCCGGAGCTCACTTATAAATATGGCTATTATGTGGTTTGGATTGTGATGATTTTGCTTATTATTGGTATGTTATTTTATTTTAAAAAGAAAAAATGGCTTTAACTACTTGTTTATGAAAGTATCTGACACTCTTTTTCCACTTTTGGAGGAATTAAAATTAAATAATAATCGCGATTGGTTTTCCGAAAACAAATCCAAATTTCAACAAGAAGACAAGACCCTTAAATTATTTTTCAACGAAATAACCAATGGCTTAAATACCTTTGATGAAATAGAAACGTTGAAAATTTTTCGCATTTATCGCGATGTACGTTTTAGTAAAAATAAAGTGCCGTATAAAACAAATCGGAGCGCCAACTGGATACGTGCTGGAGTTCACAGAAGAGGTAGTTATTATTTACAGTTAGAACCTGGAAATTCCTTTATTGGCTGTGGGTTTTTTGAGCCTAATCCTGCTGATTTATTGCGTATTCGTAAAGAATTTGAAACAGATGATACAGAAATAAGAGATATTCTTAAACAGCCGGAATTTAAAAAAGTATTTGATGGATTAGATACCACAGACCAAGTGAAAACAGCCCCAAAAGGCTTTGACAAAAATCATAAAGCTATTGATTTAATAAAAAATAAAAACTTCTTTGTTGCTCATTACTATGCAGACAAAGAAGTGCTTTCTACAGATTTTATTAAAACTATTTTATATCATTTTCAGCTAGTACAACCTTATTTTAAGTTGATGAGTGATGTGCTTACCACTGATTTAAATGGGGCTTCCCTGTACAAACATTAACTTAATATACTTGAATTATTTTATAGTCAAGGTTATTAAATTTAAAATTATCTCCTGCTTCTTTTCCTTTTAAATGCGTGTAAATAGGTGCATCTGTTGAAATGGAATAATAATTTTTGGAATCCCCCACATCTATTTTTCCTAATGCCACCGTTATAAAAAAGAAATTATTTTCAGTTTCCACTAAACTTCCATTGGTAACCACCTCATGCTCTTGCGTGATATCAATTCGCTTTAATTGATTTTTTAAATTTTCTGTGTTTTCCATGTATTTGGAATATTTTTCAATTTCTGTTAACATGTCACTTTTTCCCCCATCATCATCTTCTGATTTTGAGCTTTCATTTTCTAAAGCCTCCCTAACTGTTTGAATTTCTTTTTTGTATTTTTCCATCTGAAGATTTAGCATCTCCATACATTTTACAAAAAGTTGTCTTTTTATCATAAGTGAAATTTTAAGTTTGCAAAAATAGTTTCATTTACCTTCATATTCGTCATGTTTTTGATAAATAATGTATTTTCACTAATATTATAAGTCTAAAAGCTTATAATATCTATTTATAAGGCATAAGGCTTATAATTTGCTTTTATAAGTCAAATGACTTATATTTGATCAAACTAAACTCGCACTATGGTAGCCGTTTTAACAGCCGATTTAATAAATTCAACAGCCTACGACAAGAAAACCTTTCAAAAGGTATTGGCTCATTTAAAAGATGAATTTGAAGAAATAGCTTCACAAAAAGAAGCGATGTTTACGATATTTAGAGGGGATAGTTTTCAAGGAATAGTAAAACAACCAAAGTATGCATTACAAATTGCATTACAACTGAAGGCATCGGTGCTAAAAGTGCAAAGCACAAATTTTAAAAAAACAACCAATCCTACAGCCGATGTGCGCATCGCCATTGGAATAGGGGTGGCAGAGTATAATGAAAATGCTATTGCAGAGTCTAATGGAGAAGCTTTTCATTTTTCAGGAAAAACATTGGATAATATGAAATTTGAAAATAAAAAACTAAGCCTAAAAACCTCAAATGAAGAAATTAATGGCGAATTTTTAGTAAGTTTAAAATTTTTAGATATGCTTACTGATAAATGGTCAACCGCATCGGCAGAGGTGGTATATTATTTATTAAAAGGGCTAAAGGAACAACAAATAGCAGACATAGTATCTCGAAGTCAAGCGGCAATCAACCTCCGAAAAAAAGCTGCAGGCTGGGAAGAAATACAATTGCTTTTACAGCGTTTTGACCATGTAATGACTAAAAATTATAACCGATGAATGAAAGTATACTTATAGCACTACAACTTCTTTTGGCACATTTGCTGACTGATTTTGCGCTTCAACCTGTTAAATACATTCAACAAAAAAGAGAAAAAAAGGCAAGAGCTCCATTTTTATATATTCATGCAGGTATTGCCGGATTTTTAACCTATTTGTTTTTACAACAATGGAGTCAGATTTTTATACCCATACTCATTATAATCACGCACTTTTTTATTGATTTGTGGAAATTAAATAAAAAAGAAGATAACTTAAAGTATTTTCTTTTAGATCAACTTTTTCATTTGCTAGTTTTGCTTTTAGCTTGGTTATATCTAACTGCAAATTTTCAACAAATTATGCCATTTATAGATAATTTTTTACATTCAAAAAACACGATGGTTCTATTTATTGGTTATTTACTTGCAATTTCACCCATTGGTTTTATCATTGGCAAGGCCACCAAACACTGGCAAGTGGAAATAGCAAAAGATGGCGAGCTCGACAGTTTACAAAAAGCCGGTCGATATATAGGAATTTTTGAACGAATTTTAGTACTCACTTTTGTACTAACCTATAACATAGCCGCTATTGGATTTTTAATTGCAGCAAAATCGATACTGCGATTTAATGATAAAGGAAAAAGCAGTGGGAGAAAACAAACCGAATATGTACTTATAGGAACACTAATGAGTTTTTCAGTCACTATAATTATCGGCTTTTTAATGCTCCAAATTTTAGGTGTTTCTTAACTTCTTATTTTTTAGGGTAACAATACCAAGGGTATTAATGGCTATATTCGTATTCCAGTAACTGAATGTTGTTTTTAATTCGCTCTATAACTAAATGCATCATTCTTTTGTTTAACGCTGACGAATTTTGAATATAGAGTTCAAATTCTTCCAATGTAAACTGCCCAATAACCATTCCTTTTAATGCGTTTCTAAATTTTATGTCTTTTTGAACGGCATTTTCAATAAAATCCAATCGCTTTTCAATGGCTAAAGTGTAAAAACCATTTTTGTATTTACTGATATAATTTCGAAAAGAAGCAAGCAGCAAATCATTTTGTAATTTAATTATCGGTCGAAGGGTTTTGTTTTGAAACTTTTCATCAAAACTCATTTCAGCACGAACAATAGCAGAAGAAATTTCGGGTCTTAGAGCAAGGAGCTCTATATCTCGAGTTATCATAATAGAAGTTTTATTAAAAGTAGGTAATATTCTTACGTATAAAAATAGCAAGTTCTTGTATTTATAAACTATGTTATTAACAAGTATTTCGTTAAAATTAAGTCAAACAAAAGGGTGTTATAGCAACAATATAGTATCTTTAATTATAAAAAAAAATAATCCAATAATGGCAATTGTTACATCGATAAATCCGTATTCAGGAAAAGATTTAAAAACCTATACCACACACACAAACAAGGAAGTTACCACTATTTTAAAAAGTGCAAACAAACAGTTTCTTTTGTGGAAAAACTCTCCAATTGCTCAGCGTGGCGTGTTGCTGAAAAATGCGGGCAAAGAATTACTTAAAAACAAGCAAGAATATGCAAAAATGATTTCAAACGAAATGGGAAAACCAATTTCACAAGCCATTTCAGAAGTCGAAAAGTGTGCTTTAGTTTGTGATTTTTATGCAGATAATGCCGAAAAACAATTGGCAACCGAATACATAAAAACAGATGCTTTTAAAAGTTATATAACTTATGAACCATTAGGGGTTGTTTTAGCTATAATGCCGTGGAATTATCCTTTTTGGCAGGTATTTCGTTTTGCAGCTCCTGCATTGATGGCCGGAAATGTTGCTGTATTAAAACACGCATCAAACGTTTTTGGCTCTGCATTAATGATACAGAAAGTCTTTGAGCGCGCCGGTTTTCCGGAGGCTTGTTTTACAACATTACTTGTAGAAAGCGATGCCATAGAGGCAATAATTAAAAACCCTATTATAAAAGCAGTAACCTTAACAGGAAGTGAATCTGCAGGGGCATCGGTAGCGTCAATAGCCGGCCAATATATCAAAAAAACGGTTTTAGAACTTGGTGGCAGCAATGCTCTAATCATTTTTAAGGATGCAAATATCGACAAAGCGATAGCTACATGCGTGCAAGCACGATTTCAAAATACCGGGCAAAGTTGTATTGCAGGTAAACGATTACTTATTGATGCATCCATAGCAGAAAATTTTATTGCAAAACTTGTTTTTAAAGTACGCAAATTAAAAAGTGGAAACCCGATAGATGCATCTACTTATATTGGTGTAATGGCAAGAGAAGATCTTGCTATAGAATTAGAAAAACAGGTTGAAAAATCCGTTAAACAAGGAGCAAAAATAGTACTAGGAGGAAAGCGGCAAGGCACTTATTTTGAACCGACAATTCTTGTAAATGTGAACGAAAATGCATCTGTCTTTCAAGAAGAAACTTTTGGACCTGTTCTTTCTGTAACTACTTTCAAAACAGAGGAAGAAGCAATTTTACTTTCTAATACATCCAAGTTTGGTTTAGGTGTTTCATTATTTTCTGAAAATTTAGAAAAAATGGAACAAATTCTTTCAAAATTTGAGGATGGTGCTGTGTTTATTAATGAATTGGTTAAAAGTGATCCCAGATTACCTTTTGGAGGAATTAAAGCCTCCGGATATGGCAGAGAATTAAGTAAAGAAGGAATTCGGGAATTTGTGAATGTAAAAACTGTATATATTAAAAAATAAAGGAGAAATAATAAATTCATTTCTCCTTTTATCCAATGGTATTCCTTTTTTATTTTAAAAACTCCTCAAAACTTTTAAATTCTAAAGGGGTTTTGTTCTGTTTCTTTAAATAATCTTCCAGTTTAGACACTTGTTTTTTATGAATTGCTTTATAGCTTGTCAATGCGCTGTCATATTTTTCTTTTATAGCTTCATAATTAGCCATTTGAGCACCCGTAGGTCTGTCGTAATTATTGGTGACACTGCTATATAAATCAGCTAGTTTTTCACGTAATTCCGGCTCTGCACTGGCTACATAGTTATCGCCTGTGGTAACGACCATTGTTTTTAACAAGGTATTTAAATCGTTTATAACAGGCTGTGCCACTTTCTTGGCATTAGCATCTTCAAGTAACAAATCCTCGGCTCTTTTTATGGAGATATTCATTTTATATACCGTGTAAGCAAGATTTTCATTCATATCAAAAAGAATTTTTACCATGTTGTTTCTTTCCTTTCTTCCTTCATCAGTAACTAAACTATTAGGGTCATAAATTAGTTCGATAGGTTGTATAAAAGTATCTTTTCCTTTTGTCATTACTACATTGTATTTTCCAGCAGGCACTCTTGGTGCTGTAAAACCACCAAAACTAATGGTCTTTGCTTCCGCTATTTTTGGTCCTCTGGAAGTAAATGTCCAATCCACAATATTTAATCCTTTGGATTTGCCCGGGTTTAATTTTGCAATGGTATTGCCTTGTAAATCTTGCACTTCCATTTCCATTTTTCCAAAGGTATGTCGTTTGTTTAAATAGTAAACAATTCGAGCGTTTGTAGAAGGGTTTTGACCAACAAATTGCGTTTCAGTACCAAAGTATTCAGAAAACCCACCTTCCTCAGGCATTACCATAGGTTTTGAAGAAAAGAAATGCACTTCTTTATTCATTATTTCGTTGGTCACTTCACGAAGTGGGGATATATCATCAATAATAATAATACCTCTTCCGTGCGTGGCTAACACCAAATCATTGGTTTTTTCTTGTAAAGCTATATACATCACCGCAGCAGCAGGCATATTGTTTGTAAATTGGGACCAATTTATTCCACCATCAACGGTAATATACAAACCAAATTCTGTTCCTAAAAATAATAGATTTTCATTTTTATAGTCTTCGAGTATGCTTCTTGCAAAACCTTTAACATCTTCTGTAATAATACTTTTCCAGGTTCTTCCGAAATCTGTGGTTTTATACGCATATGGCGTCATATTGCCTGTGGCATGTCCTTCAAAAACGGCATAAGCAGCACCTTTATTAAAATTACTTGCATAAACTTTATAGCACCACGTGTTTTTAGGTAAATTTGGAACATTGGCTATTGTATTTGTCCAAGTTTTTCCTGCATCTTGGGTTACTTGTACATTGCCATCATCCGTACCTACCCAAATTATATTTTCATCCAAAGGAGATTCAGCTATAGTAAAAATAGTAGTGTGTGTTTCGGCACCGGAATTATCAATGGATAGACCACCTGATTGAGATTGGTCTTGTTTTTTTAAATCATTTGTGGTTAAATCCGGCGAAATTTTCACCCAAGTATCACCCATATCTTCTGATTTGTGTAAAAACTGACTTCCCATATAAAAACGATCTGGATGAAATTTGCTTAATGCCATAGGAGTATTCCAGTTGAAACGCAATTTAGGATCTCCTTTTTCGGCCATTGGTTGAATGGTTTTTGTTTGCACTCTATCCACGTCATAGCGCCAAACATTAGCTGCGCCTTGCATTTCAGAATAAATAATATTTTTAGTGGGATGTTTTAACACTCTAAAACCATCACCAATGCCAACGCTATTCCAATGTTTTGCTTTTACGCCACCGGGAGCAGAAGATGGGCCATACCAAGAGCCATTGTCTTGTAAGCCCCCGTAAACATTATAAGGTTCTGCATTGTCCACACTTACATGATAATATTGAGAGACAGGAATATTTTCTACAATTTCCAATGTACTTCCTCCATTCCAAGAACGATATACGCCACCATCAGTGCCAACAAACATAATATCTGAATTGTTGATGTGAAAAGCAATATCGTGTATGTCAGGATGCATTGTGCCAAGTGGTTTGAATGTTTTACCACCATCGCGACTTATCGCACCGTTTAGTCCACCTTTCACTAAAATATCCGGATTTTTAGGGTCTATGGTAATTCTAGAAAAATAGAAGGGTCTTACTACTAATTCAAAGTTGTTATTTAGGTGATTCCAAGAATTTCCTCCATCATCTGATCGGTATAATCCATTACTTTTTGCTTCTTCGGTTTCTAAAACGATATATACCGTTTGTGGTTGTGATGGTGCAATGGCTAAACCAATTCTGCCTAATTTCCCTTTAGGAAAACCGCTGTGTATTTTATTCCAAGTTTTTCCTCCATCCGTGGTTTTAAAAAGGCCGCTATTTTCACCACCCGAACTAAAACTCCAAGGAGAACGTCTAAACTGCCACATAGAAGCATAAAGAATATTAGGATTGTTTGGATCCATTGCAAGGTCAGCAACGCCTGTCTTTTCATCAATATAAAGAATGTTTTCCCAAGTTACACCACCATCCGAAGTTTTGTAAACACCGCGGTCTTTACTATCCCCCCAAAGAGCACCCATTACTCCTACAAACACTTCATTGTTGTTGTTTGGGTTTATTTTTATACCGGAAATTCGTTCCGATTTTTCTAATCCCATTTTTTTCCAGTTGGTGCCTCCATCGGTAGTTTTATAAATTCCGTCTCCTATCGAAACACTATTTCGCACCCAGGTTTCTCCTGTTCCAACCCATACTGTATTATCAGGGTCGGTAGGGTCAATAGCAATACTTCCAATAGATTGTGCATGTTCGTCAAAAATAGGGGTGAAGAAGGTGCCTCCATCAATTGATTTCCATACACCACCTCCAGCAGCTCCAGCATAGATAATATTAGCATTGCTGGGATGAAGTTCGATGTCAGAAATTCTCCCACTCATTACTGCGGGACCTATATGTCGGGCTTTTAAATTTCCAAACAGTTCTTTACCTTTTATTGGAATTTCTTGTGAAAAAACTGTAGGTAATGAAAGAAAGAAAACTAAAACATATAATATACTATTTTTCATAAGCTGTTGATATTAAAAAAACCCCCTTTTTTTGAAGGGGATTTTAAATGAATTACTAAAAATTATTCACCAGGAAAAGCAAATAGCGTTTTTTCAACTTTCGGGTTTAGTTCTATTGATTTAATGGAAATACCCTGTCCAGACATGCTCATATCAAAAGGAAAAAATAATCCATCCACTTCTTGATATCCGCTCATTGTAGAGGTCATTGTTTGCCCTTGCATTGGACCTTCTTTGATTTGTGTTTCCGAAACAATTAATGCAAAATTTTCGGTATCAAAATAATGAAAACTAACATTTGGCTCTTCAACGCCATTTACTAAAATGGGATCTTGTGTAAGTTTTAGTTTAAATGTTTCAGTACCTTCTTTGGTTTCTTTGCCTATAAATTCTACAGAATAGCCTTTTTCTTTGTAATTTAAAAAAGGTGAAGGAAAGTCTTTTGCTGCTTTTTTCATATTTGCAGTGGCTTCACTATCACTTTTTTCAGGTTGCATAGTCATAAAATTTGTAGACCACATTTGTTCGCCATCAAAAGCAAATTGTGTGATTGTCTGCCCCTGAAAATTAATAATTACCGCTTGGCTTCCATCTTTTAGTTGAATGATGTCCACAGGAATTTCCATTCCTTGTGTATTGGCAACGCCACTCATTTTTAATCCTTCTAAAGCATTCCATTTTTCCAATCCACCGGTATTTTCAAAATAGTTAAGTAATACGTCATCAGCTGTTTGTGCTTGAAGCGTAAGAATAAAAAGAAACAAAAAGGGGGTTAAAAAAGTTTGTATTTTTTTCATAATATTTTTTTAATTAATTTGCACAATAAGTATCGAAAGTGGTTGAAAAGTTACAAATAATTTAGACACCTTTTTAAAAATGAGAAAACAAAATATTTTTGTAACTGTTGACGCTGTAGTTTTTCAAAAAAATAAAAATAAGCACCTAATTTTATTGATACAACGAAAAAATTCACCATTTCAAAATCAATGGGCATTGCCCGGTGGTTTTGTTGAAGATGAAGAAAATTTAAATACAGCCGTGGTGCGAGAGTTATTTGAAGAAACCGGAATAGTGTATTCCAATTTTAAGCAATTAAAAACTTTCGGAAAATTGGGAAGAGACCCAAGAGGAAGAACGATTTCAGTTGCTTTTGTGGGGTTTTCAGAAGCAAATGCCATTCCGAAAGGAGCTGATGATGCTAAAGATGCAAAGTGGTTTGCTATAGATAAACTCCCAAAATTAGCTTTTGACCATGATGAAATTATAGGGTTTGCGATTTCCCATTTTCTTTTAAGCCCTCCCGGATAGTATCTTTTGTCTCTATTTTGTCTTCCTTTGAGGCCTTTTCTGGAGAGTTGTTTTGTTCGGTATGGCTATTATGACACAACTCCGCAAATATAGGAAAGTGGTCAGAACCAATGGATTTTAATCTTTTTAATTCAAGAAGTTGAAAATCATTGGACACAAACAAATGGTCTAAAGGCCAACGAAATAATGGATATTTTGTATGAAACGTGTTGAAAAATCCGCGACCAATTCTAGGGTCTAAAAGACGGCTTATTCGTTGAAACATTCTTGTAGTATGCGACCATGCCACATCATTTAAATCGCCAAGAACAATAACCGGATATTCCTGACTGGAGATGTTTTTGGCAACCAGTAGCAATTCCGTATCCCTGTCTAAAGAGGATTCATTTTCAGATGGGCTTGGGGGCATTGGATGCAAACAGTATAATTTTATCCAAGTAAGATTTGGGAGTTGTACACTAGCATGAATAGAAGGAATATTATTGTTTACTAAAAATTTAACTTCTGTATTTTTTAAGGGAAGTTTACTAAGTAAAATGATGCCATAATAATTGTCTAATGGATATTCTACAGTATGCAAATAATCCGCTTTTAAAGGTTGTATTTTCTCTTTCCACCATCTGTCTGTTTCTAAAAGAACTGCAATATCAGGGTTGGCATTTCTGAATACTTTTAAAAAAGATGAAAAATCGGAATTATCTTGAAAAACATTTGCCGAAAAAACTCTTATGGAATTCTCTTTTTTATGGTTTTTTGTGGTTGCTACTTGTTTTTTTGAAAGTGGGGTATAAGGCAAGATCAATCGCAATTGATAGAGGCTAGTTATTCCTAACAACAAAAAAACTATAAACTCTAATATGTTATTAAAATTAAATACTTTTAAAGAAATCACTAGAACAACAAGACTTAAAATGGTTAATTGCAAATGTGGAAAATCAAAAACTCTTATCCACCATTTCTTTGTTGCTATAAAGGGCATAATAGTAGCAAGAATACAAAATAATCCAAAACCAATTAAAGTTATCTTCATATCCTTTTATAAAGAAGCATTTGGCGGGTGTGAAGTTGTAATTACTTCTGTTTGATTTAAATTTAATAAAGCTTTTATATCATTTCCAGTAGGATCTTCAAAGACTTCTAAATCAAAATAGGGTACGGAAGCGATTACGTGATCAAAAATATCTGCCATAATAGCTTCATAGCTTTGCCATCTTTTATCGTTGCTAAAGCAGAATATTTCTAATGGAATTCCTTTAGAGGTTGGATGAAGTTGACGCACCATTAAAAACATTTCCTTATTAATAGCTGAATTTTCATTAATAGAAGCATCAACAAATTTTCTAAAAACACCAAAATTGGTTTGGTTTCTACCATTAATTAAAACCGATTTATCAACATTTATTTTTTCATTGTGTTTTGTAATTTCTCTTTGTCGATGTTCTATGTATGGCTTAACCAATTCAATTTTTTTATATTTTTCAATCATTTCAGGAGTTAAAAACCGAATAGAAGATTGTTTTATGTAAATAGCTCTTTTAATTCTTCTTCCTGCTGATTCCTGCATACCACGCCAATTTTGAAAAGAATCTGAAATCAAACTATAGGTAGGAATAGTGGTGTAGGTATTGTCCCAATTTTGCACACGTACGGTTGCTAGGTTTATATCGGTTACATAGCCATCAGCACCATATTTACTAAAAGTTATCCAATCGCCTATACGAACAATATCATTTACAGAAACCTGAATGGAAGCTACGAAACCTAAAATGGTGTCTTTAAATATTAAAAGTATAACTGCTGATGCAGCACCTAAAGTGGCAAAACTTAAGATGTCTTTACCGGTAATTTCGTACACGATAAAAAATAAGGCAATTCCCCATAAAAAAATCATCATTACCTGCATATAGCTATCTAGGGGCTTGTCGCTATAATTTTCCAACGTACGTAAATATTTTTTTGAAGAGCGAAAAATACTTCTAATTATTTTTACTATTAAAATAATGCCATAAATGGTAGTTATGGTTATTAATGCGTTTAGAATGTGTGGAAAACCATCAAAAACTACAGGAAAAATATTTTTTATTAGGAGTAGGGGAATAATATGAGCAACGTATCTTGGAAAGTTACTTTCTACTAAAAAATCATCAAACGTTGTTTTTGTTTTTAAAGAAAAGGCTTTGAAAGACTCCACAACAACTTTTCTTAAAACTCTATCCAAGAAGTAGGCAATAGTTATTATTGCTAAAAAATTGACTATCAAATTTATGCTACTAGCCCAAAAAGGGAGCATTCCTTGCTTTAAAAGGTAACTTTCAAGCAAACAACTGAATTCTTTTAAATCAAAATCTATAAACATACTTTATACGGTTAAGTATTTTTTTTCTACATAAAAAGTTCCAAAAGGAATTATTGATGCAAGCATAACAATAGCAAGGGTTTTCATTACCCATTTTAATTCGGAATATACCATTATAGCAAACACAACATACATCAAAAAAAGGACACCATGAGCCATTCCTACAGTGCTAACCATTTGTGGTGCATCCCATATATATTTTAAAGGCATTGCAATTAAAAGTAATACTAAAAGAGAGATTCCTTCTAAAAGGGCAATAATTCTAAACGTTTTTATCATCTTAATTTATAGTAAAATTTTTGCAAAGGTAGATATAATGTGATTTAGTTACGGTACCTAACACTGTTGTTTTTTTCTTAATGTTTTTTTAAAATTCAAAAAGCTTGATTACAGGGTAAAGGACTATTTAAAACAGGTGAACCATTTTTCTTCACAAAATTAAAATGCCACCATTCCGATTGAATTGTTACAAACCCAAAACTTTTCATTCCATCCTGAAGTATTTTTCTGTTTACGACGACCTCATTAGGAAGGTTTAAGTTATCAATATGGGCGGCTCTTCCAAAAAAATCATATTCTGTGCCCATATCTATATTTTTCCCATTTATTGTTTTTAATGTCAAATCTACAGCTGCACCACGATTATGTACAGAACCAATTGCAGGATTAGCTACATAAATTGGGTTTGGTACTTTTGTCCACATTTTTTTTTGTACGGAAAGCGGTCGATAACAATCAAATAAGGTAAGGACAAACCCCCGATCACAAAAATAATAATTGGCATTATTTAATGCTTCAGCAACTTCAGGGAGTAGTAAACAAACACTACAATCGTATAGTTTTTCACCTAAAAAATTATTGCTTGTGGCATATCTAATATCCAAATAAAAAGAGGAGGAAAGGGAGTTTATAGAAACTAAATGCTCAGATTTTTTTGTAAACGAAGCAAAAGAAAAAAGAAAGAGTGAATAAAAAAGAATATTTTTAAAATCAAGCATAGATATTTTTTTTGATAAAGTTAAAGAATAAAAAAGAAACACTAATTTAAAGGAAATTTCTTTTAAAAGTGTCCCCTTTTTATTAGTTTAGAGTTTTCAATAAAAACAAATAAATAAATATGCAATTTTTAGAAAACAAAGTAGCTTTAATTACCGGAGGTTCAAAAGGAATAGGTTTTGGAATAGCAGAGGCACTCATGTGGCAAGGTATTCACGTAGCAATAACTAGCAGAACTAAAGAATCTGTAAATGAGGCAGTAAATAAACTAAAGGAATTATGCAAAGGGAAAGCGCAAGTCATAGGAATTAAAGCAGATGTAAAAAATTATAAAAGTCAGGAAAATGCTGTGAAAGAGGTAGTTGAAAAATTTGGAAAGTTAGATATTTTGGTTGCCAATGCCGGTTTAGGATATTTTGCGCCAATAGATGAATTGACTTTAGACCAATGGAATGAAACGATAGATACCAATTTAACGGGCGTATTTTATAGCATAAAAGCAAGCGTTGAAGAATTAAAAAAAACAAAAGGATATGTAATCACTATTTCCAGTCTTGCCGGGGCTAATTTTTTTGCAGGTGGTGCGGCTTATAATGCCAGTAAATTTGGTGTAACCGGTTTTTCACAGGCAGTTATGCTGGATTTGCGAAAGTATGAAATAAAAGTCACCACCATTATGCCTGGCTCTGTGGCTACACATTTTAATAATCATGTGCCGAATGGAAACGATGATTGGAAAATTCAAAAAGAAGATATTGGATCTATGGTAGTAGATTTGTTGCGAATGAACCCAAGAACATTGCCAAGTAAAATAGAAGTTCGCCCATCAATTCCTCCTTCTAATTAAATAAAGAAAACCCCGATACAAATTTGCACCGGGGTTTAAGATTTTTAAAGGCTAATTCAAAATCTTATTTTTGCTTGTTACTTTTGGCTAGGATTAATAACCAAATCTTCTTCGTCCATTCCAGATATCTCTTTTGTTGCTGATATCTAAAAGGATCCGTTTGTTTAATTGATGGGTGTCTCTAGCTTCACTAACGGTTTCGAAAATTCTTTTCATTGTTGTCATCGCTTTTTGATTTATGATTGATATACTTAATAGACGACATAGAATTAAAATTGTTACAGTACTATGTTTAACAAAGTACTATTTAACGAATATTTAACAAAACGAGATATAATTATAATTTTAGAAAAAGAATTTTTTTAGGAAACTATATTGAAAATGGCAAGTGCATAAATATAGAAACGCAATAAGCGTAAAGTTCCAAAAAATAACAAACTTTTTAATGGATAATTTATAATACCTGCAGTCATTGTGGTTAGCGAGTAGGGTATGGGTAAAAGGGCGCCTACAATGATAAGAAAACCTCCCCATTTTCTAGTGTTTCTTATATGCTTTGCCATTTTCACCTCAAGATACTCAGTTACAGATGGTATTTTAGTGATGGCTTTCCCTATAAAATAAGATACCACTCCTCCGGCATAAGATAATAGAGCCAATAGCGATAAATGAAATATAGGGGTTGCAGATTTACTGGACCAAGCAATAAAAATTTCCGGGGGAATTAGCCCTAATATAGATTCTGATATGAAGAAAACCGATAATATACCAAATGCAGGAAAAGTTTCTGTCATTTTGCTTAAAAGAACATTCACATCTATGACATAAAAATGAATGGCAAGCAATCCTCCTATAAAAAGCACAATTAGGGGAATTGCTTTTAGTAAACTACTTCCTAAGAATCCATAAAATCCTGTGTAGCTATAATATTGATGCAGTAATTGTAGGCGTGATTTTTTTTTCATTGTGGCATTTCTAATCGAAATAAACTCTATGCAAAAGTAAGGCTAGTTTTGTAAAATGCAAGAGAAGCAAGTGTTATAATATCCTTAAAGAATTGTGAATGCTACTAGATTTGTTAAAAAGAAATCCTATAATTTTATGAGATAACCTTTTAAAGGTATTATTTTTGCAACAAAGGAATTAAAGACAATAAATTTTGAATTTAGAGGAAAATGTAATAAATATTGAAAGGGAATTGTATACCTATCAAAAGGAAGCAATTGAAACCATTTTTGAACGCTTCAAAAGCTTTCCCGAAAGTTATAACATACTTTACCAGTTGCCTACCGGAGGAGGAAAAACAATTATTTTTTCTGAAATAGCAAAGAGATACATTAAAGAAACTGGGAAAAAGGTTTTGATTTTAACCCACCGCATCGAATTAAGCAAACAAACATCAACCACCCTATCAGAAATTAAAGTTAAAAATAAAGTAATCAACAGCACGGTTAAAGAAATTCCTAACCAAGAAGACTATATGTGCTATGTGGCGATGGTAGAAACGTTAAATAACCGATTGAAAGAGAAACAATTAGATATGAAAAATATCGGGTTGGTAATTGTAGATGAAGCACATTACAATTCTTTTCGAAAATTATTTAAATATTTTAATAAGTGTGATATCCTTGGAGTAACTGCAACCCCGCTCAGTTCAAACATTCATTTACCAATGAAAAATACCTACAATGAATTAATTGTTGGGCACTCCATTTCTGAATTGATAGAAAATGGATTTCTTTCAAAAGCCACAACCTATTCCTATGATGTAGGTTTAGGTGCTTTGCGCATTGGAATAAATGGGGATTACACCGTAAAATCTTCTGAAGTAGTTTATATTGATTATGCGATGCAAGAAAAACTGATTTATGCTTATGAAGAACGTGCTAAAAATAAAAAAACACTAATTTTTAATAATGGTATCAATACTTCCAAATTTGTATTTGAATCTTTTAAAAGAGCGGGTTATCCCATCAAACATTTAGACAACAAACATACCGATTCAGAGCGTAAAGAAATTATTGATTGGTTTAGAGAAACGCCGGATGCCATTATAACTTCGGTAGGAATTCTTACCACAGGGTTTGATGTGCCGGACATTGAAGCCATCATTTTAAACCGAGCCACAAGATCGCTCACTCTGTATCATCAAATGATTGGAAGAGGCTCTAGAGTTTTAGAGAATAAAAAGACTTTTACTGTAGTGGACATGGGAAATAATGTTGCGCGTTTTGGACTTTGGGAAGATGCAGTAGATTGGCAAAGTATATTTAAAAATCCGGATTATTACTTTGATAATTTAATTTCTGATGAAAACATTGAACGGTATTTTACTTATGAAATGCCTAAAGAACTAAGAAAGAAATTTAAAAAATCAAAAGACCTCGATTTTGATGTAGAAGCTGTTTTTAAGGAAAATAAAAATAAAGGGCTAAAACCCAAGTCAGCTTTAGATATGGCTATAGAACAACATGCTAAAATTTGTTTAGATAATAGTGAAGATGCTTATGACGCATTAGAACTGGTAAAGCTTTTAAATGAGTCTATTGCATTTAGAGTACAACAATATGCTTATTGCATAAGTAAATCAACTACAAACTATCAAGAATGGTTGGAAGAAGATTATAAAAGAAGTCTGCGCGCACTAATTAGAAAAAATATTTAATTTTTATCTTTCTTTTTAAAAATGGAAAAAAAAGCTCCTTTTTTATCTTTTTTGCCTTGTTTGTTTTTATCAGGATTGGAAAATAATCGTTTTAAAAAACCATCTCTTTTGGTGGGCTCACAATTTAATTTTTCTTTTATGTTGTTTGGCACCAATTCAAATCTTGCTTTTGTATAGACATCAAATCTAGTGTCTTTATTTAATAATTGGTAGAATGCAGCAAAAACAGGCAATGCAGAATTTGCTCCTTGCCCCATTGAAGTATTTTTAAATCCGATGGCATAGTTATCATGGCCCACCCAAGTTATGGTGGTTAATTTTGGGGTAATGCCAACAAACCAACCATCTTTATTGTTTTGAGTCGTTCCGGTTTTTCCCGCAATATCATTTCTTAAACCATAGGCACTCCTTAATCTGCTTGCCGTTCCTTCGTTTACTGTGGCTTTAAGCATATCTAACATATAATGCCTTGTTTCTTCAGAATAGGCAGCTTTTTTATTTTGACTGGGTTTAAATTCTGCCAGAATATTTCCATTTCTATCTTCTATTTTTGTTATAAAATAGGGAGTGGAAGGAACTCCTTTGTTTGTGAAGGTTGTGTATGCCTTTGCAAATTCTAAAATCGATATTTCAGCAGTACCAAGCGCTAAGGAAGTAACTTCAGGCAATTCGGTTGTGATTCCCATTTTTTGTGCTTGTGAAATTACATTGCCTATACCGGTTTCCATCAATACTTTCACAGCAATCGTATTCACGGAATTACTCAATGCATATTTCAGTGAATAATTCAAATATGGGTCATTATCATCAGGTGTTGAAGCATTTGAAGGCGTATAATCTTCACCATAAGTAACTTCCTGAATTGGAAAATAGGAACAATATTCCATACCATTTTCAAGAGCTGCAGCATATACAATTGGTTTAAATATTGAGCCTACTTGTCGCTTACTTTGTGATACATGATCAAATTGAAAACTGCTAAAATCAACGCCTCCAATCCATGTTTTTACGGCTCCTGTGGCAGGCTCTACAGTAAGCATACCTATGTTTAAAAATTTTAAGTAATGCTTAATACTATCTATCACACTTGCTTGTAAATCAATTGTTTCATCATAATTAAAAAACTGTCTATTGGTGGGAACATTCAAAGAATCTAAAATAGCTTTTTCCGAATATTTTTGTTTTTTTAAGGATTTGTATAGTGCCGTTTTTTCCAATTCCCTTTGGATTAATTTTTTATCCATTAACCAAGGGGCTTTGTTTCCATACGATTTTTCAAAATCTTTTTGAAGTGCTGCCATGTGTTGCAACATTGCTGTTTCGGCATATTGTTGCATTTCAAAATCAATTGTTGTGTAGATTTTAATACCATCTTGATACAAATTATAATGTCCTCCATTTTTCTTTTTCAGGGTATCTAGTATTTGTGTAATTTCTTTTCGCAAATGTTCTCTAAAATAAGTTGCAATACCTTGATTGTGACTATAGTATTGGTAGTTTAAGTACAAAGAATCCTTTTTAGCGGTTTCAGCAACAGTAGGTTGAAGATATTTGTATTTTTCCATCTGCGACAAAACAATATTACGACGTTGAATACTTCTTTCAGGATGTATTCGTGGGTTATAATAATTAGAGGCTTTAAGGGTTCCAATAAGTGTTGCCGCCTCAGCAATACTTAACTCTGCAGTATGTTTATTAAAAAATTTCATTGCGGAACTTTCTATACCAAAGGTGTTATCACTAAAGGGAACTGTATTAAAATATAAGGTAAGGATTTCATCTTTTGTATAAAGAGTTTCCATGCGTCTAGCAATTATGGATTCTCTAATTTTTGTAACCACAATTCCAACATTACTTCTGTCATTTCTTCCGTAAAGATTTTTTGCCAATTGCAAAGTAATAGTGCTACCACCGCCTGCAGAAGCTTTTTGCAACAATATGGTTTTAAAAAATACTCGAAATAAGCTTTGTCCATCAATGCCGTTGTGTTCAAAAAAACGTGCATCTTCTGTTGCTACAAGGGCGTCAATTAGGTGTTTTGGTAAATCATTATATGTTATGGACTGTCTGTCAAAAAGAAAGTATTTCCCCATTAATTCACCGTCATTGGCAAATACTTCTGAAGCTTCACTTTGCTTGATTTCGGACAGTTGTTTTGTTGTAGGCACAGGACCCCAAAGACCAATATAGATGCTTACATAGAAACTGAAAAAGGCAACAAAAAGTACCAAAATACTTCCAATGAACCATTTAAAATACTTGTTTTTAACTATGTTACGAAAAGTTTGTTTCACGATGTAAAGTAAATGAAGGTATCTAAAAAATATCCTTATTTATAACTAATTTAATGGAATAGAAAGTTTTCCTCTATGGATAACAGGGAGCGAGTAACTATATTGCTTGCGCCAGAAATTGTTTGTTAAAATAATTAATGAAAAGTTGAATCAAATTTCCTTGCTGATAGGTAACATTAACTAACTTTTCGCCAAATTTTTATTAAAATAAGTACGCAAATTACTGTGGTTACCGATAAAATACTGCCCAATAAAGTATTGCCATAAATAAAATAACCGGTTGCAAACAAAAAACAGTAAATGCCTATTGTTCCTAAAAACAGGGATAAAAATTTATAGCTAAAGTTTTTAAATTTCCCTTCTTTTTCAAATACAAGTGCCTCAAAGGTTTCTATAGTAGATAATTTAGATGGTTTTGTAATGAGTGTGACAAATACCCAACAAAAGGTAGTGAAAATTACGCCAATGACTAATTGCCAATGCGATGCCAAAGTAAATAATGGTGTTTCCATTTTTCCATTAATAAAGAAAAATCCGGCGATGAGGAAGGAAACTCCCATAGCCGTGATTTCACTATATGGATTGATTCTTCTCCAAAACCAGCGCAGTATAAACAATAAACCTGTTCCGGCTCCGATTTGCAATAATAAATTAAATGCTTCTCTAGCTTCTTCTAAAACTAAGGCTAAAAATGCAGCACAAATAATCATAAGAAAAGTGGAAAGCCTGCCCACTAAAACCTTTTCTTTTTCAGAAGCCGATTTTTTAATAAAACGAGCATAAAAATCATTCACAACATAGGAAGATCCCCAGTTTAAATGGGTTGAAATGGTACTCATAAAGGCTGCAACCAAAGAAGTAATAACTAAACCTAATAATCCTGAAGGCAGTAATCTAAGCATTGCTGGATACGATAAATCATTTTTCACATAATCTGGATTAAAGTCAGGAAAAGCGGTTTGCAAACTAGCCAAATCAGGATATACAATTAAAGAGGCCAAACCAATTATTATCCAAGGCCAAGGGCGTAAAGCATAATGTGCAAAATTAAAGAATAAGGTAGCCCAAGTAGCGTGTTTTTCGTCTTTAGCTGCAAGCATTCTTTGGGCTATATAACCACCACCACCCGGCTCTGCTCCTGGATACCATACGCTCCACCACTGCACGGCAAGAGGTATAATAAACATAGGCACTAAAATTTCCCAATTGCTAAAATCAGGAAACATGGATAGTTTGTCTTGCAGTTGTGGTGCAGCCAGCATTTTACTTAACCCACCCACAGCTTCATGGTTTACAATATATATTGCCGCCCAAATACTTCCTGTCATCGCAATAATAAACTGAATAAAATCGGTTATTAAAACGCCGCGCAAACCGCCAAGCATAGAATAAAAAACGGTTACAGTACAAGCTACAAAAAGACTTTGAAATTCGGTAAAACCAAACATTACATGACCAATTTTTATTGCGGCTAAGCAAACATTTGCCATGATAATAATATTGAAAAACACACCTAGATATATGGCGCGAAAGCCCCTTAAAAATGCAGCACTTCTACCGCTGTAGCGAAGTTCATAAAATTCTAAATCGGTTGTAACACCGCTTTTTCTCCATAATTTTGCGTAAAAGAAAACAGTAACCATGCCCGTAAGCAGAAAACTCCACCAAATCCAATTTCCGGAAACACCATCTTCCCTAATAACTCCGGCTACAAAGTTGGGAGTATCTGCAGCAAAGGTGGTAGCAACCATAGAAAAACCTAATAACCACCATGGCATATTTCTGCCGGAAAGAAAATAGGATTCGGTGTTTTTACCGCTTTGTTTTGCAACAAGTATTCCGATAGCAAGGGAAACGATAAAAAAACTAATTAAAATGACGTAATCAATGGTAGAGAGAATCATAGGTCTTTATTCATTAGTTGCTTAAATTTGTTTAGAAGGAAAAAAACACTACTTTTTAATCTGTTATTTCACTGCAATCAAGGAAATTTCTACGTTGACAAATTTTGGTAAATTAGCCACCTCCACAGTTTCTCGAGCGGGAGCAGTTGCTTCTTTAAAATAGGTTGCATACACTTCATTTATCTTAGCGAAGTTTTGCATATCACTTATAAAAATAGAGGTTTTCACTACATTTTCAAAAGTCATTTCTGCTTCTGTTAAAATGGCTTTTAAATTTTCCATTACTAACTTGGTTTCCGTCTGAATATCTTCTAAAACCAATGCTCCTGTAGCAGGATTTATAGCAATTTGTCCGGAAGTATAAAGCATATTTCCAACTAAAATCGCCTGATTATAAGGACCAATAGGAGCAGGGGCAAGAGCTGTATTAATTATTTTTTTCGCCATGATTTATGTGATTTAGATGGTAAACTTAAAAAAATATTCTGTTATAATTGTTGATCACGTTCCCGTCTTTTATCGTATTTAATATCGCTTAGCACGGAAGATTTTATGCCAACAAAGAAATACCATGAACTTTGAGCACTAAAAGGTACCCAGTTAAAACTCATTTGCCAACTTTCTAAATCTCTTTGAAATCTAAATTGGGTGAAAGTGAATCCTTTTAGTTTAAAATCGTATCCGGAGGATGCCCCAACCGACCATCTGGGTGACAAATCCATATTTCCACTAAACATTAACGATTGCGAAGATATTTCGTTTTCTCTTCTAAGGTTTGAATAGGTAATGGTGTAAGCCAATCTAAAATCCCAAGGAATATTATAATTATATCTTCCGATATTTACATCCTTTTCCTCTTCATCCTCTAAAGTATTGTTTCCGAAGGCATCATTTGAAAAATCATTGGAATTGCCAAACAAATCATCCGGACGCCCCCCGTTTCTGAAAGTTTCATTATCTTCTTTTCCTTTGTTTTTTTCTTTTTTATCAAAATCTTTGCTGGAAAAGGAATAGTTAAAACTCATATTGGCACTGGTAAGTCGAAACAAACTTCCGCCATTATTAATATTGAACGTATTTATTTTTTGGTTGTTATTATCTAATGCATACGGGTCTAAAATTCCTCCAAAATTTATATCCAATTTTGGAATAATAGGAATGCTTCCTGTGATATTTAATGGGCTCCATTTTAAACTATCATTAGTGATGCTGTAACTTGTGTTAAAGTTTAAATTATTCAATATTGAAATACGTTTTAACTCCGTTGCAGTACTGTCTTTATCTCTAATTTTGGCTTCTAAGGTATTACTTAAACCAAAACTAACGCTGCTTGAATTATTTTGGTTAGGAGCACCGTACAAGGTGTTTTGAAATCGGGAATACTTTAAAATTTGTTCTTCCGATAGCCCGCCAGCCACATTAGGTCTGTATTTTAATTCTTCATAGTATTGATTGAAACCAGGATTTAATGAGTATCCTACTGATGGTCTCATCACGTGCCGTACGGATTGAATTTTCATCTCCTTACCAAAGTTAAACATCCCATAAACCGTTGTTCCTAAGCTAGTGGAAAAGTTGTAGGTTCTGTAGCTATCAAATCCGTTAACGGTATCAATGACTACTTGATTCAATTCAGCATCAAAGCTTCTTTCTGTGGTTTTTAAAACCCAAATTTCTTGATAACTTGTCCCGGCTGATGCGCTTAAATATTTAAACATTTTAAAATTAGTAGAAAGAGGTATTGTATGTCGTGCTCCAATTTGTGCCTCGTTAAACATTTCGGGTTTAAAAAATAAAGAATCTGTAGTACGGATTCTATTTTCTGCTGCTACATCATATTGAAAATTAATATTGTGAATGGCTCCTTTTTTAACGCCAATTTTAGGAGCAAAAGGAAATATTCTAGAAACGCTTGCCGTAAGATTTGGTAAAGAAAGATTTATTTCTTGGGTATTGGTGTTTTGAGAATGGGTACCTGCTATGTTTAAATTTACCTGAGGTTCCCCTTCAAAAGTTTTAGAATAAGAAACGGAGGAACTCAGTGTGTTGTTTAAAAAATTAGCGGTATTTAATTGATTTATAGACTGTTGGTAATACGTGCTGCTTCCTAAATTTACAGATGCAGAAAAGCGGGAGGAAGGATTCGCCTTTGCGTCCTGCGTATGCGACCAACGGATATTATACACCGAGGATTCACTAAAATCGGGAAAACCACGCTCGCTATTTAATAAATTTTCAAAACGTAAACTTAAATTTCCTCTAAAACGATACCGCAAGGCGTAATTTGATTCAAATCGTAAGCCATAACTTCCATTGGTATAATAATCTCCTAATACGGTTAAATCGGCATAATCGCTTAGTGCAAAATAATAACCCCCATTTTGAAAAAAGAACCCCCGGTTATTATTTTCACCAATTGTTGGAATAATAAATCCTGAGGCACGGTCTTCTTCTAATGGGAAATATCCGAAAGGCAAGCCTATGGGAGTTGGTACATTTGCAATATACATATTAGTTAATCCTGTGATAATTTTCTTTTTTGGAACAAATTTTACTTTTCTCGAAAAAAAGTAATATTCCGGATTGTCAATGTCTTTTGCCGTGGTAAATTTAACGTTGTAAATAAAAATAACAGAATCGTTTTCTTTTTTTGAAATTTCACCAATAACTTTAAATCCACTTTGTTCCGTTCTGGAATTATATACTAAAGCACGCTGCGAATCAAAGTTAAATCGAATGGAGTCGGGCTCTACTTTATTATTTCCTTGAACAAAAATGGGTTTTTGGGTATAATTTCCTAAAGAATCTTTAATTCCTTTGGCATAAACCTCATTTTTATTATAGTCAAGAATAATTAATCCGGCATCAATACGCATATCTTCATAGATAATATATGCTTTATTGTACATATACACCTTATTTTCTTTTTTATGCATTAATACATAATCTTCACCATAATAATCTACCACACCGGTTAGCGTTTCTTTTTGTGGTTTTATAGTATCTGTTTTAATAGTATCTGTAACGATTTCAGAAACAGAAGGAAAAATTTCATTTACAGGAATTTTAACAGAATCTTTCACCGCCGGAATAGATGCAGAAGGATTAATTTTTGGTTCCTGAGCATGAAGAATAGTCAAACCCATCAGCGAGAAACAAAGCAATAAAAGAAGGCGAAGTTTATTTGTTTGCAATGGTTTAAATCCTATTTTTGTAAAGTTATGGCTTAGTTATTGAAGTGTCAAAATTAAACATATTTTTTTGGGTAAATTTTTAAACCCCAATAAATTTTAAAATAATCCTAACTATAATTCGTCAGGTCTTTATGAAAACGCACTATTTTTCTATTTTCGTATTCCTTCTATTTTCTTTTTCTTCCGGTTATACCAGTAATTCTTTCGCACAAAACAAACCTTTTATTGTTGTTTTAGATGCTGGTCATGGTGGAAAAGATCCCGGCAATAGAGGAAATGGGTACTTTGAAAAAGATATTGCACTTAACATAGTCTTAGCCGTAGGCAAGGAATTAGAAAAAAACAAAAACATTAAAGTTATTTATACCCGAAAAACCGATGTATTTATAGAGTTACGGGAACGCTCAGCCATAGCAAACAGAGCAAAAGCCGATTTATTTGTCTCTATTCACTGCAATGCGCACCATTCTGCAGCAAGTGGCACTGAAACTTTTGTATTAGGATTGCATAAAAGTCAGGCAAATTTTGAAATTGCAAAAAAGGAAAATCAAGTTATCTATTTAGAAGATAATTATCAGGAAACCTATGGAGGTTTTGATCCAAACTCTCCAGAATCGGTTATAGGCTTAATTTTAATGCAGGAAGAATATCTCGATCAAAGTATTGAAGTGGCAAGTTACATACAAGATAATTTTACCCACCAACTGCACCGAAACGACAGAAGTGTAAAACAAGCTGGATTTTTAGTGTTAATGAGTAGTTATATGCCAAGTGTGCTAATTGAAACCGGGTTTTTAACTAATAAGGAAGAAGGAGCGTACTTAAATTCAAAAAATGGGCAACAGGAAATGGCAATTGCTATTTCTAAGGCAATTCATGATTATCATAAAAGTATTTCTTTAGGAAATATGGAAACTTTCTCCTTTCCAGATAATACGATAAAAGAGGAAGTTATCATTAAAGAAGATATATATAAAGATGTGTTGTTTAAAGTGCAAATAGCGGCAAGCTCAAAAAAACTAGATCCAAAACCTCAAAATTTTAAAGGACTTAAAGAAATAAGCAGAGCCAAAGAAGATGGGCTTTTTAAATATTATTATGGGGCAACATCCAATTATAATAAAATTAAAAACATGCAGCAGGTAGCGAAACAAAAAGGATATACTTCTGCATTTATTGTTGCATTTAAAAAGGAAAAAAAAGTGCCTGTGTCTGATATTTTAAAATCAAATACTAATTAGTATCCAGTATTTGCATTTAATTTCTAAATTTGTTGTCAACTAAAAAATAACTGTGTGAAGTTTTCTAAAGAAGTTAAAACCGGATTATTAGCAGTATTTGCAATTGCTACCTTTATTTTTGGATACAACTATTTAAAAGGTAGCAACATACTTAATAAAGAAAGAATTTATTATGTAGTTTATAAAAATGTAGAAGGGTTGGATTTATCCTCAGTCGTTACTGTAAATGGTTTAAAAATTGGCAAAGTAAAACAAATTTCTATATCCAGTAAAACAGGCGATTTAGTAGTCGAGTTTAATGTGGTAGGAGACTTTCAGTTTTCAAAAACAAGTATAGCAAAAATTTATGGAGGAGGACTTATAGGCGGAAAATCGCTTTCTATTATCCCAGATTTTACAACTTCAGATATTGCCATAAGTGGCGACACCCTTGTTGGGCAAAGAGAAGAAGGTATTATGGAATTTATGAATGATCGATTAAGCCCATTACAAGATAAAATAGAAAACACGGTAGTTAGCACCGATAGTGTCTTGACTGCTGTAGCAGATGTTTTAGACAAAGATGTTAGAGAAAGTTTAAAAAAAACTTTAAAAGATTTGGGTGAAGTAGCCGTCTCTTTCAAAGAATCTTCTAAAACTTTAGAATCTCTTTTAAAAACAAATCAGGAAAAATTTAACTCTACTTTTAGTAATTTAGACAAAACCTCACAAAATTTTGCTATTTTATCTGACTCTTTATCACAGCTAGAAGTAGGAAAATTAGTTACTAATATAGAAAACACCATAGCCGATTTTAATGCCATTACCAAAAAATTAAATAATGGAGAAGGCAGCCTAGGAAAATTACTAAATGACGAATTGCTTTACAAAAATCTAGAAGGTTCCACCAAACAATTAGAACAATTGCTTGAGGATATGAAATTAAACCCAAAACGTTATGTACATTTTTCCTTGTTTGGTAAAAAACCAGGGCCCTATGAAGAGCCAGATCAAAAAGAAGAATAAAAATGGTTTATCTATAATTTACACTTCTAAAGAGTTTCTCTTTTTAAAATTTTTAAAATGAATTACTTACTAAACATACTTTTTTTACTTGCACTCTTTGTAGGTATCGGTTATTTTATTAATAACATAAAAAAAATTAGAAGAAACATCCTTATTGGTAAAAACATAAATCGATTTGACCATCCAAAAGAGCGATTTAAAAATCTCTTATTCATTGCTTTTGGACAATCAAAATTAGTAAAAAGACCTGTATCCGGATTCCTACATCTTGTAGTCTATTTGGGATTTATCATCATCAACATTGAAGTTTTAGAAATAATTTACGACGGACTCGTAGGCACTCACAGAGCTTTTTCTATTTTTGGAGGCTTTTATGATTTTTTGATTGGTGCTTTTGAAATTCTCGCACTACTCGTATTAGTGAGTGTTATACTTTTTTGGGTTAGAAGAAATCTTAAAAAAGTAAAACGTTTTTGGAATCCGGAAATGAAAGGATGGCCAAAAAACGATGCCAATATAATTTTATATATTGAAGTAGTTTTAATGACTCTTTTTTTAACGATGAACGCAGCCGATTATCATTTACAGCAGCTCGGAGTTACCCATTATGCACAAGTTGGATCATTTCCCATAAGCCAGTTTATAGCACCACTTTTTAATTCCATGACAGATAGCAGTGTCATTTTATTGGAACGTTTCGCTTGGTGGTTACATATACTGGGAATCTTATTTTTCTTGAATTATTTATATTTTTCCAAACACTTACACATTCTTCTCGCATTTCCTAACACCTATTTTGGTAAACTAACCACTTACGGAAAGTTTCCTAACAACCCAACGGTAAGCAGTGAAGTAAAATTAATGATGGATCCAAATGTCGATCCCTTTTCAACTCCTGTAGAAACAGATGCTAATGCAACTCCAGAAAAATTTGGTGCAAGCGATGTAATGGATTTAAACTGGGTTCAACTACTTAATGCATACACTTGCACAGAATGTGGACGATGCACAAGTGTATGTCCTGCTAATATTACAGGGAAAAAATTATCTCCGCGTAAAATTATGATGGACACTAGAGACCGTCTGGAAGAAGTAGGAAAAAATATCGATAAAAACGGAGAATTTGTCCCCGATGGTAAACAACTTTTAGATGATTATATTTTAAGAGAAGAGCTTTGGGCGTGCACCACTTGCAATGCGTGTGTAGAAGCCTGCCCAGTTAGTATTGATCCACTCTCTATTATTATGGATATGCGCCAATATCTTGTGATGGAACAATCTGCTGCACCTGTATTGTTAAATGGCGCGATGACCAATATCGAAAATAACGGAGCCCCTTGGCCTTACAATCAAATGGATCGATTGAATTGGAAAGACGAATAGATTTAGTGTTAAATTTTAAAAAGGAAAGTATAGAAAATGAAGAAAGCAGACGTAGAAAAATTATTAAGCGAAAAAGTGGAAAATGGACAACATATAAGTCCGATACTGCCAGAAAATATTAAAAATTATTTAATTGATATTGATGGGACCATCTGCGAAGATATACCGAATGAAGAACCAGAAAGGATGTTAACCGCAAAAGTATATCCAGACGCACTAAAAACACTTAATAAATGGTTTGAACAAGGGCATATTATTTGTTTTTTCACTTCCCGTACAGAAGCACATAGAGCAAATACCGAAATATGGCTAAACAAAAACGGATTTAAATATCATGCCTTGTTAATGGGAAAACCACGAGGTGGAAATTACCATTGGATAGACAACCATTTAGTGAAAGCAACACGATATAAAGGAAAATTTACAGATTTGGTAAATAAAGATGTAACTATTCAGGTTTTTAAAGAGTAGAAAGATGTAGCTACTCAAAATAATAAACCGTTAACTTAGAAATTTCAAAAGTATGAGCGAAGCACTAAAAGTACCCACAATGGCACAATATACCGCAGAAGGCAAACAGCCGGAAGTCTTATTTTGGGTGGGTTGTGCCGGAAGTTTTGATGATAGGGCAAAAAAAATAACCAAAGCTTTTGTGCGAATTCTCAACAAAGCTAAAATAGAATTTGCCGTTTTAGGTACAGAAGAAAGTTGTACCGGTGATCCTGCAAAACGTGCAGGAAATGAATTTCTATTCCAAATGCAAGCAATGGGCAATATAGAAGTCCTTAATGGTTACCAAGTTAAAAAAATTGTAACTGCCTGTCCGCATTGTTTTAACACTATAAAAAATGAATATCCTGAGTTAGGTGGAAATTATGAAGTGCTACACCACACGCAGTTTTTAAATTTACTCCTAAAAGAAGGCCGACTAAAAGTAGAAGGAGGTAAGTTTAAAGGAAAACGCATCACTTTTCACGACCCTTGCTATTTAGGTCGTGCCAATGGGGAATATGAAGCTCCTCGCAAACTTTTAGAAAAACTGGAAGTGGAGTTAATTGAAATGAAACGTTGCAAATCTAATGGACTTTGTTGTGGTGCAGGTGGTGCTCAAATGTTTAAAGAACCTGAAGCAGGTAAAAAAGATATCAATATAGAACGAACAGAAGAAGCGATAAAAACCCAACCTAGTATTATTGCTGCTGCTTGTCCTTTTTGTAACACCATGATGACTGACGGTGTAAAAGGAAAAAACAAAGAAGGAGACATTCAAGTGATGGATATCGCCGAAATGATAGCAAATGCAGAAGATCTTTAATGGATTTTTCCAATTCAAAAAAAATATAAAATATAAAATCTCACATCTAATATTATGTTGGTTCCCTTTGAAAATTTACCCGAGAATTCCAGAATTTGGATTTACCCATCAAACAGAAAATTAAGTGATACAGAAGTTACTGAAATAGAAGGCAAACTTCATGAATTTCTTACCCAATGGACAGCTCACGGCGCTGCTTTAGAAGCAGGTTTTGAAATTAAACACAATCGGTTTATTATTATTGGGCTCAATCAAGAAAATGCTTCCGCTTCCGGCTGTTCTATAGATGCCTCGGTGCATTTTATACAGCAGTTAGAAAAAAAATATGAAATAGATTTGTTGGACAAAATGAACGTCACTTTTTACACGGGACAATTCATAACGCACAAGCCATTAACAGAATTTAAAGCGATGGCAAAAGCAAAATCCATTTCTAAAAACACCATAGTTTTTAACAACCTAATCAACACCAAAGCTGAATATGTAGAAAACTGGGAAGTCCCTGCAGATGAAAGCTGGCATAGCAGGTTTTTTTAGAAAATAAGCCTGAACAACTTTCTTTTGAAAGAGGATTTATTTCTTTTGCTACGTTCTAAAATTAAATCCTCTCCGAAAAGCTGCTAATACTAAAAATCAGTTTTTCACCATCCCGAAATGGAGTCTTATTTTCAACAACTCCTCCTTTTAGAGCTAGTCCCGTACTTGCTATAGGAGTTGGGGTAAAAAGTTGTTGTAAATTGAAGGGGGTTAGGTGATGCGTTTGATTTTGAATTTTGAATTTTGAATTTTGAATTAAATTAATGGAGTGGTTTCAATTTTCTATTTCCTACAAAGCAAAAAATCTAAAATCTAAAATCTCACATCTTATATTGTGTTGTTCCCCTTTAATTTTGGTATTTTTACCAAAATATATCGATTTTTCTTAGCACAGTTTTTGTACACTTACTTTTTATGAATAAAAAATTTTTTACACTTCTTTTTATTTCTTTCGGAGGTACTGTTTTCGGACAGCAATTGCATCCACTTCATAAAATTAATGACTTTGAAAACCAGCAAAAATGGGTAGATAGTATTTATTCCGAAATGACCCTAAAAGAAAAAGTTGGGCAACTATTTATGGTCGATTTATTTTCATCCGACCCAAAAGCAAAAGTAGATCGCGTTAAACGCCTCATTTCAGAGCAACACATCGGAGGAATTATCTTTTCAAAAGGTGGCCCTGGAAGGCAAGCTAAAATTACAAACGATTTTCAAAAAATAGCAAAAATACCTTTAATGATTGCTATGGATGCTGAATGGGGTCTTGCCATGCGTTTAGACTCTACTTACGCTTTTCCATGGAACATGACTTTAGGAGCTATTGAAGATATTTCACTTATCTATAAAGTAGGTAAACGTATCGGTGAACACAACAAACGATTGGGAGTGCATATGAATTTTGCGCCTGTTTTAGATATAAATACAAACCCGGAAAATCCCATTATTGGCAACCGATCTTTTGGTGAAGATAGAGATAATGTTACTAAAAAGGCAGCGGCATTTATGCAAGGCATGCAAAGTGTTGGCGTGCTTGCTAGCGGAAAACATTTTCCAGGCCACGGTGATACCGATTCCGATTCGCATAAAACATTGCCAACGGTTTCCTTTTCAGAAAAAAGAATTGACAGTATAGAACTCTATCCTTATAAATATTTATTCACCAAAGGATTGGCAAGTGTTATGATTGCCCATTTAAATGTACCTAGTTTAGAACCCAGACAGAATTTTCCTTCATCACTATCTAGTGCAATAGTTACTGATTTGCTTAAAAACACACTCGGCTTTCAAGGTTTAATTTTTACAGATGCCTTAAACATGAAAGGTGTTTCGGCATTCAACAATCCTGGCGAAGTAGATTTAGCGGCATTTCAAGCAGGAAATGATGTATTGCTTATTTCGGAAGATATTCCAAAAGCTCACCAACTGATTGTGGATGCATATAAAGAGGGAAGTATAAGTGAAGAACGATTAGCACATTCGGTCAAAAAAATATTATATGCAAAATATAAAGTAGGGTTGAACAAGTACAAACCTATTAACACTACATTTCTTTATGAGGAATTAAATAGCGTGCTAAATGATGAATTGTATGAAGAGCTTATGGATAATGCTATAACCGTTATTAAAAACAAGGATGGAATTTTGCCCATAAGAGAATTACAAAACAAGAAATTTGCTTATGTAAACTTTGGCGATGCTAGCGGCTCCGATTTTTTAAAACAATTACAAAAATATGCCCCGGTAGATTGGGTAAAAGCAACTACTTTAGATGAATTAATCTTAAAATTAAAAGCGTATGATTGTGTGATTGTTGGTTTTCATAAGTCCAATGAAAACCCTTGGAAAGGATATAAAATGACCCAAAAAGAGCAAGTTTGGATCTATGAAATTGCAAGAACAAACCAAGTCATTTTAAACATTTTTACAAGACCTTATGCATTACTGGATTTAAAAGCTACCGGGAATTTTGAAAGTGTAGTAATTTCTTATCAAAATAGTAAAATAGCACAAGAAGTTTCAGCACAATTAATTTTTGGTGCAAGAGAAGCAAAAGGAAAACTCCCCGTAACGGCAGGAGAAAACTTTCCGGTGAATTCAAAATTAGAAACAAAATCCTTAAATCGATTAAGTTATGGAAGTCCCGAAAGCGTTGGTTTTAATTCTGAAAAATTAAAAAAAGTAGATTCTCTAGCTCAGTTAGTTGTTACTCAAAGCATGGCTCCAGGTGTACAAGTATTAATTGCAAAACAAGGAAAAGTAGTTTTTCAAAAAAATTATGGGTACCACACCCAAGAAAAAAAAGAAAAAGTAGCAGATGAAGATATTTATGATGTAGCTTCATTGACTAAAATTTTAGCGACTGTTCCCATTTTAATAAAACTAGCAGACCAAGGCGTTATTGATTTAGAATTTACTTTAAGTGATTTACTTCCGGAATATCGGCTTACTAACAAGGCACATATCACCTTAAAAGAACTTTTATCTCATTTTGCAGGATTAAAAGCTTGGATTCCATTTTATAGAAGTACTCTGGATAAAGAAACAAAAAAACCCTCTTCTACATATTATAAAACAACACCGGAACCCGGATTTACTAATAAAGTAACAGAAAAACTATACGCAAGAAATGATTTAGAAGATTCCATCCACAAAATTATTTTAGAAAGTGATGTTGCCCAACAAGTAAAATATCTTTATAGTGATTTGCCTTATTATATGTTAAAAAAATATATAGAAAAACACTATGGAAAACCTTTAGAAAGGGTTATTCAAGAAGAATATTATGAACCCCTTGGTACATATACTATGGGTTATTTACCAACGGAGAGGATGCCTTTAGAAAATATTGTACCCACAGAAATAGACACCGATTTTAGAATGCAAAAAATTCATGGCTATGTACACGACCAAGGCGCTGCAATGATGGATGGGGTAAGCGGTCATGCAGGTGTTTTTGCAAATGCAAATGACGTTGCTAAAATCATGCAAATGTATGTATGGAGAGGTTTCTATGGTGGAAAACGATATTTTAATGCGGAATCTTTAGACCTTTTTAATACCTGTTATTATTGTGATAAACAAGTGCGAAGAGGTATTGGGTTTGACAAACCACAACTTGGAGTGGAAGGACCTACTTGTGGATGCGTTTCTATGACTAGTTTCGGTCATTCAGGATTTACAGGTACTTATACCTGGGCAGATCCTGAAAACGAAGTGGTTTATGTCTTTCTTTCCAATAGAACCTACCCTGATGTGAACAATAGAAAATTAATTAGTTCTAACATCCGTACAAAAATCCAACAAGCAATTTATGATGCAATAGATTTTTAAAATTTTCTATTTAAGTTAATTGTTAATCGTATTTTTGAAATAAATTTCCAAAATTCTTAGAACTTTTTAATATTTATGAAAATAGCTATCGTTTGTTATCCAACCTTTGGAGGAAGTGGTGTTGTAGCCACAGAATTAGGAACAGAACTTGCTAAAAGAGGTCATGAAATACATTTTATCACCTACAAACAACCGGTTCGTTTAGAATTGCTTGCCAATAAAATTCATTTCCATGAGGTAAATGTCCCGGAGTATCCGCTTTTTAAATACCAACCCTATGAACTTGCATTATCCAGCAAACTAGTAGATATGGTAAAATTGTATGGCATTGAGCTACTACACGTACATTATGCAATCCCTCATGCGTATGCCGGTTATATGGCAAAAAAAATGCTAGAAGAGGAAGGAATTTTTTTACCAATGGTAACCACACTTCACGGAACGGATATCACCCTAGTTGGAAACCACCCATTTTATAAACCTGCAGTAACCTTTAGTATTAATAAAAGTGATGTGGTAACCTCTGTTTCCCAAAGCTTAAAAGACGACACCCTTCGTCTTTTTGATGTCAAAATACCCATAGATGTTGTTCCTAACTTTATTGACTTGCAAAAGCACCAAAAAAATGCTTATACAGATTGCCAAAGGGATATGATGGCTGATAAGGACGAGATTATTGTAACACATGTAAGTAATTTCAGAAAAGTGAAGAGAATAATGGATGTTATTCACATATTCAATAAGATCCAAAAAAAAATGCCATCTAAATTAATGATGGTAGGAGAGGGTCCCGAAAAAGAACCCGCAGAAAAGTTGTGTCAAGAATTGGGAATAGAAGATAAAGTTGTCTTTCTTGGCAATAGTGATGAAGTTGACAAAATTTTATGTTTTTCGGATTTGTTTTTACTTCCTTCCGAAAAAGAAAGCTTTGGTTTAGCAGCTTTGGAAGCCATGTCCTGTGGCGTTCCAGTTATTTCAAGCAATACCGGCGGTCTTTCGGAAGTCAATATCGATGGAGTAAGTGGCTATTTGAGCAATGTGGGGGATATTGAAGATATGACAAAAAAAGCTCTTTATATTTTGAAAGATAAAAACACATTAAATCAATTTAAAAGTAACGCTAAAGCTGCAGCTGTAAAATTTGATTTGCATAATATTGTTCCTGTTTATGAAAAATTGTACTTTCAAGCTCTTGAAAATTCACTAACTAAAAACCTAACTAAATAATGATGAAATTTCTTATCCCTTTAAGTGTCGTTAGCATTTTATTTTTTTCGTGTAACACTAATAAAAATACTCCTAATTATGCAGATGCATCTTTTGATGTTGTTATAGAAAGTTCTTATGGAGGAAAAGATGAAAAATCTTATGAAGTAATAAAATCTAATTCCGAATTAGAAAAAGCAATCCAAAATATGGTTTTTGATGAGGTTATCCCTTCAAAATTAGCATCCATAGATTTTAATAAAAAAATGGTTGTTTCTTTACATTCCGGATTAAAAAATACAGGTGGATATGGTATTCAAGTTAAAAGTGTACAAGTAAAAGGAGATACAACAGTTGTTACCGTATTGGAAACTAGTCCGGGTGCCGATGCTATGGTTACTATGGCACTGACAAATCCATACACTATCGTTATTATGGATAAAAATAAAAAGGTACTATTTAAATAAAAATATTAAACAAAAAAATCTTCTTTCAGAATATTCTGAAAGAAGATTTTTACATAACATAAGTGCCTACTAAAATTGGTATCTAATTCCTAAAGCAATATCCGGTGAAAAGGAGTTTAATGGATATTCATCACCATAAAAACCTATTTCAGGTCTAAAATCTAAAGATATTAAAAGTGGAATATCAAAATTGTATTCAATCCCAATATCTCCAGCAGCAAATACAAATGCCCCATCGTTATTTCTTTCAAATCTATTGTCTGAAATACTTCCTACACCACCACCAACACCGGCATACCAGTTAAATCCACCTTCAATATTCCAAACCCATTGGTAAAGTGCTGCAAGTTTATAAGAGTCAAAATCATCATCATTTCTCCATCCAAGATCTAATTCTAATCTATTGTTATCGCCAAGTGCGTGTTGGTAAGAAACCTCTGCTCCATAGCCGTTACCTCCACCAAATCTTAACCCAATGGCATGTTTGGAAATAGTTTGTGCTTGACTTGCAAAAGTCACTCCAACAAGTAATATTGCTGTAAAAAATACTTTTTTCATTTTATATTTGGTTTTACTGTTAATTTGAAGCGAAATTAAAACAAATACAAATATTTAAACTTTAAGTCAACCCAATCTTATGTTAATAATATATAAAATGTGTTAACATAAAATCTAAAGAAGTCGTACTTTTAATGCAATGAAAACAACTAACAGCAAAGCCTTAAATGATTTAGTAGCATCTTTTGAAGGTGAAATATGTTTTGACGAATTAACAAAAGCTATATATGCTACAGATGCTTCTGTGTACCGAATTCTTCCTGAAGCCGTTGCATTGCCAAAATCAGTGGCAGACATACAAAAACTGATTGCATTTGCAACTAATTATAATACTAGTTTAATTGCCAGAACTGCAGGTACATCCCTTGCCGGACAATGCGTTGGAAAAGGTATTGTTGTAGATATTTCAAAATATTTTACAAAAATTTTACAAATAAATGAAAAAGAAAAAACCGCAGTACTTGAACCAGGAGTTATCAGAGATGTCCTTAATATACAATTAAAAGACTTGGGTCTTTTTTTTGGACCCAATACTTCCACCTCAAACCGATGTATGCTTGGCGGTATGGTAGGAAATAACTCAAGCGGAACTACCTCAATAAAATACGGTGTTACTAGAGATAAAGTGCTAGAAATGGAAACCATTCTCTCAGATGGTTCTTTAGTTACATTTAAAGAGATTACAAAAGATGAATTTTTAAAAAAGACCAAAGAAAACACCTTAGAAGGCAAAATATACAAAACAATATATACCCAACTAAAGGACAAAATTGTTCAGAAAAGAATACGTGATACTTTTCCAAATCCAAAAATACACAGAAGAAATACCGGTTATGCCATCGATGAACTAATTAAATCGGAAGTGTTTACTGAGAATGGTAACCCATTTAATATGTGTAAATTACTTACAGGAAGCGAAGGCACCCTAGCGTTTACTACTAAAATTAAATTACAATTAGATGTCCTTCCTCCTTCTGAAACGATAATGATAGCAGCTCATTATCATTCTATTGAAAATTGTTTAAAAAGCGTGGTTCCTGCTATGTCGCATTCCCTTTTTACTTGTGAAATGATGGATAAAGTGGTTTTAGATTGCACAAAAGAAAGCTTGAAATACAAAGAAAGCCGATTTTTTATTGAAGGTGATCCGGAGGCCATTTTATTATTGGAATTAAAAGCAACAACACAGGCGGAAGTATTACAATTGTCTAAAAATCTTATTGCACATTTAAAAGAAACAAAACTTGCATACGCTTTACCAGTGTTAGTAGGTGAAAATATTGAAAAAGCCTTAGAACTTCGCAAAGCCGGACTTGGTTTACTAGGCAACATCATAGGCGATAAAAAAGCGGTGGCTTGTATAGAAGATACTGCGGTTGCTTTAGATGACCTTTCTGATTATATTTCAGAATTTACAAAATTGATGCAATCTTTTAATCAAAAAACAGTGTATTACGCGCATGCCGGAGCTGGTGAGCTGCATTTACGACCCATTTTAAATCTTAAAACACAAGAAGATGTCGTACTTTTTAAACAAATTACAACAGCTGTTGCAAACTTAATAAAAAAATACAATGGATCCTTGAGCGGTGAGCATGGTGATGGTATTGTGCGTTCTTCATACATTCCATTAATGATAGGTGAAGCTAATTATCATATTATTAAAGAAATAAAATGGGCATTTGACCCAAACGGTATTTTTAATCCCGGAAAAATTGTTGCCCCATTGGCAATAGATAAAAATCTACGTTTTGAAATTCGTCAAAAAGAACCAATAATAGAAACCTTATTAGATTTTTCAGATTCTTTAGGTATTCTTAGAAGTACTGAAAAGTGCAACGGTAGCGGCGATTGTAGAAAGCCCGAAAGTGCAGGAGGAACCATGTGTCCAAGTTATCGAGTTACTAAAAATGAAAAAGATACAACCCGCGGAAGGGCTAATGCATTACGCGAATTTTTAACCAATAGCGAAAAAATAAATAAATTTAATCATATAGAACTAAAAGAAGTATTTGACCTTTGCATTAGTTGTAAAGGTTGTAAAAGTGAATGTCCTTCCAATGTTGATATGGCAGCACTTAAAGCCGAATTCGAATACCAGTATAAAAAAGTAAACGGCTGTAATTTTCGCACAAAACTTTTTGCAAACATCCATTATTATAACAAACTGGGAAGCAAAACAAAGACTTTGACAAATTTTGTTTTTTCAAATACATTTACCTCATCTGTTTTAAAAAAAATAGGAGGTATAGCCCCAAAAAGAAGTTTACCATTACTTTCAACTCTTAATTTATATAAGGAATTTCAAATACTTAAAAAACAGAAGAATACATTTAAATCAAAAGTGTATTTTTTTGTTGATGAATTCACAGAATACCTGGATACTGAAATAGGAATGGATGCCTTGCATTTGTTATTTCAATTAGGATACGATGTGCAATTAGTAAGACATTTACAAAGCGGAAGAGCGTTTATATCGAAAGGTTTTTTAGAAGAAGCAAGAGTTGTAGTTGATGCAAACATTTCTATATTTAAAGAATTAATTTCTGTTGAAATTCCACTTATTGGACTAGAACCTTCGGCAATACTAACATTTAGAGATGAATATTTAAGACTGGCAACAGATATAGATGCTGCAAAAAAATTGGCTAAAAACACCTTTACTGTGGAAGAATTTTTAGCGAACGAAATTGAAAAAGGAGCAATTACACCAGAGTACTTTACAAATCAAGAAAAAGCAGTCAAACTTCATCTACATTGTCATCAAAAGGCTTTATCGTCCGTTTCTGCAACTTTCAAGATATTAAATCTTCCCAAGCATTATAAAGTAACTGTAATACCATCCGGTTGTTGTGGTATGGCAGGTTCTTTTGGCTATGAAAAAGAACATTATGATATTAGTATGCAAATGGGCGAATTAACACTTTTTCCGGCAATAAGAAAAACACCTTTAGATACAATTTTAGCAGCAACAGGTACAAGTTGCAGGCATCAAATTAAGGATGGAACAGATAGAATAGCATTACATCCCGTTACTATTTTAAGAAAAGCATTGAAGGTTTCTTAAATTTTTTTATGTATCAACATAGCGGAAAGTAAATCGGTAATAACACCATTATCCTCTATTGTTTCCTCTATGGGTATTGTTTTATTGCCATTTTGATTGTACGTATATAAATTCCATCGCTCATTATTATACTCTAATGCCGTTAAATTTTCCACCCAATCACCACTATTTAAGTACAAACAAGATCCTTTTACACTACATTTTTTCTCTATTTGTGGGTGGTGAATATGTCCACAAACCACATAATCAAACTCATTTTCAATTGCTAAATCAGTAGCTGTTTTTTCAAAGTTGTTAATAAATTTTACGGCTTGTTTTACACTTGCTTTTATTTTTTTAGAAAGCGAATATTTTTCACGTCCCATTTTCAATAAAACCCAATTAATCAGCTGGTTAAATAAAATAAGAAAATCATATCCCCAACCCCCTAATTTAGCTATAAACTTAGCATGTTGCACAGAGGCATCAAAAACATCACCATGAAAAAACCATGCTTTTTTACCGTCAAGATTTAATACTAACTTATCTAAAATTTGAATATTACCCATTTTAGTGTTGCTAAATTTGCGAAGTTTTTCATCGTGGTTGCCTGTAATGTAGTAGACTTTGGTGCCTTTTGTAGCAAAGGCTATTATTTTTTTGATGACTTGCAAATGTGCTTTAGGGAAATAACTTTTTCTAAATTGCCAGATATCAATTATATCCCCATTTAAAATTAATTTTTTTGGACGAATGCTGTTCAAATACTGGAGCAACTCCTTTGAATGGCAACCATAAGTGCCTAAATGCACATCAGATATTACCACTATTTCCACTTTACGTTTTAACATGGATTAGGTTTTTACAAAGGACTAAATTTTATGGTCCTTTATCAACAAATACAGATTATTACTTACTTAAGCCAATGTTATTTTTACATTATCGCAAATAAACCTGTTTTAATTCTATATTAAGCAAAACAATATTTTTAAATCTCTATTATAAAAATTACATTTGTTGAAAACCTATGTAATGGCGGGTAATTCCTTTGGAAATATTTTTAAACTAACCACTTTTGGCGAATCACATGGCGAGGCAATAGGAGGCATTATAGATGGCTGTCCTGCAGGGCTTTCTATTAATTTTGAATCTATTGCATTAGAGATGCAACGCAGAAAACCCGGGCAATCTCCTATTGTAACCCAACGTAAAGAAGATGACGAAGTAGTATTTTTAAGTGGCATTTTTAAAGGAAAAACTACTGGAACTCCCATTGGTTTTACCATTAAAAATACCAATCAGAAATCTAACGATTATTCCCATAACAAAACAATTTATCGGCCATCACATGCCGATTTTACCTATGACAAAAAATATGGTATTCGTGATTATAGAGGTGGTGGAAGGTCTTCTGCCAGAGAAACTGCTTGTCGGGTTGTAGCAGGAGCTATTGCAAAACAACTTCTTCCAACTATAAAAATTAATGCTTTTGTTTCTTCAGTAGGAGAAATATTTTTGGATAAACCCTACCAAAGTTTAGACTTCTCCAAAACAGAAACAACTGCAGTGCGTTGTCCGGATTTGGCGACAGCTAAAAAAATGGAAAGCCTAATTAAAAAAATCAGAAAAGAAGGAGATACAGTAGGAGGTACTATTACATGTGTATTACAAAACGTACCTATTGGTTTAGGCGAACCTGTATTTGATAAACTTCACGCCGAACTTGGAAAAGCAATGCTTTCTATCAATGCCGTGAAAGGATTTGAATTTGGCAGTGGATTTTGTGGCGCAAAAATGCGTGGTAGCGAGCACAATGATATTTTTCAGGAAGACGGAACCACTAAAACCAATTTAAGTGGGGGTATCCAAGGTGGAATAAGTAATGGCATGGACATTTACTTTCGGGTAGCTTTTAAACCGGTTGCCACGATTATGCAAAAACAAGATACTATTGATACAAAAGGAAACAAAGCCGAAATTCAGGGCAAAGGCAGGCACGACCCATGTGTTGTTCCAAGAGCAGTACCAATTGTAGAAGCAATGGCGGCACTTGTTTTAGTAGATTATTATTTGTTACAAAAGGTTTCAAAGTATTAAAAAAATGAATTATCTAATTATTTTTGGATCGCTTACTTTAAAAAAATATAAATGAAAAAACTAGCACTGCATTGGAAAATAATTATTGGAATGGTTTTAGGAATCCTTTGGGCTCTTTTATCGAGTACTATGGGTTGGAGTGCTTTTACCATCAATTGGATTGACCCTTTTGGAACCATATTTATCAATCTTTTAAAATTGATTGCGGTGCCGTTGGTTTTATTTTCCATTATTAGTGGTGTAGCAAATATTGGCGATCCTGCAAGTTTAGGAAGAATGGGAGGGAAGACTCTTTTAATTTATTTAATTACGACAGTAGCAGCTATTTCTTTGGGTTTGGTTTTAGTCAACACATTTAAACCTGGAAAACTTATAGAGGAACAAAGCCGGATTGATAATAGAATTAGTTATGAAATATGGGCATCCTCACAAGGATATGAGTTGAAAGATGGCATAAACTATCTGCAAGATCCCATGTTTATGGAACGCGCACAAAAAATATCTGATTTAACAAAAACAGAGCTCAAAGAAGTTTCCCTTTCCGATAGACTGGAAGTAGCAAAAAAAAGAAAGGAAGTAACCCCTTTACAACCTCTTGTTGACATCGTTCCCGATAATTTTTTCTATTCGTTATCTAATAACGGTCTGATGTTGCAAATCATCTTTTTTGCTATATTTTTTGGTGTTTGTTTGTTGTTTATTCCAAATAATAAGGCAAAACCGGTTTTAAAACTTGTGGATAGCATTATGGAGGTTTTTTTGAAAATGGTAGATTTAGTGATGCAAGCTGCTCCCTTCTTTGTTTTTGCACTTTTAGCAGGTGTAGTAAGTAAAATGGCAGGAGATGATATTGGCAAAGTTATGGAAATTTTTAAAGGGTTGAGCTGGTATTCTTTAACCGTATTGTTCGGATTATTGCTAATGATTTTTATTATCTATCCTTTAATTTTAAAAATATTTGTAAAAAAAATTCCTTACAAAGGTTTTTTTAAAGCAATGAGCCCTGCTCAAACACTAGCATTCTCTACATCAAGTAGTGCCGCCACATTGCCCGTAACCATGGAATGTGTTGAAAATAATTTAGGTGTAGATAAAAAAATTGCTGGTTTTGTTCTTCCTATTGGGGCAACAGTAAATATGGATGGTACCAGTATGTATCAAGCTATTGCAGTTGTTTTTTTAGCCCAAATGCACATGATTGATCTAACATTAGGTCAGCAAATGATTGTTGTTGCAACAGCCACTTTAGCCTCTATTGGTTCGGCTGCAGTCCCAAGTGCTGGTTTAGTGATGTTGATTATTGTTTTGGATTCTGTAGGTTTAAATCCGGCTTGGATAGCAATTATTTTTCCTGTAGATCGCATTTTAGATATGTTTAGAACCGTGGTAAATGTTACTGGAGATGCAACAGTATCTACTATTATTGCAGAAGGGGAAGGGATGTTACAATATCCGGAAGAGAAAAACCCATCAAAAACTTTTGGAGTAGATTCTAAATAAAAACCTGTTTATGGTTTATTTCAAAATTTGAAATTAGGATTGTTTCTATTTAAAAAGTTTGCGGGATAGTGTCTCCAATTCGGTCAACGTTATTTAGGCATCGACATCTTAATACTTTGCACTCAATACTCAATACTTTTTTCTCACTTTTCTCTACTCTTTACTCTTTATACTTTCCTTAAAACAAAAAAAGGCTGCCTTAAAAAGACAGCCTTTAAAATTATTAAGTTTAAAATAAATTATTTTACAACAATTCTTTTTACACTTCCATTTTTTCTATTACCAATTCTAACAAGGTAAACACCGGCTGAAGCATAGGACATATCTAAATCATATTCATATCCTGTGCCATTTTCATTCTCTAACACTTTATTGAGTAATTTTTGACCTAACATATTATGCACGGTAAAGGTAAGTTTATCTTGCATGGAGGTAGTTGGCAATAAAATTTTGAACATTTTATTTCCTTTGTCTAAAATCATCAACTCGCTATTGTCAGCAAAGTTTTCACCTATATTAAGGGTTGGGTCGCCACAAATTTGTAGGGTCCAATTTAATAAAGTTCCACCATCTCCACCTGCATTGTCAGTTATACGAAGTGTCCAGTTTCCGGCAGAGCTCAACCCATCAAAATCAGATAAGTTGCCTTCTGGTTGAAAGACGCCAGTATAAGGAGGGGTACCACTTGCTATTGGGGTGGTAGCTTCGTCATCAAAAGTCGTATTGGTTAAATTATCACCACTACCACCACTTCTATCAAAAAGTATCACTTGACTGTTATCAGGTGCTATTAATTTAATATCAATATCACCAACCCAAGTATGCGTGGCGTTAATTGTTACATTTACATCGTTTACAATAAAATCTTCTGTAAAATTAATTATAGAATTGGTAACCACCCCGGCACCCGGACCGATAGGCAAGTTGGGAGCTACAGTTTCAGAAGTACAAGACAAATTCACTACGGTTTTAGTAGCGGTATCGTTGGTTGCATCTGAATCACCTGCTAGAAGTGTACTTGCAGAAAATTGATAGGTTCCGGGAGCAGATAAATCTGCTAAAGCAGTAAAGGAATAGTTGATCGTATTTCCAGGAGTAACAGGACCTGCAACATTTTCTACTACAGGAGTTCCTCCATCAATAGAATAAGAAACGTTAAAGTTAGAAGCAGGGGAAGTTCCGAAATTTTCAATAACTACAGTCACAGTTTCATTACCTAAACCTTCTCCACTAACAGGACTTGAAATAGAGGTAACTCCTAAATCATTAGAAAATATGTGGGTAACATTCTTAGTAACACTATTATTTGTATTGTCTTCATCACCTGCTAAGTTTGTTGCTGCAACAATTTCATAGGTTTGTCCTTGAGTAGACATATTAACTGTAGCAGCAAAAGTATACGAAACAGAAGAAGCAGAAGTTATAGGTCCAGGAACTATTTCATTGGCTATTGTTACACCATCAACAACCAAACTAATAGGAATATTAGTTTGTGTGTCTAAACCATAATTGAATACGGTTACAACCACTTGTTCAGCAGCGGTAAGAATACCATCGTTGGGTTGATCAATACTAATTACACCCATATCATTATTAAAATCGGGTGCTATTTTAAAAACACCAACAACGCCCTTACGACCACTATTCATATATTCATTGATAAACCAAAAGGTTTTATCATCAGAAGGGTCAATGTCAATTTTGTCATAATCACCATATCTAAGACCAGGCATGTTTGCATTACCTGCGTTAATTAATTCTTCAGCTATAGTCATTGTATTTAAAGGATCTCCCGCAAAACGACCAGTATAATAAGAACTAACTCTAAAATTTGTAGGGTTTGGTGTGGTTGGTCCTGCCATAGAGGTATATCCCATTCCAATATTACCGGAGGCATCCATCATTAAACTTCCGTGCCAAGCGTGTTTGCCATCTTGTGCAGTATAAGTTCCCTCTTGAAAAATAGTCCAAGGTTGTCCATCTGCAGTTTGGCGTAATTCAAACCAACGTATTCCGGCTAATTCCCCTGCTGATGCATCTGTATCCACAACAAAATTAAAAACGGCAGAGTTGTGTGTTCCAAATTTTCTGAACTGTGCTTGATTCATTATGGTAGCTTGAAGTGCATCAATGGCAACACCACCTCCAGGTTGTGTTAAATTTGAAAAACTTCCTCCATCAAAAACAGAGATAAAAGGAGTTGTAGGTAATTGGGTGGCAGCTGACATTACAGAACTTCCTGGAGTAACCCAATTTACATTTAAATTCCATAATTTAAGATGGTCATTTGCTACGCCACCCCAAGCATCATCTTGTAGATAAATAAACGTTGCGCCACCTGCTGCAGGCATATTGCTGTTTGTTACATTTAAAGCTTGTGGGCTATAAAAACCACTAGTAACAATACCCGGTAAATTAAATCCTAATATTTGAGCAGTTTGACCTAATAACATTTTATCTCTTTCTAAAGCCCACACTCTATTGGTAGAGTTGGTGTTGTCTGTCATATAGTAACCATCACTCCAAACAGACAATTTTTGATAATCATTGATTTGAGGAATATTATAGTTAAACCATCCATCATTAATAGGGTCTGGTCCATCAGAAACTGCTATTTGTGCTCCACTTCCTAAAAAAGTTACTACCCATCTATCAGCAGCACTGTCATAAGAAACCGTTTGGTCACAACACCCACCATTTGGGAAAATGGTTGGGTTAGGTGAAATTTGACCGGTTAAAGCAACTCCATTTTTGTCATAAATTTTAAAACCGGTATTGAAAGTAACCATCACGTGGTTTGGACCTACAGCCATATCAGGATCCGTTGGTTGTGAACCAGAAGCATAACCATCAAAAACTAGTAATGGCGCTTTTCCTTTTATGGTTTGGGCTAGTTTGTTAGCATTTCTTACAAAATAGTCGTCTTCTACTTGTGGATCTTTTCCTATAATAACTTTGTTACCATAGGATCTTCCGTCTTCTACATCTCCTATAATTTTTTCTCTTGATGGTTGTAATTCCGTTTGAGAAGCAATAGAAGGTACATGTTGCATCGTTATGGTTCCTACATAATTTGGACCCAATGGATTGTTTTCTTGAGCAGTAATGCCAAATGCCATTAGCAAAGAAACTGCTAAAAAGTAAAAATTTAATTTCATTTTTTTTAAGTTTAAGTTTAATTAATATTTAATTGGCTAAATTTACAAACTATTTTAAACTAAGTACTTTTTTTTTAAAATTTTTTTTTATTCAGTAAATTATTTGTAAACAATATGCCAAAAAAAAAAATTATATTGCACCACCCAATTTTACTCCTTCTTTATGCATAATTTTAAATTTATCATAAATGAAAGTTTTAATTATTGTATCCGTTTTTCTTTTATTCAAGCCTACTTTTTCTCAAGTTGGAATAAATACCACAACACCGAGTCCTGCATCGGTTTTAGACATCAGCAGTTCTAATAATGGGAGTAGTTATGGGGGGGTGATGCCACCGAGAGTTACTATTTCACAACGTGATTTAATTCCGGTAACCTCTAGTGATGATGGCCTTTTGGTTTATGTTATGGATGGTACTAGCAGATTTCTGCAAATATATGATGGTGTGGAAGGAGTCTGGCAAACTATTTATCCGCTAAATATATCACTTTCTGCTCAATTAGTTGGTTGGGATGTTGCTCCATTAACAAACTCAGGTCCTAGTCCCTTTGAAGCAACATTTATACATCCATCAATAACCGCGGGAGGTTTAACTCGGGGCGCAGGAATGAATAATGCTTCCGGAAATAATGCTTGGGGAGGAAGTGGTTTTAACATAGCTAGCCAATCGGAAGCCATTACCGCTAATAAATTTGCCACCTTTACAATAACGCCTTCTTTTGGTTTAAACATTTCTCTTACTGCCATTGAACCATACTATATTCGCCGTTCTGCTACGGGACCCATTCTTGGAATTTGGCAGTATAGTAATAATGGAGTAGATTTTTTTGATATTGGCAGTGAAATAAGTTGGGGTGATATTTTAGGTTCTCCCGGAAATCCTCACGCTGCGATTGATTTAAGTGGCATTAGTGCTTTACAAAACTTAACATCAGCTACAACAGTAACTTTTAGAATTGTAATTTGGGGTGCAACCGGTTCTACAGGAACATGGTATATTGAAAATTCTGCTTCAGGAAATGATTTAATCCTCCGAGGAAATATAAAATAAACTTATTTTGGATTACTCCAAAAACTTTGCTTTTAATTCAGGTGTTGGAATCATGCAACTTTCTTTTTTTCCAAACCATTTGTAACGGTTTTTTGCAATAATGTCATAAAAAAAATTACGCACAATAGGAGGGACGATTATAAAAACATAAAACAAGGAATACCAACCTTTTAAATATTTTGCTATGCGCAAAGCAGCTGTTGATTTGTAGGTGTAGTATTTTCCTTCAATTAATAATATGGAATCTAGTTTTGAAGTGTCAATGTGGTATTTTTGTATCAAGTGTCTCCCAATTTCAGATTGCAAAGCAGCAAACCTAAAAATATCCTTTTTATCTTTTTTAATAATTAAAGTAACGGAGTAGTTGCATAAATTGCATACTCCATCAAATAAAACTATTTTTTTTGTACCTGTCATACTGCTATTTTTTCTTTCTCTCTAAAAATTCTAAGGCATCTACTTTAACATTTGTTGTAAAAATACCATAATTAACAATGGCTTTGTCTTTTTCTAAAGAGTCAATTGTGCCGGTAGCTTTACCATCAATCATCCTCACTTTGTCACCAATTTTTAATTGTACTTTAGGCTTGTTTTCGGCTTCATTTTTTTGTGTTTCTTTTCCTTCCCTTTTCTTTTCACGTATCACAGATACTTTTTGTTCTACCTCTTTTTCTATGCTAATCTTTTTGGCTTTTATTGCTTTTTTTTCCTTTAACGGTTGTATTGTTTTTTTTGAATTTTCAATAGTCACTATTTTCAAAAACTCATCTAATAACAGTTTTTTTCGTTTGTTATTAAAATACGATTCTGCTAATACGTCTATTTTTTTCCCTAAATGAATCAAACGCTGGTTGCTGTCGTATAACTCTTGATAACTTTCTAGTTTATGCTGAATTTTTAAGTTAATTTCTTCTAATAGTTTGCTTTCTGCTTTAGCTTTTTGTTCTTCGGTTTTTAAAGTTTCGGATGTTTTTTGAAGTTTAGAGCGTTCTTTTTGTAGGTCGGAAATACTTTTATCAAAACGCAATTTGCTGCGTTCAATTTTCTTTTTTGATCGGTTAATCAAACGATAGGGTATGCCGTTTTTTTGTGCTACTTCAAACGTGAACGAGCTTCCGGCTTCACCTAAATGCAATTTATACAACGGCTCTAGGGTGTTTTGATTAAACATCATATTGGCATTAATAGCATGAGGTAGCTCATTGGCAAGCATTTTTAAATTGGTGTAATGTGTCGTTATAATACCAAAGGCTTCTCGTTCATAAAATACTTCTAAAAAGGTTTCCGCTAAAGCACCTCCAAGTTCCGGGTCGCTTCCTGTGCCAAATTCGTCAATTAAAAAGAGGGTTTTCTTATTGCACTTTTTGAGAAAATAATTCATCATTTTTAAGCGATAACTGTAGGTGCTTAAATGGTTTTCTATAGATTGGTTATCACCAATATCGGTCAATATTCTATCAAAAAAACAAACCTCACTTTGTGGTTTTACCGGTATAAGCATTCCACTTTGTATCATTAACTGAAGCAAGCCCACTGTTTTTAGTGTGATACTTTTTCCTCCTGCATTTGGTCCTGAAATAACGATAATACGTTTTTCAGGAATCAACGCAATGGTTTGCGGATAGGTTTTCTCTTTATTTTTTAGATTGCTTAGATACAAAATTGGGTGGTATGCATCTATTATATGTAAAGTTCTGTTTTTTGTAAGTATGGGTAAAACTGCGTTTAATTGATTTGCAAATTTGGCTTTTGCTGCTATAATATCTATGGCAATAAGAAATTCCTGATAGGTAGTTAATTCTTCTTTATAGGGTCGCATAAAGTTAGTTAACTCCTTGAGTATTTTTACAATTTCCTCATTTTCTTCAAAAAGCAGGTTATTGAGTTCGCGCGTATAGTTTAGGGTGGCTTCGGGTTCAATAAAAACGATACTTCCGGTTTTTGAGGTTCCCATTAAGGCACCTTTCACTTTTTTACGATACATGGCTTTAACAGCAAGCACTCTTCGGTTGTCTATAAAGGATTCTCGTATTTCATCCAAATAATCTAGCCCGTTGTATTGCGATAGAGCTGACATAAAAGAGGCGTTTATTTTTCCCTTCATCCCATGCATAGCTCTTCTTATGTTTGCTAATCCAGGGGTAGCATTGTCTTTAATTTCGCCATATTTATCAATAATACTTTTTATTTCATTTCCTATAGCATTGGTGAAAGGCACTTCCAATGATTTTGCATAAAGTGAAACATAAAACTCTTTAAATTTTGTAAAGAAATTTAAGATGGCATACGTGGTTTCAGTTACCCCTAAAATTTTTCGAAAAGAAGATATTTCTAGCATGCTATTTTCCACTTGAAATAACTTTAATTCTCTAAAAATAGCATCAAAACCATGGTTGGGAATTCGGTTATCACCATTTAAAGAAGCTTGATATTCTTGAACTTCGAGCAAAGCAATTTTAGCTTCTTCAAAAGTAGAAAATGGTATTATTTCCAGTGCTCTTTCACTTGCAGTTTCGGTTACACATAAAGTGGCAAGATGTTTTCTTACGGTGTTAAATTCTAAATCTTGAAGAGACTTTGGTGTGATTTTAATCATTTAAGATATTCTGCTTATTTTTACCGTAAAAGTACGCAATATGCACGAAAAAATAGAAGAAAGTTGGCGGGAGAAACTTTCAGCGGAGTTTGAAAAAAATTATTTTAAATCGTTGTCAATGTTTTTAGAGGAAGAATATAGAAATCATTTGTGTTTTCCACCACTGGAAGAGGTGTTTTCTGCTTTTACCCAAACGCCTTTCTCTAAAGTAAAAGTGGTTATTATAGGCCAAGACCCTTATCACGGATTAGGTCAAGCAAATGGTTTGTGTTTTTCTGTTCACGATACTATTCCAAAACCTCCGTCTCTTAAAAATATTTTTTTAGAAATTAAGAACGATCTTCACGTTGAAATTCCACATAGTGGTAATTTAGAACCATGGGCAAAACAAGGTGTTTTACTTTTAAATACTACTTTAACAGTTAGAGCACATCAGCCGGCTTCACATCAAAAAAAGGGCTGGGAGGTTTTTACGGATAGGGTTATTAATACAGTTTCTGAAAACAAAAATGGGGTAGTTTTTTTACTTTGGGGAGAGTTTGCTAAAAAAAAGATACAACTTATTGATCAGACAAAACATCTTGTTCTTACCTCGGGGCATCCATCGCCGTTGTGTGCTAATAGAGGCTATTGGTTTGGCAACAAACATTTTAGTACAACAAATAAGTACTTAAAAGAAAGAGGGGGGGAGCAAATTAATTGGTAATGGAGGAAAACAAGGTAATGAAAAATAAAAAGGTGCTTTATTGTTTTTATTCTTCGTCTGGGGTATGTGTTTCAGAAGCATCATTACAGCTAAAATGCAAAAGCAAAAAATTACATGCTATAAGTGCCCCAATGATAACTAGAAATGTGGTCATAACGTTGGTTTGTTTTCTCTTAGATGTAGAAAACAAAAAAAGGTTGCGTATTTGTTAACATATTTTTTAGATTTTATATAAAATAGTTTCCATTGGGATTATTTTATCAATCAAATTAATTGATAATAATTGACTTTGAATTTTAAGCACAATGGTCTCGTTAAGTTGATCTTGGCTCCATTCGGTTAAGGATAACCACTCTCTTACATCTTCAGTTTTTTGGTTATATCGGTTAGAAAGGATGTTTTCGATGTTTGGAAGTTTTTTAAATTGCTTGGTTTCTTGATTAATAATTTCTAAAATTGTTTTTATGCTTTTTGGATCCTTTTCTAAAACTTCGTTTCTTACTGCAATAACAAAACAAGGCCAAGGGGTTGGGCAGTTTCCTAATCTTCTAAAAACACCATTATCAACATACGGTTTTGTTGTAAATTTTTCCCACATAAAATAATCGCCTATGCCTATAGGTAGTCCTTTTAAAGCACCTTCTAAATCACTTATTTCTCTAAATTTTAGGTCTTTAGTAGTATCCCATCCCTGATTTTTTGCATGAATATATGCCATTAAATGCGAGCCGGAGCCAAAACGACTTATCGCGGCTTGTTTTCCTTTTAAATCAGAAAGACTTTGGAAGGAAGAATTAGACGCTACATGAATTCCCCAAATCAATGGTGATTTTACAAAAACTTGTACTATTTTTGAGGGGTTCCCTAGAATGATATCTCTCAGAATACCTTCGGTAAGTATCACGGCAATGTCAATTTCTTTCTCTCGAAGTCCTTTATTCATTGCACCTGTTCCTCCAAAATAATTTTTCCAACGCAGATTAATTCCTTCTTTTTGAAAAGATTTTTCTTTAAGAGTAAGATACCAAGCTAGATTAAAATGTTCGGGTACACCACCAATGCGTATTTCTTTCATGCCTTTATTTTATAATACGATCTAAAGCAAACAAGATTAACTCTTCTACAAGTTTAGCAGGTTTTTTGGTGAATTGACCAGTCACGCGATTTGCAATAATAGCATTTAACGAAACCGCTTTATGTCCTAATAATTTGGAAAGTCCATAAATTCCTGCTGTTTCCATTTCCATATTGGTAATAAATAAATCTTTATAGGTAAAAGTGGCTAATTTTGTGTTAATATCCGGGTCTTGAAGTGGAAGGCGAAGCACGCGGCCTTGAGGGCCATAAAAACCTACATTGGTAGCGGTAATTCCAAATTTAGTTTTTTCAGATTTAAATTTGTTTGAAAGTGCATCATCAGCAGTAACAACAATAGGAGCCGATTTTTTAGCAAACCAATTCGTGTGTTTTATAAAAGCTTCTGTTGCATCTTTTTCTTGAATGGATTCATTTTTATAAAAATGTAACACACTGTCAAAACCAATAGCCATTTTGCTGACAACTAAAGAGTTTAAAGGTATATTTTCTTGAATAGAACCTGAAGTTCCTACTCGTATAATATCTAGTGAAGTCAACGTTTTTTTAACTTGTCGTTTTTCTAAATCAATATTTACTACGGCATCCAGTTCATTTAATACAATATCAATATTATCTGTTCCAATTCCTGTGGATATAACGGTGATACGTTTCCCTTTATAAAAGCCGGTTTGTGTTTTAAATTCACGATTTTGTATGGTAAATTCCACTTTTTCAAAATACTTCGTTATTTCTTCAACGCGGTCAGAATCGCCTACGGTAATTACGGTATTGGCAACTTGCCCGGCTTTTAAATGTAAGTGATACACGCTGCCGTCAGGATTTAATATTAGTTCTGACTCTGCTATTTTCATTGTTTTTTTTTAGATTTGAGATATTAGATTTGAGAAAATTATTTCATTTTCCATATCTCATAATGCTTAATTTATAATTCAAAAATTTATTACCCCCCAACGCGTTTCACTTTAAACCCTCGGTCTTTTAAAAGATCCATAATTTCATTTCGGTAATCGCCTTGCAGGATGATTTGATTTTTTTTAAAACTTCCACCAACGCCTAATGTAGTTTTTAACTCTTTTGCTAAAATTTTAAAGTCTTCAGCAGTACCAGTATAGCCTTCAATGATTGTTGTTGGGCTTCCTTTGCGCCTTTCATATTTACAGAGCAAAGGTTCTTTTTGCATCCAAGGTTGTTTTTCTTCGTATTCGGCATTTTCTTCCGCTTCTGAAAGCTCGTGGTCTGGAAATAATTGTTTGAGTTGGTCTTTTAAGTCCATGTTATGTAACGATTAAAAATCGATAAATTATATTTTTTGAGATACTATTTTCCACAAGGTTATTCCTTTTTAATTAATCCTATTTCCACCAATCGTTGATAGAGAAAATCACCTGCTGTTATATCTTCAAAAGCTTTAGGATGATTTTCATCGATACAAACGTCTAAGCAGTTCAATTTCATATCGCTTCGTGGATGCATAAAAAACGGAATGGAATATCTTGGCTTGTTCCATTCTTTTTTTGGAGGATTAATAACTCGGTGAATGGTAGATTTTAATTTATTATTAGTATGGCGTTCTAACATATCTCCAACATTAATAACCAATTCATCCTCTTGTGGGATAGCATCTATCCATTGCCCGTCTTTCCGAAGCACTTGCAATCCTCCAGAAGAAGCCCCCATTAACAAGGTAATTAAATTGATATCGCCATGAGCACCGGCACGAACGGCACCTTTTGGTTCTTCTGTTATAGGGGGGTAGTGAATAGGGCGTAAAATGCTGTTTCCGTTTTTTGCCCAATAATCAAAATAAAATTCATCCAATCCTAAATACAAAGCCAATGCACGAAGTACATAAATACCTGTTTTTTCTAACATTCGGTACGCTTCCATTCCTGTGGCATTAAAGTTAGGAAGTTCTTCTACATATATATTATCTGGATAAACGTCTATTAATTTTGCATCAGCATCCGGTTCTTGACCAAAATGCCAAAACTCTTTTAAGTCGCCTTCTTTTTTACCTTTTGCATGTTCTTTTCCAAAAGATACATACCCACGTTGTCCGCTAAGTTCTTCGCGTTCGTATTTCTTTTTAATCGCTGCAGGAAGTGCAAAAAATGATTTTACTTCTTTATATAGAGCCTCTACTAAAACATCACTTAAAAAATGTTTCTTTAAAGATACGAATCCAATTTCTTCGTATGCTTTTCCTATTTCCTCTACAAATTTTTGTTTTTGCAAAGGATTTTCACTTAAAAAATCGGCCAGATTAACGCTTGGTATCGTATTCATAGTTCCATTTTATAGGTTTAACCGCTTCAAAGATACCAAAAATTTAAAGGGTATTGAAATGAAAAACTTCATTCATTTTTTGTTCTCTTAAATTAATACGACACAACATTTTTTTCTACTTTTACAAGCGGAATATATACCTAACTATGCATACTGAAATTTCTGAAAAAACGGCCATTACATATAAAAAACATGAGGTAACAAACGAGCAACTGTTACACCTTTATAAAACGATGCTTAAGCCTCGATTAATAGAAGAAAAAATGCTCATTTTGCTTCGTCAAGGAAAAATTTCTAAATGGTTTAGTGGCATTGGGCAAGAAGCTATCGCTGTAGGCGTTACTGCTGCTTTAACACCCGAAGAATATATTCTTCCGATGCATAGAAATTTAGGAGTGTTTACTGCACGTGAAATTCCTTTATATCGCTTATTCGCTCAATGGCAAGGCAAAGCTAGTGGTTTTACCAAAGGAAGAGATCGGTCTTTTCATTTTGGTACCCAAGAATATAAAATTGTTGGAATGATATCCCATCTTGGTCCACAATTAGGAGTAGCCGATGGTATTGCTTTAGCCAATCTTCTTAAAAAAAACAAACAAGTTACCGCTGTATTTACCGGAGAAGGCGGAACTAGCGAAGGCGATTTTCACGAAGCATTAAATGTTGCCTCTGTGTGGAATTTGCCTGTTCTTTTTTGCATAGAAAATAATGGGTACGGACTTTCCACACCAACTAACGAACAGTACCACTGCAAACAAATGGTGGATAAAGGCATTGGTTATGGTATGGAAGCGCACCAAATAGATGGTAACAATATCCTAGAAGTTTTTACTAAAGTTTCGGCTTTAGCAGAAAGTATGCGTGAAAAGCCAAGACCCGTTTTGCTGGAGTTTATTACTTTTAGAATGCGCGGCCATGAAGAGGCGAGCGGTACTAAATACGTTCCAAAAGAATTGATGGAGGCATGGGCATTAAAAGACCCTGTGTCAAATTTTGAAAATTATTTGTTTGAAAATAACATTCTTTCTGATGAAATAAAAGCAGCCTATAAAAAAGAAATTAACATAGAAATCAATCACAGCTTAGACCTTGCATACGCTGAAAACGCTATCGAATCTGATGAAAGTAACGAGTTAAAAGATGTGTATAAAGATATTGTATTTCAGGAGGTTAAGCCTTCTGAAGAAGTAAAAAACATACGACTAATTGATGCTATTTCTGATGGACTTAGACAAAGTATGCAACGGCATAATAATTTAGTTATTATGGGACAAGATGTTGCAGAATATGGAGGTGTTTTTAAAATTACAGAAGGTTATTTAGAGGAATTTGGAAAGGAAAGGGTACGTAATACCCCTATATGTGAATCCGCCATTATTTCTGCCGCTATGGGATTGTCTATAAACGGGTATAAAGCCGTTGTAGAAATGCAGTTTGCAGATTTTGTCAGCTCTGGGTTCAATCCTGTAGTTAATTATTTAGCAAAATCGCATTACCGATGGGAAGAAAATGCGGATGTGGTGGTGCGAATGCCTTGTGGCGCAGGGGTAGGTGCAGGACCTTTTCATAGCCAAACAAACGAAGCTTGGTTTACGCACACACCGGGACTTAAAGTGGTATATCCGGCATTTCCTTATGATGCAAAAGGATTGTTAGCCACAAGTATTGAAGACCCAAACCCAGTCTTGTTTTTTGAACATAAAGCATTATACAGAAGTGTACATCAAGATGTGCCAACCAGCTATTATACGTTGCCTTTAGGAAAAGCTTCTCTTTTAAAAGAAGGAAAAGATATTACCATTATAACTTACGGTGCAGGTGTGCATTGGGCATTAGAAACTTTAGAAAAACATCCGGAAATTAACGCAGACCTCATTGATTTAAGAACATTACAACCATTAGATGATGAAGCCATTTTTACCTCGGTAAAGAAAACAGGTAAAGCAATTATTCTTCAAGAGGATGCTGTTTTTGGAGGTATTGCATCTGACATTTCTGCTATGATTACTGAAAATTGTTTTGAATACTTGGATGCTCCTGTAAAACGTGTTGGTAGCTTAAACACTCCCATTCCGTTTGCTTCCTCATTAGAAAAACAATACCTTCCAAAAGAGCGTTTTGAAAAAGAACTATTAACCCTTTTAATTTATTAATCTTTTAACAAAAAAGGTTAAATGATTACCAACAGTTTTATATGCTCGTGTAATTTACCATACCTTTATAGTATCAATGTTTAAAATACTTTAAAATATGATACGCTGGATTGTAATTCTATTAATCATTGCTTTAGTTGCTGCCGTTTTTGGCTTTGGTGGTATTGCTTCTGGTGCCGCAGAAATCGCTAAAGTTATATTTTTCATTTTTATTATTCTTTTTATTATTTCTTTAGTATTTAGGCTGTTTAAAAAATAAATTTTGTATTAAAAAAACTTTTATTAATTTAACTAAATTAACTAAATTAACATCTATTAAACTATTTACCTATGAAAAAACTTATTGTATTATTTACTGTTGCAGCTATGTTATTAGCTTGTGGAACACCAAAAGAAGTTAAAGACTCAAAAAAAATAATAAAAGGAGAGTGGACAATTAATTCCATTACCTACAGTGAAAGTGGAAGCTATAGCGTTACTATTTTTAACGACGTTTCTAAAGATTGTTTTGAAAATAGTACTTGGCGCTTTATACCAAATAACAATACCGGAAAATATACTATCAATTCCGCTGGTTGTTCTATGGGAGAAAGAAATTTTATTTTTACCATAGACCAAGTAGATGCTTCTACCGGATTATATGATTTTCTTCTTAAACCAACCGATGAGCGTGGACGCTCTGAAACAAATCAAGGATTTAGAGTACGTTTGGCACAACTTAATGACACCAACATGGTTTGGGAGCAAAACTTAACTGTAGACGGAAAACCATTTACCATTTTTATGAATTTTAATAAATTAAACTAACACAACGATGAAAAAATTATTTAAAACCACATGTATACTTGCTATTTCTATAGCACTAATATCTTTATCAACAAGCTGTGAAGCAACAAAAAATGCAAATAATGCTCAAAAAGGTGGCGTAATTGGTGCTGCCGGAGGTGCCGTTATAGGAGCAATCCTTGGAAACAATATTGGTAAAGGTGGCAACAGCGAGATTGGTGCCGTAATAGGTGGTGTTGTAGGTGGTACTGCCGGAGTCCTTATTGGAAACCGTATGGACAAACAAGCACAAAAAATTGAGGAAGAAATTCCTGGGGCTCAAGTAGAACGTATTGATGATGCTATTGTTATTACTTTTGATGAGGGTAGTGGTGTTTATTTTGCTACTAATAAAAGTGATCTTAATGCACAATCTCAAGAAAACTTAAATAAGTTATCCAATGTGATGAAGGAATATGCAGATACTAACATCTTGGTAGTTGGACATACCGATAGTACTGGCCCTTACGAATATAATATGACTTTATCTAGAGATCGAGCAATGTCTGTTACCGCATTTTTAACCGGTAAAGGTATTAGCAGCGGTCGTTTTACCACAAAATGGTTTGGACCTGATCAACCAACACATGACAATAGCACTGCTGAAGGACGTGCTAAAAACCGCCGTGTAAACGTTGCCATCGTTCCAAATCAAAAAATGATTGACGACGCTAAAAAAGAAGCAGGAGAAAATTAAAAATTTAATTTAACCTACTATAAGAGACTAAATGCTAAGTGATATACTTAACTGTTTAGTCTCTTTTTTTGTTTAAAAAAGCAACTATTTTTATTCTATTTGTTTACTTTAACCCCTATGAATGCAAATTACAATATCATTATTGTTGGTGGCGGTCTTGCTGGTTTAACCAGTGCTTTGCACTTGTCAAAAAACAACCTTTCTGTATTGGTAATTGAAAAAAATGCATATCCAAATCACAAAGTATGTGGTGAATATGTGTCTAATGAAGTTTTACCTTATTTAGCTTCTTTAAACATTTATCCCCTAAAACACCAAGCAAAACAAATCGATAAACTTATTTTATCCTCTAAAACCGGTGCGTATTTACAACAACAACTTCCACTAGGTGGATTTGGTATTAGCAGGTATTGTTTGGATCATTTGCTCGCAAAAAAAGTAAAAGAAACTTCAACAATTATAGAAGAAACCGTGGTAAAGATTAATTTTGAAGAAAATCTATTTACAGTAATTACTTCAGATGGAGCCTCTTTTTCCTCGCAATATGTAATAGGAGCTTTTGGAAAACGATCGAATATGGATAAAACTTTAGACAGGGATTTTGCATCCAAAAAATCACCATGGTTGGCAGTAAAAGCTCATTATAAAGCTGCTTTTCCTGATGATGTTGTTGCGCTTCACCATTTTAATGGAGGTTATTGTGGTTTGTCAAAAGTGGAAAATAACCTTGTAAATATGTGTTATTTAGCCAACTACAATGTCTTTAAAACGCATAAAAGCATTCCGGAATTTGAACAAAAGGAATTATCTAAAAACCCTTTTTTAAAGGAATTCTTACATCAAGCTATTCCGGTTTTTGAAAGACCTCTTACCATAAGCCAGATTTCTTTTGAAACCAAAAAACCGGTAGAAAACCATATTTTAATGGCAGGTGATAGTGCAGGACTTATTCATCCTTTATGTGGCAATGGAATGGCAATGGCCATACACAGTGCTAAAATTCTTTCGGAAATTATCATTACTTTTTATAATTCAAAATCAATCGCTAGAGAAAGTCTGGAAAAGGAATATACTCAAAAATGGAACGCTACCTTTAAAAGCCGATTAAAAACAGCATCGGTGTTACAAAAAATGTTTATCCGACCCGGGTTTTTGTATGTTGGAATACAAACAGCCATTCGTTTTCCGGGGATTGTACCTAAAATTATTCAAAAAACCCACGGGAAAACCATTCACGATTTAAATCCATGATTATCCATACCCAAAATAGAAGCAATCAAAAGGAAATAATGGACAATTTCGAACTTCAAGGGGAAGAATTGAAAATGGTGCTCCAAGATTTAAAATTAGTAAACAAATATCTTGGCGGAAACGCAATTACGATAAACGGTATAAAAAAATTGATTGCCAATATACCAATAGAAAAAGAAATTGTAATTATGGACATAGGCTGTGGCGATGGTCACATGCTCTTAAAATGTGCTGAATATGCCCAAAAAAACAATCGAAATTTTCGATTAATAGGACTAGACGCTAACAAGCACACCATTATAAATGCAAAAGAAAAATCCAAATTGGTACCGAATATTTCTTTCGTATCTTTAGATGTCTTTTCAGAGGTTTTTAAAAAATGCCATGCAGATATTTTTCTTTGCACCCTTACTTTGCACCATTTTAAGGAAATTGAAATTAGACAATTTTTAAAAACATTAATTCCCTTAGCAAATGTGGGGGTAGTAATAAACGACTTGCATAGAAACGTATTAGCATATCAACTTTTTAAGGTCTTTAGCACTATTTTCTTTAAAAGTAAAATAGCAAAAAACGATGGATTAATTTCCATCTTAAGAGGATTTAAACGTGCAGATTTAGAAGAATTTGCACGCCCATTACCAATAAAATCACAAACCATACATTGGAAATGGGCTTTTCGTTACCAATGGATATTACAAAAATAATGAGTGTAAAAATAATTACCGTAGCAAAACAACTTCCTAAATATGTGAAGAAGACTAGCGAAATTCTTCCCTTTTTAAACCTTTGGTTAGAAGGTCAAGATTCTCGTTTTCAACGTAAAGTAAAAAAAATATTTGAAAATGCAGCAGTAAACAAACGATACTCCATTATGGAACCAAGCGAAGTATTTACTGCAACATCGTTTGAAGAAAAGAATGCTATTTATGTTAGGGAAGTCATACAACTTGGAGAAAAAGTACTTCAAAAAGCCATGGATAAAGCAGGTTGGAAACCAAAAGATATTGATTTTTTAATTACCGTAAGTTGTACAGGTATTATGATTCCCTCCTTAGATGCCTATCTTATCAATCGATTGCAAATGCGTCAAGATGTGGTTCGGCTTCCTGTAACTGAAATGGGTTGCGCTGCAGGTATTTCAGGAATTCTTTATGCGAAACAGTTTTTAAAAGCAAATCCAGGAAAACGTGCCGCTGTGATTTCGGTGGAAAGTCCAACAGCAACTTTTCAATTAAACGATTATTCCATGGCAAACATCGTTAGTGCCGCAATTTTTGGTGATGGTGCTGCTTGTGTTTTACTTTCTTCTGAAAATACCGCTATTGGCCCTAAAATAATTGCTTCTGAAATGTATCACTTTTATGATGCCGAAACCATGATGGGTTTTCAATTGACAAATTCCGGACTGAAAATGATATTAGACAAACAAGTACCCGAAAAAATAGCAGCACATTTTCCGGCAATAATTCATCCTTTTTTAATAAAAAACAAATTGAAAATTGAAGACATAAACCATCTTATTTTTCATCCAGGAGGACGAAAAATAGTGGAAACGGTAGAAGAACTTTTTGGTGCTATGGGGAAAAATATCGACGATACTAAAGAAGTCCTTCGTTTGTATGGCAATATGAGTAGTGCTACTGTTTTGTATGTTTTAGAAAGATTTATGGATAAAAACCTGCCCAATGGAGATTATGGTTTGCTATTAAGTTTTGGCCCCGGATTTACCGCTCAACGGGTTTTGTTACAATGGTAAAAAAACAGGGAAGAATAGGCACATAGAAATCTTGAGAAACTAGTAATTAAAGATACATATGAATTTTAAAAATAAAAATTATTGGGCAGTAATCCTTGGCGGTAGTAGTGGATTAGGATTTGGAACTGCAAAAAAATTGGCGCAACAAGGAATGAATCTTTGCATCGTTCATCGCGATAGAAAAGAAAATATTCCACACATTAAAAATGAGTTTGATTTGCTTCGTGAGCATGATATTCATGTTATTTCTTTTAATGCAGATGCACTAATTGCAGACACAAGAAATCACATTTTAAGTACGTTGAAAGAATGGATGGGCAAAAGTGGACGAGTACGTGTTTTAGTGCATAGCATTGCCAAAGGAAACCTAAAACCCATGGTCACCATTGATGACTCTAGCTTGCAAAACAACGATTTTCATATTACAATTGATGCAATGGCAATTAGTCTGTACGATTGGACAAAAGCTTTAATAGAACAAAAATTGTTTAGCGATTCTGCCAGAGTAATCTCTTTTACCAGCGAGGGAAACACAAAGGCTTGGCCCTATTATGCAGCGGTTTCAGCAGCAAAAGCAACATTGGAAGCAATTACCAGAAATATGGCGGTTGAACTAGCTAGTTTAGGAATAACCTCAAATTGTATTCAAGCAGGAGCGGTGGACACGCCTTCTTTTAGGGCAATACCCGGCAATGAAAAATTTGCAGCGTTGGCACTAAAAAAAAATCCATTTAAGCGTCTTACCACGCCAGAAGATATTGGGAATATAGTGTATTTACTTTGCAAAGACGAAGCAGCTTGGATTAACGGAACGGTAATTAAAGCGGATGGAGGCGAAAGCCTACAATAAAACTGCCCTATGAATAAAGAGGATATTATCGCGCAATTACCATACAGCAAACCTTTTTTGTTTGTAGATTTGTTAGAAAAAGTTTCTGAAAATGGAGTAATTGGTAGTTATACTTTTAGAAATGATGAGATGTTTTATAGTGGTCATTTTAAGGACTTTCCCATAACACCCGGAGTAATCTTGACCGAGTGTATGGCACAAATTGGATTGGTGTGTTTGGGTATTTTTTTGCAAAATAATTTGATTTCTAATACTGAAAATTCACCTTCTTTTCATTTTGCTTTAGCTTCCTCAGAAGTAGAATTTTTTAAACCGGTATATCCGAAAGAAAAAGTACTAGTGACTTCTGAACTAGTATATTTTCGATTTCAAAAATTAAAATGTAACGTAAAAATGGAAAATAGCAAAGGGCAACTGGTTTGTAAAGGTGTATTGAGTGGGATGATTTTAAAAGAATAAAAATTAGAGAGTAGAGAAAAGAGTATTAAGTACAAAGTATTAAGATTTTTGCTTGTAGTTTACTGCTTTCTTTTCGACTTTGCGGCTTTGCGTGAGGACGATGGTTTATTTACGTTTTACTAAAAAATATAATAATAGGAATTTGAGTAAAAATAATTCAAACATCAGAGTAGTGGTTACCGGTCTTGGTGTTGTCGCACCTAATGGGGTGGGTCTGCCAGCCTTTTCAAATGCATTAAAAAAGGGGATTTCCGGAATTCGGTTTTTTCCGCAATTAAAAACATTACATTTTTCCTGCCAAATAGGAGGGATGCCACAGATAGCAGAAGCTTTAAAAAAAAACTACTTTACCGAACTTCAACTAAAAAATTTTAATAGTAGCGGTATCTTATATGGTGTTATGGCTGGTTTAGATGCATGGAAACACGCCGGATTGGGTATAAACAAGGGGGATGTTGATTTTGATTCGGGTACTGTCTTTGGTGTAGGCACTTTGGGCGTGGATAAATTTCGTGAAAGTATCCATTTTATCGATGCCGGAAAAACCCGTCGTTTGGGTAGTACCACTGTGCAACAAACCATGAGCAGCGGAGTAAGTGCTTATTTAGGTGGAATTCTTGGTTTAGGTAATATAGTTACATCCAATTCCTCTGCCTGTTCTACCGGCACGGAAGCCATAATAATGGCTTATGAACGTATAAAATCAGGAAAAGCCAAACGCATTCTGGCCGGAAGCACAAGCGATGGTGGTCCTTATGTTTGGGCTGGTTTTGATGCTTTGCGAATTCTTCCATATAATTATAATGAAAACCCAACCTGTGCTTCGCAGCCCATGAGTGTAAATGCCTGCGGATTTGTACCGGGTTGCGGTGCAGGAGCACTTGTTTTAGAGACTTTAGAAAGTGCACAAAAACGGGATGCAACCATATATGCCGAAATTATTGGAACTGCAGTGAATAGCGGAGGCCAACGAAATGGTGGAAGTATGACGGCTCCAAATGCAATAGCCGTGCAACAATGTATTAGAGAAGCGTTGCTTGATGCCGAAATTCAAGGTACTGCTATTGATGCCATCAACGGACACCTAACTGCAACCTCAAAAGATGTTGAAGAAATTGCCAGTTGGAGTAAGGCTTTAAAGCGGAAAGGAAGAGGTTTCCCATTTATTAATTCTCTTAAAGGAATGGTAGGCCATTGTTTAAGTGCCAGTGGCAGTATTGAAGCTGTAGCAACCGTTCTTCAATTACACAAACAGTTTTTGTTTCCAAACATCAATTGCGAAAAAATACATCCGGAAATTTTAAAAATTATTGATTCTGAATGTATTCCAAAACAGCAAAAAAATGTTCCTTTAAATATTATTGCAAAAGCAAGTTTTGGTTTTGGAGATGTAAATGCTTGTATTATCTTTAAGAAAAAAAATTGATGACCGAAAAAGAAATTTACGACAAACTGGAAACTATTATTAATACTTACTTGCCTGAAGATGTGTCTAAAAACGCAATACAGGCGGATAGTGATTTAACCAAAGAATTAAACATCAATTCCTCCCATTTGGTTGATATTGTTTTAGATGTAGAAGATACTTTTAATATAGCCCTTACTAACGAGGATATGGAAAAATTGCATACCGTAAAAGACGCAATATTTATAATTCAAAGCAAATTAATTTAAGCGTAACTAATAAACATAAACAGGCACCAAGTTTAAGTTTAAAAAAATGGTTGTTCCATTATTCTTCAAGAGCATTTTCCAAATCAGATTTTGTGAGTTTTAAAATATCTGTCATCATTTTTGCATAAATAGCTTTGTCTCCTCTAACTGCTATTGGATAAATAAGGACTTCCGGGTGGTTTTGTAAAATTTTAATTGCATCTTCTTGGCTCACACGAGAATCTTTTCCATACAATTCAGCATATACGGGATGTTCTGTTTCTAATAAATCGGTTACGTTTTTACCTAATTTTTCTGCCAACTCCACCCATTGCGTACCGGTAATTTTGGTTTTTTCAATATTTATGGCATTTAAAATCGCATCTGAGGATGCTGCATAAGCAAGACAATCTTTAGCAAGTTTGTGCCCCGGATAGTAGTAAAAATTAATTTGACGTTCACTTTTTGATGTGACTCCCATGGTATATGATTGTTATTTTTTGACTTTAGGATACTTTAATTTTCAATAAAAGTACTCTATTCCATTATTTCTTCAAGAGGTGTTAACATCACTTTATGCTTAGTTTTTGAAACAAAGTGTTTTTTAATAGAATATATTTTTGGTATTGAAAAATTTCATTGACACACCAAAACCAAAAAATAAGGATAAGCCTTTTTCATTTAATTCTTGTTATTTTTGTATACAAAAATCGAAATAGTATAAGAATTGCATTTTTAAATTGAAATTTAAAATAGATTTTTGAAACTAAACTTTCTAAATTTTCGTTTTCAACAAAGCAGAAGACTTATCCTATGATGAAATACCTCTTTTTTTTCTTTTTTCTTGCTATTTTTTTATTTTCCAGTTGTTCCTCGTCAAAGAAGTTAACCCCATTAAAACCTCCCAGAACATTTGATGCCCCGGAGTTGGTCTTAGATAACTCGTTTTCCTTTATCAACATACCTGTAACGATTCAACTCAAAGACATCGAAACCTTTACAAACAATGCTTTACATGGATTAGTTTATGAAGATAATGATTTGGATGAGGACAATATGAAAATGAAAGTATGGAAAGAAGCTCCCATAAAAATTAGCTTCGAAAAGGGTAAAATAAAATCGATTTTTGCCTTAAAAGCACAGATTTTTTACCGTATTGGCACCAATAAATTGGGTTTTGACTGGTTTGATACGAGAGAATTTAATATGAGTGGTACCGTTACTTTGCTTAGTGATGTTGGGTTGAGCAATTGGAATATGAATACAAAAACCACGATGCAATCATTGGTTTGGAAAGAACATCCTACCATGAAAATTGCAGGTCAAGACATTCGAATTACCCATTTAATTACTCCTGCCGTTGGTTTGTTTCAAAAAGGAATAGCAGCGAGTATAGACAAAGCAATAGGGGAGTCCTTAAACTTTAAACCCAATGTGTTAGATGCTTTAGAAACCATTTGCAAGCCAATTCAAATGAGTGAAATCTATGAAAGTTGGTTGCGAATTGTACCGGTAGAATTATATACTACCGATGCACTTTTAAATAATGAAGAAGTTCGTTTTACAATGGGTATGAAATGCATTTTAGAAACTATTGTTGGTGAACAACCAATTCCTAAATTTAATCGCGATCAAATTATTTTAAAACCGGTAACTAATATTCCTAATCAAGTATCTACCAGAATTATTGCAATATCAAGTTATGAGGATGCATCCAGATGGATGACTCGCAATTTAGAAAATGTGGAATTTGGCTCTGGAAATAAAAAAGTTACCATACATAAAGTAGAAATTTGGCAAAATAATAAAAAATTGGTTTTAGGTTTAGAATTGGCCGGAAGTGTAAAAGGAACCATATATTTATCAGGATATCCACAATACAATAACACCACACAAGAAGTATATTTTGACCAACTGGAGTATGCTTTGAACACCAAAAGTATCTTAGCAAAAACAGCCAATTGGTTAGCATCCAAAACAATTTTATTGCAATTACAGGAAAGCTGCAGGTATTCCATAAAACCTAACCTTGATGAAGGTATGGAAAATATCAAAAAATATTTAAATAATTATGCTCCAATACCCGGTGTGTTTGTCAATGGCTCCTTAAACATCATGGAATTTCAAAACATTCAACTAACCAATACCGCAATTGTGGCATTTATAAAAATAAATGGGACTTTAGCTATTGAAATAAATGGATTAGAAAAAAAGTAGTCCTTAAAAATTCTTTTTTTACCAAAATAAAAACCCGATTGAAACGAAAACATTTCAAACGGGTAAAATAGATTAAAAAAAACAAGAATTTCTTGTTATTTTTTAGGACCAATATCTAAACCTGGTTTAGATTTTCCGGTTTTGCTTGTTGCTTTTCCTTTTGCAGATGCCGCTTTGGTGTCTTTCTTTTTTGGTGTGTTTTTACTAGTTGCCATAGAGTTGTGGTATTGGTTAATAAAAAAGTAATTAAAAATACAAAAAAAAAAGCGTTTCTGAAATAATAATTTTTAATTATTTATGCTTTTCTTTAGATATTTGTATAACTTGTATCCAAACTAACCAAAAATAATGAATTTAAAAGCCTTTTTTAACCAATGCCATAAAAAAGATGTCTTTAAAATGCTTTCCATTTATGTGGTATCTTCATGGGTTTTATTACAGGTTTTAGCAGTTACTTGGCATCCACTAGGGTTACCAGATAAATCGGTTACCTATCTTATTATTGTTTTACTACTCTGTTTCCCTATCTATATTTTTTATATTTGGAAAGCAAATATCGTTTCTTCAGCAAAGGAAGAAGTTCTTCTTGATGCCATTGAAATGAAGAAAAAATCAGATTTTAAAAAGGCTTATTTTTCCTCTTTAACGGTTATTTCAACATTATGTCTAGCTGCCGTTTTACTTATCGTCAATAATAATTTTTCTAAAACAAAATCCTTACAAAATGTAGTGAAACAAAGTGGTAAAATTGCCGTATTGCATTTTGGCAACAATACCGGAAATCCGGAATATGATATTATTAGTAAGATAGCAGCCGATTGGATTATGCACGGCATTACAGAAAATAAAGCCGGACAAGTAATTACGCAAGAGGTTGTCAACCAATATGCTAATGTTTTAAAAATAAAAAATAATAAAGAAGAAGTTAATTCCACAGTAAAAGAATATCTATTGCCAAGTAAAATTATATCCGGAAACTTTTATTTAAAAAATAACAAGTTGCTATTTCAATGTATTATAAAAGATGGCGTTAAAGATGAAACCCTAATCGCATTTCAATCGAAAGAATGTGATTTAAATAATGGAATAGACTGTATTGATGATTTAAAAGAATCTATTTTGGGTTTTTTAATGACCGAGGATCTTAAAAAAGAAATGCTACAGGAAATCCCTCCAAAGTATGAAGCTTATAGGTATTTAATGGAAGCAAATAACACATCAGAATCGCAAGAATACATTAGCCTTTTGAATAAAGCTATTGAAGCAGATTCAACTTATTTTGAGCCTAAAGTTTTTCGAGTAGCTTATTATTATAATCGTGGTGATTTTGTAAAGGCAGATTCTTTATTAAAAAACATTAAACCTAACTTAATCAACAACAAAAGACAACATAATTTATTAAATACCTATAACGCATTATTAACTGGAAATAATAAGAAAGTTTATACAACCACTTTGAATGAATATGAAATAGCACCATTTGATCTTAAATCAAATAGAAGTACTATGGTGGTAGCATTGCAAATGGTGAACCGCCCGCAAGATGTAACAGCCATTTTTAATGAAATAAAAATGGATAGTATGGACAAGCAAAACTGCCCCGAATGTCTTATACGAATATACGTCAAAGCTTTAGCAGATATAGAATTGAAAAAATATGAAAACGCCTTTCAACTTCTAGAACCTATAGCAGAAGAATCTGAAAAAATATTTTTAAACAAAGCATTGATAACTTCCTATGTACGCTCCGGAAAGAATGATAAATTGGACAACTTTTTAAACAAATTAGAACTTGTCAACAACCCGGAAACCTATTATGATTTTTATTTATTCACTGCAAAAGAATATTTATTGTTAGGAAATTCAAAAGTTGCAAATCTGCATCTAACCAAAATCCTTAGTGCGGCAAAAAAAATCACCAATAAAAAATTGCTTGCCGAAACATTGTACTTTAAAAACGAGTTTAAGGAGGCAGAAAAACTACTAGAAGAACTATACAAAATAGACCCAACAGATACGGATGTTTTAATAAAACTAGCCATATGCAATCTTAAATTGGGGGATAAAAAAGAGGAGAAATTATACCTCACAAAACTTGAAGAAAGTAGAAAAATTTATCAATTTGGAAGTATTGATTATGCTTTTGCTCAATTTTTTGCCATTGCTGAAAATAAAATGAAAATGGAAAAACATCTAACGAAAGCTGTGGCTGAAGGACATTTATTCACTTCCCAGACGTTCCAAAACGACCCCCATTTTGTGAAATTTAAGGATTCCCCATCCTTTAGAACTATTTTAAATTACTGGCATTAACCAAACATCCATTATTTATATGACTCTAGAAACTTCCTTCCAGACAAATTTTGAACTCATTATCAAATTAATTGAAGTTATTATTTGGCCCGTAACCTTATTTTTAATCTTGTTTTTATTTAGAAAAAGTTTTGTAGGTGCTTTTCACCGCCTCGGAACCTTAAAAGTAGATAGTTCAGGAATAGCATTTTCTTTTGAAAAAGAACTCGAAAAAGCAAAAGCCACCTTTGAAATAGTGAAACCCGAGGAAATGAGTAAAGGAAAATCCGGTTTGGAAATTGAAACCTCAGAAAAGGAAACACCATTTCAACAACTTATGACCATAAAAGAAAGTATGGAAAACGCAGTAATAGACCTTGCTAAAGAAGAGGGAATTTCTGTTACCAATAAGAACGCTCTTTTTCTTTGTGATGCTTTAGAGGCGAAAGGAATTATTACAAAACAAAAAAGTGAACTTACAAAATCCCTACTAAAAGTTGTAAACCTAGCCAGTAAAAACATTACCGCGGCACAAATCCAAGAAATAAAAACCATGTATAATGCACTATAAAGCATGGCAACAAATAAAAAAATGAAATCCTTAAAAAACTCTTACGCTATTATCATTGGGGTTGGGCACGATTTACCAGAAAGTGTTCAAGATGCAAAAGCAGTGTATGATATCCTATCTAACCCAAAGATTGCAGGCTATAAAAAAGAAAATATTACCCTTTTAACCGAAAAACTTGCCGTTAGAAAAAATATTATAGGCGCTTTTCAGCATTTAATAAAAAACACAAACGAAGACGCTTCTGTTTTTTTATTTTATTCCGGACATGGAGGTACTTTTACTGATAATGATCTTATCGCAAGACAAAATAAAGGGGAAGCATTAAAACCTGAAGCAGAAAATAATAGGCATTATTTCTTACAACCAAATGATTGTACCATCGAAAATTTTGAAAAAACCTGGGTACGTGCAGAAGAATTAAAAGAATTAATAAACGCATTAAAATCAAAACGTATTGTCTTGTTTTTAGATTGTTGCCACGCTGAAGGAATGACCAAAGCAGCTACGGAAATTAATCCTACAGAATTAAAACAACGCTTACGAAATCCGGAGGGTTTAGCACAAAAAATAGAAGACGGCAAAGGCACCTCCATCCTTACTTCTTGCAGAGCTGATGAAAAATCGTATATCCTTCCAGGCGATACGCTAAGCTTGTTTACTACCTGCTTAGTAGAAGTCCTTAAAGGCGAACATAAAACCTTTTTTGACGAGCCATACATTCGAATGACCGATGTTATTAATTATTTAATGAAAAAAGTACCGGAAAGAAAACCCACACAACGTCCGTTTGTAAACCTACAATTGTATGATGATTTCATTTTAAGCAGACTTCCAAAAGAAAAACAAACAAAAGAAGTTCTGGATTCAACCAAAACAATAATAGAACCATCAAAACAGGTTGAAAAAGAAGTAGTTAGTGTTTTTAGAAAACAAGAAGCCTCTGCAAATGCAATCGTTTTTGTACACGGATTTTCAGGGGAAGCTTCCAATACTTTTGATGCCATGCAGCAGCTAGTTCAAGAAGATTCCGAGATGAAAGGTTGGGATATGTTTCCGTTTGGATATTCAGAAAATGTGAAACCCCAAATGGGAAAAGGCATCTGGGCTTCTGTTGAAGATATCAATAGGGTTGCTGATTATCTTTCAGCATCTATAAAACACAAATATGGCAGTTATAAACGCATTGCTATTGTTGCACATAGTATAGGAGGTTTGGCTGTTCAGAAGGCTTTATTAGAAATGGATGCAATGGATTTCAATCGAATAAGCCATGTATTGCTTTTTGGAACTCCAAGCAATGGCATAGAGGTAGAACCTTCTAAATTAATAGACAATCGTTGGTCAGAACTTTATATTGAAGCCCCATTGATAAAAACGTTACGCAGCGAATGGAATAAAACTTTTTCAAAAAGCTATCCTTTCGCCTTTAAAGTCGTTGCAGGCACCGAGGATAAAGAAGTGCCTTTGCATACTGTTTTTGATCCTTTTGAGGAGAAATATCGTGTAACTGTTGGAGGAAATCATTTTTCAATGGTTCAACCCGCTAATCAAGAAAATGATAGTTATCGGCTGCTTTTAGATACGTTAAATAACAACCAATTTTATAATCTTTACACCAATCAAGAAGAAATAAATAACCTTTTAGGCAATTATGATGCTGTTGTAAAAAAATTACTGCCCACTAAAGAAACTTTAAATGCAAAGGGGTTAAAACAACTTCTTTTTGCTTTGGAGGGATTGGATAGGCATGAGGAGGTAATGGACCTATTACTAAACCATTCTCTTTCAAAAGAAAACACAGATTTAATAGGGGTTTTGGGAGGCAGACATAAAAGAAGATACCTGCAAACTTTTTCAGATACCGATGGGAGTAAAGCTATGGAATATTATGGAAAGGGACTAGAAATGGCATCCCAAAAACAGGATAACGAACAGATATATTACCATGCTATTAATCTAGCTTTTTTAAGTTTAGTGTATGAGGATGATAAAAACACCATGCGTACGTATGCCCAACAAGCTTTAGCAGCAACGGAAAAAGACCCTTTTAGCAGCTTGTGGAAAAATGCTACCATAGCAGAAGCAGCAATGTATTGTGGCGATTTTGAAAAAGCAAGGACTTATTATACCCTTGCCGCAGATGCAGCAGGAATTCGTGAAAAAATATCCATACACACGAATGCTTTTGTGGCATATACCAGTTTGATGAATACTCAAGACGATGCTTTTACTACATTTTTAAAAGTGAAATTTTTAACTTAATGGATTTATACCTTTAAACAAATGCTACTATTTACACAAAAACAACTGCCGGATTTAGCGTTTAAAACCGCTGTAAAAAAACCAATTCCTATACAATGTGCTCAAATTATGGAACCCTTTGAAGTGGAAACCATCGAAGGAACGATGAAAGGCAAAGCAGGCGATTGGCTTATGGTGGGTGTAACAGGAGAATTATATGTTTGTGATAATGCTATTTTTAATAAATCCTACGAACTTAAAAACCAAGAAAGCTTGCTAGGAAAGGGAAGAAGCAATGATAAATGACCCACATAGGATTGTAGTCTTCTTTTTTTCTATTTTACATAATATTAATTATAAATCGAATTATCATTTAATTAAATTCAAT